>NZ_SMJX01000353.1 GCF_004348535.1 Actinomadura sp. KC216
GCGTAGCAGAGGCGGACCATGCCCGAGGGGAATGTCGTGGTGTTGACGAGGTCCAGCCGGACGGGGCCGATGTCGTCGAAGATTCGCGGTCCGGTAGCCCAGAGGTAGGGGCTGACGTTGAACCAGAACTCGTCGACGAGGTCGAGGGCGATGAGGTCGCGGGCGAACTTACCGGCGGAGGGGACGATCAGGTTGCCGTGGTGTTCGTCCTTGAGGCGGCGCAGGGTGGTGGCGAGGTCGCCTTCGAGCAGGGTGGCGTTCCATTCCAGCGGTCCGGTCAGGGATCGGGACGCGACGTACTTGGGCATGCCGTTCATC
Source organism: Actinomadura sp. KC216 (assembly GCF_004348535.1). Taxonomy (GTDB): domain Bacteria; phylum Actinomycetota; class Actinomycetes; order Streptosporangiales; family Streptosporangiaceae; genus Spirillospora. The sequence goes on from NZ_SMJX01000353.1 coordinate 319, forward strand.
CGGGCCGCGTACGCCTCGAAGCCGGGGACGTGGGCGAGCTGGGGCCAGGCGGCAGCCAGCCCTTCGTAGGTCCTGCGTCCGAGCACCATGGCGTCGGCCGCCTGCCACATCTCCAGCCCGGCCTGCATGCTGTGCCGGTCGGTGACCAGCCAGCCGCCTTGCGGTTCGGCCGCCGGTGCCTCGAATGCGCCGTTGACGGTCATCGCGACGTTGATGATCAGTCGTCCCACGGGAAGCTCCTCTGTCTCAGTGGTCGGTGTGACGTGATGCGGCGGTGGCGAGGGTTTCGGCGAGCTTGTCGAGGCTCTGCCCGAAGCCGATCTCGATCCCCGCGATGAAGTCGGCGGATTCGACGGTGCTGCCGTCGAGCCGCCAATGAGCGTCGAGCTGCGTGCCGGTGCCGGTGGGCCGCAGGGTGAAGGCGACGTGGGCGGTGAAGGCCCGCTCGCCGTTGGGAAGCAGCGGGGACATCCGGTAGGTGAGGTGCTCCTGGGGGCGCACTTCCTCGACGACGCCTTCCGCGCGCCCGACGACGACGTCCGAGCTGTCGGCGTCTTCGGCATCGCGGTATTCCAGGACGATGCGTCCGCCCGGTTCTGCCTCGAAGACGAGTTCGGAGACGCGCAGGTCGTTGGGCGTCCACCAGCGGGTCAGGAGGGCGGGCTCGGTCAGGTGGTGCCAGACCGGCTCGGGGGGTGCCGCCAGCGTCCGGCGGAATCCGAAGGAGCGGCCGTCGGCCCACCCCGGTTCCTGGGCGGCGCGCCGTTCCGCGTCGAGGGAGGCCGCGTGGCGGTCGTAGGTCTCGTGCGGGCCGCCGGGACGGTCCGCGGTGTCGGCGAGCCGGTTGAGCGTGGCCGCGAGGTCCCGCAGGGGGCCGGGACGGAGGGTGTAGAGGCGGCGTTGCCCGTTGCGCTGGGACGTGACGACGCCGGCGCGTTCGAGGGTCTGGAGGTGCTTGGTCGTCTGGGGTTGGCGCGCGTCGGCGAGCTGGGCCAGGACGCCGACCGACCGGGGCCGCTCGGCCAGCAGGCATACGAGCCGCCAGCGAGCCGGGTCGGCCAGCGCGGCGAGGAGTGCTGCGTCCATGAAGCCAAGTATTCACTACAAAGAATATTCGTGTCAACGAATATCTGCACGCCCTCGGCGCGCTGGCGGTTGCGGCCCCGGCGGATGGTTCAGAACCCGATGGTTTCGCGGAGCAGCAGGACGGTGCCGCGTCCAGGCTGGTATTCCGCGTTGAGGACGAGAAGGCGGTTGATCGCGCTGGGCCACCCGTAGGTCTCCAGGGTGCGGGCGTTCTCCAGCGGCAGGCAGTGCTCTTCGACGTGACGCAGCGCGACGCTGAGATCGGGCACCACCTTCTGCGCCCCGACGACCCAGATCGCGCGGGCGCTGTCCAGGAGACCTACACCCGCTGGTACGCCATGTCCCGGCACCAGCAGGAAGCCATCGAATCTCCCGGCGCGTGGCTGACGACGGTCGCCAGCCGCATCTGCCTGAACCAGCTCCGCTCGGCACGGGCCCGGCGCGAGACCTACGTGGGCGACTGGATCCCCGAGCCGATCCCGGACGGCACCGTCGCAGACCCCGCCGACCAGATAACCCTGGACGAGTCGGTCAGCCTGGCCTTCCTGGTCGTGCTGGAATCGATGACCCCGGCCGAACGCGTCCGTTCATCCTGCACGACGTCTTCTGCCACCCCTTCGCCGAAGTGGCCGAGATCGTCGGCCGGACCCCGGCGGCCTGCCGCCAGCTGGCCTCCTCGGCCCGCCGCCGCGTCCGGGCCTCGCAGCCTTCCGCGACGACTTCGGCCGTCCGGGCCGATGACGTCGTCCGGGACTTCAAGCGGGCCTGGGAGGCCAAGGACATCACCGCCCTCATCGGGCTGCTCGACCCCGCCGCCACGGCGACCGCCGACAGCGGCGGCCTCGCCCCGACCTTCCTGGACCCCATTAAAGGCGGCGAGCAGATCGCACGCGTCTGGGCCGACCTAGCCGACCGCAGGCTCGACACCATGTCGCTCCTGGAACGCACGGTCAACGGCCAGCCCGGTCTGGTGGCCCTGGAAGACGGCGTCATCGTGACGGTATTCGCGTTCGAGGTCGCGGGCGACCGGATCAAGCACATCTGGGTGATCCGCAACCCCGACAAACTCCGCCCCTGGACGATGATCTGAGGCACGTCCTCTACTGCTGGCAACGGGCAGCTCGTTTCACCTGTCGAGGGCGGCGGCGAAGGCTGCGGGGGTCAGGGGCTGTGGCGGTCACGCCAGAGTCCGCACAGCGCCAGCGACAGCCCGGTCACCGAGATTCCGGCCCCGACGGGCAGCCCCACGCCGGGAACGAGCCACACCAGGACTCCGGCCACCACGCCCACGGAGAGGCAGATGGCCGCGATGATCACATGCCGTGGCACGAGGACGCCGGGGCCGCGTCCACGGGGGTGAGGGTTGCGAGTGGTGCCGTCCACCTTGGTCTCCCTTGCTGCTGGGTGGCTGAGACAGCACGGTCGCGCCGGTGGGTGTTCGGGTTCGAGGAGGTTAGGCGATAACGGATGACCCTGATCGCATGACCAGGTCGCTGCGTCGGATGTAAAGGTGAACCCGAACGTTTCCGAACGGTCGGGGAGTGCGGATGGCGGCGGTCGACGCTGACCGGATCACGACCAGCCGGCAACTGGCCGAGCAAGTGGCCCTGCTGGCCGCCCGGTACCCGCACGGCATCCATCGCCTGGCCACCGACGCGGGGTTAAGTGCGGCGACCGTGCACGCACTGATCAACGGCGGCACCGCGCTCCCCCGGGTGAGAACGCTGGAGAGCTTCGTCCAGGCGTGCGGTGAGGATCCGGGGCCGTGGCTGGCGGCGCGGTCGCGGCTGGTCGCCGCCGCGCGGGCGGCACGCGCGTGTGCTTCACCTGATCCGGCCCGGCCCCGCGACGAGCCGCTCGGGCGGCTGATCGCTGAGTTGGAGGAACTGGACGCCCTGTCGCTGGAGGTGCACCAGGCCTTCGCGGCTGCGAGTCCGTCCTCCCAGGCGGCGGCGCCGGTGCTGCCGCCGTATCTGGAACGGCCAGGGTTCGACGACCGATTGCGTGGGGAGGTGGCGGCCGCCGTGGACGGCAGCCGCCTGGTGATGGTGGTCGGCGGCTCCTCGGCGGGCAAGACACGGGCCTGCTGGGAGGCGGTCCGCGCGGAGTTGCCGGACTGGCGGATCTGGCATCCGCTGACCCCGGAACGGCCGCTGGCGGTGGTGGAGGCGCTGCGGAGCGACCGGATCGCCGGACGGACGGTCATCTGGTTGAACGAGGCCCAGTTCTATCTCCAAGCACCGCAGGCGGGAGAGCGGGTCGCCGCCGAGCTGCAGGCACTGCTGGCCGACACCGACCGAGGACCGGTGCTGATCCTGGGATCGATGTGGCCGGACTTCTGGCGGACGCTCACCGCAATGCCCCACCAGCCATCGGGCCCGGACCCGCACTGGGCCGCCCGCACCCTGCTCGGCCAGGCCCTGGAGGTCACCGCCCCGCCCGCCTTCACCCCCGGGCAGCTCACCGCGCTTGCCGCGACCATCTCGTCCGACCCCCGGTTGAAAACGGCCGCGGAGCGGGCGCCGGGCGGGCAGATCACCCAGGAACTGGCCGGTGCACCGGAACTGCTGCGCCGCTACCAGCACGGCGGCCCGGCCGAGCGGGCGGTGCTGTGGGCCGCGATGGACGCCCGCCGCCTGGGCCACGGCCTCTACCTGCCCGAGCCGCTGCTCCGCGAGGCCGCCCCCGGCTACCTGGATGATCACACCTGGGACCAGGTCGGCGGCACGGACTGGTTCATCCCCGTGCTGGACCGGCTGACCGCCCCGCACCGGCAGCTTCCGGGCCCCCTGATCCAGCATCGGCCTCGCCCCGGTGAGCCGTCCCCACCCGTCCCGCTGTACCGGCTGGCCGACTACCTGGAGCAGCACGGCCGCCGCGAACGCATCCTGCTGTATCCGCCCGCAGCCTTCTGGGGCGCCACCGCCCACCACGTCCACACCCCGGCAGACCTGATCACCCTCGGCGGTGCCGCAGAGGCTCGTGGCCGCTATCGCCAGGCCGCCCACCTGTACCGGCAGGCCGCCGACGCCGGAAGCACCGACGCGCTGGTGCGTCTGGCAAGGCTGCGTGGGGAGCTCGGTGACCGTGCTGAAGCTGAACGGCTGTACCGGCAGGCCGCCTACGCCGGAGACGGCGGGGCGCTGTGGCGCCTGGCGGTACTGCACGCAGAGGCCGGTGAACATGCGGAAGCCGAACGGCTTGCTCAGGAGCGCGCCGATGCCGGAGGCACCCGCGCGCTGTGGAGTCTGGCGGTACTGCACCAATGGCGCGGTGACCGTGCTGGGGCTGAACAGCTGTACCGGCAGGCCGCCGACGCCGGAGACACCGAGGCACTGGAGGAGGTGGCGGGGTTGCGCGAGGAAGCCGGTGACCGCGCCGAGGCTGAACGCCTGTACCAGCAGGCCGCCGACGCCGGAGGTATTGGCGGGCTGTTGCACCTGGCGAGGCTCCGCGAGGGGGCCGGTGACCGTGCTGGGGCTGAACAGCTGTACTGGCAAGTCGTCGACGCTGGAGACGTCGGCGCGCTGACGGACCTGGCGATCCTTCGAGAGAAATCCGGTGACCATGCGGAGGCCGAACGACTTGCACAGGAGGCCACCGACGCCGGAGACATCGAAGCGCTGTGGAGCCTGGAACAACTGCGAAGGCCGGACGGTGACCATGCTGGGATCGAACGGCTGTACCGGGAGGCCGTCGACGCCGGACACATCTACGCGCTGGCGGACGTGGCGAGGCTCCGCGAGGGGGCCGGTGACCGTGCTGGGGCCGAACGGCTGTACCAGCAGGTCGCCGACGCTGGAGACGTCGGGGCACTTGAGGAGCTGGCGAGGCTGCGCGAGGAAGCCGGTGACCATGCTGGGGCTGAACGGCTGTACCGACAGTTCCTCGACGCCGGGAACAGTAATGGGCTGTGGCGTCTGGCGAGGCTGCACGAGCGGGCAGGAGACCCTGAAAGCGCCGAACGACTCCGCCGCTTCGGCTTGGACGCCAAAGGGGAAATCGAGGCGCCCTGGGAGTAAGCAGGCAGCGTCGCATCGTCCGAGGACTTCAGGGCCGATCTCCTGCACGACAAACCGGAGCCGGGGCGGCGGCCAAAGAGCGTTCAGGCGGTCACTCTCTTGCTTCCAACCGGTATGGCTTCGCGGGCTTGACGAGCTGGGGGTAACAACGGGCTCAGGTCAAACGGCGTAGTCGGTCGACGGGATAGCGCGATGCCAAGCGGTGTCTCGGACGCGGCGGTACCGGCCCAGAAGGCCAGAATCGTGGGCCAAGGCGAAGCCGCCGGACCGGCCGTCCGACTGGAAGAGGCTCAGTACGAGGACGTCATCGTCGAACAGCCAGCAATCCTCGTCCGGGAACAGAATGTCCTTGGCCTGGTGACGGGGCAGATACCGGACGTCTTCGCCGGCCTCGATGTTGGCCGGGTCCATGGCCAACTCCCACCGGACGTAGTCCGTGTGCGGCTCGGTCACCACCCGCAAGCGCTGGACGATCACCCCCGCCGAGGCGACCGCTCGGATATGGGCTAGCCAGGACGTACGCCATTGATAGTCGTCCGGCTCACCGTTGAGCCACGCAAGGAACGGCCCGTTCTCCTCATCGACCCCGTAGGCGTCCCTCAACTCCAGGTGGAACGCCCGGCGGCACGATCGGAACAGCGCGCGGAAATCCTCACGGCTGATCGTGTCGGCTCCATCGTCCCCCCAGTGGAGAAGCCTCAGGCGATCAAAGGACAAGGTCAGAGGCTCAACTCGTCCCGCTTCGCCCGGACGACGAGGTCGGCGAAGGCAGCGGGCGTGAGGACGAGGTGGCCCGCGTCGGGCGACTTGCTGTCTCTTATGGCGATCACGTGGGGGAGCACGGCCAGTTCGACACAGTTGCCATGGTCGTCCGATCGCGTGGCCTTACGCCACGTACTCATGACTCTCCTCAATGCGGCAACTCGTCGCGCTTCGCCTGGGTGAGGAGGGTGGCGAAAGCTTCGGGGGTGAGGGTGAGGTAGCCAGCTTCTGGGGTCCTGCTGTCTCGGATGGCGATGGCGTGGGGGAGGGCGGCCAGCTCGACGCAGTTGCCGTGGGCCTCAGAGCGCGTGGATTTGCGCCACGGCGTCATGGCATCTCCTCAGTGGGGCAGTTCGCCGTGCTTCGCTTGGTTGATCAGAGTGGCGAAGGCGTGAGGTGTCAGCGTGAGGTACCCGATCTCTGGGGCCTTGCTGTCTCGGAGGGCGATGCCGCTGGGGAGTTGCGCGACCTCCACGCAGTCTTCATTGGTGCCTTCTGGGCTTCGGCTGCTCTTTCGCCAAGCGGATGGCAACATCGCCCCTCCTCAATGGGGCAGCTCGTCGCGCTTTGCCTGGGTGAGGAGGGTGGCGAAGGCTACGGGGGTGAGGGTGATGTGGGGGGCTTCCGGGGCTTTGCTGTCACGGATGCCGATGGATGTGCCGAGATCGGCAACTTCAACGCAGTCGGACTGGGTCGAGGTGCTCTCGCTGTGGCTGGCCTTACGCCATGTGATCATGAAAATCGCTCCATCGCCTTGATGAGCACGTTCAACGACTCGTTTCTGGGTAGTGCCACGTCCCCGATGAGGTCGTACCACACCCGATATGAGGCTATCTCGGATGCATCCTGGACGAGTCGCCCACCTCCGTGAGCGGCGGCGAAGACCGTGTCGGAGTTGCCCACGGTCATGATCTTGAATGAGCCGTCTCTGCCGACGTGCGCGCCCGCGCTTCTGGGGACGAGCCTGATTGTGACGTGTGGGAGTTTGGCCATCTCCACCAGGTGGGCGATCTGCTCGCGCATGATCGCATCTGAACCGACCGGTTGTTCTACGACCCCCTGGTCGAGGATCACCCACACTCTGGGGCGGGGCTTCCGGAGAAGGCACTCCTGGCGCTTGAGGCGGGATCTGATCCCTTCCTCTGCGTCTTCCACGCCTGCCGCCTCGAACATGGCCCGGATGTAGCCCTCGGTCTGAAAGAGACCGGGGACCCAGCCGAGCGCCCAGATGCGGAGTTCTGAGGCCCTGGATTCAAGATCCCGATGCGTCTTGAACCACTCGACGTCGTGACCAGCCTTGGCGAAGTTGACCAGGCGCCGGAAGAAGAATCCCAGGTCCCAAGCTTTGTCGATCTTGATTGCGTGGGCCGCCTGGAGCTTGGTATCTCCCGATTCAACGCGCGCGACTAGTGAGCGGTCTCGGTCGATGATGTCGCCCACAGCGGCGAGTGACAGGTCGCGTTCCAGGCGATGTCTTCGCAGCTCAGCGGCTATGAAGTCCCAGAGATTGTTGTCCGGGTCGAATCCCGTTCGAGCGCGCATCCTTCCCCTTTGGGTGTTGAGCTTGGTGAATTCCCGTAGTCAACATATGTCATCTGGGGGCAGCCTTGTCTTGGAAACGGGAAAGAAAGGAGGCGGGTTAAATGGTGGCGAAGGTTGCCAAGTCGGGCGAGTTGGACATTTCTTGTCGGGCTTCGCGGACGGTGCCGGGGATGGTGCGGTCGTTGGTGGAATTCCGGCTCGCTGAATGGGGGCTGGTGCGGGTCGCGGACGATGTGCTTTTGATCGTTGGCGAGCTCGTCGCGAATGCGGTGCGGAGCACTCCGGATCTGGAGATCCGGGTTCGGTTCACGCGGGAGGCCGGGGCCGTGAGGTTCGCGGTGTGGGACTCGGGCGAGGAGAGGCCGGTCGTCCGGCCGGTCGTGGAG
>NZ_SMJX01000354.1 GCF_004348535.1 Actinomadura sp. KC216
GTCTTGTTCGTCCTGCTCGCGTTGTGCCTGTCGGCTACAGCGGCGGTACGGGACGCGGACTGGTTCGTTGTTTCCGCTTTGTTGCTCGCCGTTGCCGCCGGCTCGTACGGGGCGTCCGGCGGGCGGTCCTGGCCGGAAGTCCTCGGCGGCGGGATCGCCGTGTTCCCGGCGGTCGGCCACATGGTGCCGTGGGCGGGGCGGGGTGCGTACCGGTCGATGTCGTCCGGGCGGGGTACGGCGTGGCCCGCCATCCGGACGGGTCTGATCGCGGCCGGGCTCATCGCGGTGTTCGGCGGGCTGTTCATCGGGGCGGACGCGGCGTTCGGCACCATCGCCTCGGGGCTCGTCCCGGAAGTGTCACCGGGCTCTGTCATCGTGTACGGGATGGCGGGCTTCGGTGTCCTGCTGCTGGCGAGCGCGGGCGCGTTCCTCGCGCAGGCGCCGCCGCCGCTGCGGATACTGGTCCCCGATCCCGCGAAGCCCGCCGGACGCTGGTCGTGGGCCGTGCCGATCGCGGCGCTCGACCTGCTGTTCCTCATGTTCTGCGCCATCCAGGCCGGGGTGTTCCTCGCCGACGACAAGGACAAACTGCTCCGCTCCACCGGCCTCACCTACGCCGAGTACGCCCGGCAGGGATTCTTCCAGCTCGTCGCCGTGACGGTTCTTGTTCTCGGGGTCGTGGCGGTGGCGAAGCGGTACGCCCCGGCTGCGGGGCGCGGCGATCGTGTGATGGTGCGGGTGCTGCTCGGGCTGCTGTGCGCGCTGACGCTCGTGGTCGTCGCCGTCGCGCTGCGGCGCCTCTACCTGTATGAGGAGACGTTCGGCTGGACGCGTTTGCGGCTGTGGGTGCACGCGTTCGAGCTTTGGCTCGGGGTCGTGGTCGTGCTGGTCGCGGTCGCGGGCGTCGTGAAGGGGCGGACGCCGTGGCTGCCGCGGGCGGTCGCGGCCAGCGGGGCGGTCGCGATGATCGTCCTGGCGTCGATCGACCCGGACGGGTTCATCGCCGAGAACAACGTCGCCCGCTACCAGGACACCGGGAAGATCGACGTCCCGTACCTGCGGGACCTGTCCGCCGACGCCGTGCCCGCGCTGGACCGGCTGCCCGAACCGGCGCGGTCCTGCGCGCTGCGCTCCATCGCCCTGGGACTGGACGACGACGAGCCCGCCATGAGCGGCAACCTCGCCCGCACCCGGGCCCGCGAGATCCTCGACGCCCGTCCCGCGGACATGGACGTCGACTGCTCTAGCTGGTCTCGTTCATATTGAGAAGCGCATAGGCCGCGAGGGTCGAATCGTCCGTGATTCGGCCCTCGCGCACGAGCGCCTTGAACTCGTCCCTGGACACCCACTTCTGCCGCATGTCCTGTTCCTCTGGCTCCCGGTCGGTCTCCCCTGCCTGAAGCCCGGTCGCGACGAAAATGTTGAAGCCCTGGCCGCTCGTCCCATGCGAACAGTTCAGGTAACCGAGATGTGTGAGTGTTGATGCACGGAAACCGGTCTCCTGCGCGAGTTCCAGGCGGGCCAGCTCCTCCGGGTCGGCGTCCTGGCGTCCAGGGAGCGTGCCCTGCGGGAAGCTCCACGTGCGCTTGCCGATGGGGTACCGGTACTCCTCGACGAGATGGAACCCGTCGCCTTCCAGAGGGATGACGACGACGAAGTCGGGTTTGTCGACGACGCCGTAGATGCCGCGCGAGCCGTCCAGCCGCTCGACCTCGTCCTCCCGGACGACCATCCAGGGATTCTCGTAGACGACCCGCGACCCGATCTGCCGGACCGCGGGCTCTTCATCCTCGCTCATGTCAGGCTCCCGACCCGTAGCGGTAGACGAGTTCGTGCCGGTCGCCGACCACCACTCGATGGGTGACCTCGACGACGCGGCCGTTCTGGTCGTACGCGCGGCGCCACAACGTCAGGACGGGCCGGTTCGGGCCGACCTCCAGCGTGTCCTGCTCGTCCGCGCAGGGGAGACGGCACGTCACCGACTCCTCGAACGTGATCCGATGCCCGGCCTCCTCCAAACGCGAATAGATGCCGCCGGGGCCTGTGTCGACCTCTCGCAGCACTGGGATCTGCTCCACGACGTCCAGGATCACCCACGTCGTCGCCGTCTGAACGGGCGGTTCGCCTTGCACGCCCTGGACGCGCGCACGTTCTAGGACGCGTGTTCCTGGCGGCACGTCGAGGTGGTGTGCCAGCTGTTCGCTCGCCGCTATCTCGGTGACCGTCGTCCGTGTGAACGGGGTGCGCCCGTCCTTCTGCGCCGACACGTGGAACCCGCGCCACGCGCCGACCTGCCGCGTGATGTCGGCCGCCGCGCGCCGCACCCGCCGCGCCGTCCGCACCTGCGCGCCCGACCCGTGCCGCAGCTGGACGAGCCCCTGCTCGGCGAGCATCCGCAGCGCCCGCCGGACGGTGGAGCGGTCGGCCTCGTAGTGCCGCGCCAGCTCCCGCTCGGACGGCAGCCACGTCCCCGGATCGAGCTCACCCTCGACGATGCGGGCGGCGAGCGCGTTCGTGATCGCCTGTGCTTTCGTGGGGGGACGCGGCATGCCAGATTCCTGCTCCGGGATAGTGCATTGACCTCACACCGTACAGATCCCACCACCTCCGGCACCCTTTTGGGGTTGTGCAGAACGCGTTGTGGGCGATCCTTGGTCGGCTTATGGTAGACCCACCATAGGCCCACCAAGGGGAGTCCGTGCGATGTCGGTGATCTTGTGCATGCCCGGCTGGCACAGCGAGCGTTCGGAGGAGGGCGGCCTGCGCGCCACCCGGATCTCCCCATTGACGGATTACCAGCTCCTCAACGGCTGCCTGGAAGAGATCGTCGCGATGGACGAGGGCGAGCTGTGGCTCCTCTGCGACGCCCAGACCCGCCTGGCCGAACGCGTCGCCACGGCGGAGCGTCTCCGCGCGACCACGTCCGGCCAGACGGGCGGCGCCGTCCCGGCGGGTGGCGCCAGCCCGGCGAGCGAGGTCGGCTCGGCGAGCGGGGTCAGGAGCGGCGGAAGGTGACGACCTCGCCCGGCTCGCCGACGGCCCTCCCGGCCGGCTGGAGGATGCGCTCGCCGGCGTTGTCGGCCAGCAGCGCGCGGGCGCGCAGGACGATCTCCAGGTCGAACCGCAGGTCCGGGTCGAGGAGCTGGTCGCCGAACAGGTCCTCCAGCTGACGCAGCCGGTACCGGACGGTCTGCGGGTGGACGTGCAACCGCATCGCGACCTCGTTGGCGTTGCGCCCCGACTGCAGCCAGGCCAGCAGCGTCTCGGCGAGCCGGTCCTGCTGGCTCGGGCGCAGATGCGCCAGCGGCGCGAGACGCAGGTCGGCCAGCGACGTGATGAGCCCCTCGTCCTGGAAGAGGATGAGCGTGGACATGTGCTCCACGCTCCGGATCACTCCGCCGTCCGCCTCGATGACCCCGCGCTGGACGAGGTGCAGCGTCCTGCGGGCCCACTGCATGGAACGGGCAGCCTTCATCAGCGGGACGGTCGGGCCGACGACGGCGAGCGTCCCGGCGAGGGCGCGGTCGACGAGCTTGGCGCGTCCGGGGCCGTCCGGGTCGGGGACGATCAGGCTGGGCGTGCGGCGGCCGAGGTCGACGAGCACGTCGGGCGGGAAGGCGGGCCGCCGCACATCCTGCGGATGGCGGACGTCCTGCGGATGGCGGACGTCCTGTGGGCGGTGGGCGTCCTGGCCTGGGGTGTCCTGGTGGCGGCGTCCGAGCGCGACGGCGGCGACCGTCCGCGGGAGGGGCCAGTGCGCGGCGGCGGCGAGGTCGGCGATCGCCTCCCGCGCGGCGGGCGGGTCGGCGAGCAGCAGGTCGAGCAGGCGCCTGCGGCGGCGCTGCATCTCACCGGCGACGGCCGCCCTGGCCTGCGAGTATCCCTCGGCCGCCGCGTGCGCCAGCTCGTCCTGGAACTCCAGGAGGATCTCGCCGACGGCGCCGAGCGTCCGCGGGGACACCTCCAGCGCGTCGGCCCCTTCGGTCAGCCGCCGCCAGGCCACCATGCCGCCGACCCGCATCGCGGTCTGCATGGCGTCGAGGCTGCGCCCCTCCCCGGCCTCGCCGCGGCCGATGGCGCGGAAGAAGTCCGCCACCGGCGCGGAGTCGTGGCCGGGGTCGCCGACCCGGTCGACGAAGTAGTGCAGGACGCGCTCGACGGCGAGCCGGAGCGTTCCAGAGTAGGAGCCGTCGCCCGGCCGGTCGTACTCCCTGACGCGCGTCTGGATCTCGTGGATCATGTCGTCGGCCACCTCGTCGAGGTGCGGACGCATATGGTCCGCCAGTTCCCTCGGCAGATTCGCCCACAGGTTCGCGTTCGTGGTCGAACCGTCGTCCGCCACAGACCCTCCCGCCGCTCGTCCCCCTGCGTCGCGCGCCATACGCACGGGGTAACTAGTCGCTTATGCGACCTATGTGAGGCAAAGCATGGCCTGTGACGTGCCCGAACGCAAAGCCCGTCCCGGAATCCGACCGCCTCCGGCCGGACGCGGGGCGAGCCGTCCACCGTCCGCGTCGCCGCGGGACGGGTGGACGAATGAAGCAGGACAAATGCCCGCATCTGCGACTTCGCGCCAATTGCGGGACCCCTCCCAGCCCGTCGAAGCTACAGTTCTTCAAGTGACCGACTCCGCACGCCCCTCCGCCTTCGAGAAATTCGTGACGCGGGGCATCAACCCCGTAGGCTTTGCGCTCACCTTGTTCGCGTACTTGTTCCTGCCGTGCACCGCCATGTCGTCATGGGAATTCCCTTCCCGTGTGGAGGAGATATCGCCGCTGGAAGGTCTCCTCGAAATCTCCTCGACCGGCGCGAACATCGCGGTCCACCAATCCGATTACCGCTGGCCGATCGTCATTCGCCTGCTCGCGATCGTCACGCTTCTCGTCATGGCGGCCGGTGCGGGAACCGCCCTCGCCCGTCCCGCGCGGCGGCGATCCCTGTACGCCGCCGTCGTCGCGGCGGTGTCGGGTGTGCTGCTGGTGGTGACCGGTCTGTCGGCCGCCGCGCGGATGGAGAGCGCCGCGCGGGAATTCCTCACCGTGCTGTTCTCGACCATTCCGAAAACCGAGAGCGAACCGCTGATCGACCAGTCGAGCGACGCGGCCGGTCTGGGAGCCGGTTTCTGGCTTGCCCTCGTCGGCCTCGCACTGATAGCCGCGATCAACCTCGCCGTCCTGCTTCGCGCCCGGTCGGCCGCCCGGCTCGGTCCCGCGGAGGCCTGACCCGGCTTTTCAGGTGAGCCGCGTCGCGCGGCGTCCCGCCGGGCACGCCAAGGCCGTCATTGGGCGGGGCTCCATTTGCGGTCGGCGACACCGGCGGTGAAATTGGCGTAACGGGCCAGGACGAACAACAGGTCGGCCAGCCGGTTCAGATACGCGGCGACATGATCACTCACCGGCTCGGTGCGGCGCACCGTGGTCACCCGCCGTTCGGCGCGGCGGCACACGGCCCGCGCCAGATGCAGATTCGCGGCTTCGGGTGAGCCCGTCGGATGGATGAAGCTCGTGAGCTCGGGCAGCTCGGCCTCCAACTCGTCGATCAACGACTCCAGCCGCGCGACCTCATCCCCCGTCAGCCGCGGGACGGAACCGCCCGCACCGGTGCGGTCGGGCGCCATGAGCTCGCAGCCGACCACGAACAAACAGTCCTGGACCTCGGCAAGGACCGCGGCCACGTTTCCGGGCAAATCCGCGGCGGCCGCGACACCGACGGCGGCGTTGCACTCGTCCACCGCGCCGATCGCCTCCATGCGGGCATGGTCCTTGTCCAGACGGCGACCGCCCCAGATGCCCGTCTGCCCGCCGTCCCCCTTGCGCGTATAGATCTTCATCGCCCGACACTCTCACTTCAGGCGACCGGCGACATCCCCTCCGGGCGAGTCACGCGACGTTCTGATCCGTCGACTGGTCCATGACGTAGATGGTCCCCCCGCCCGGGTCCTTGTAGGTGGCGAGGAAGCCGCCGGGGATCTCCGAGGGCGCCTCGACCACGCCGAGCGTCTCCGAACGGTTCGCGTGGAAGTCCTGGACGCTGTCGACGACGAACAGCGGGCCGACCGGGGCGTCGGGGTCGTTGGCGTCCAGCATGACCTGGGTCTCCGTGCCCGGCAGGGCCAGCGCGACGGTCGCGTCGCCCTCGCGCCACACCTCGGTGAAGCCGAGGCTGTCGCGGTAGAGGGCGAGCGAGGCCTTCAGGTCGGAGGTGGGGACGAACAGGAACTCGAGCTTCACGGTGCCATCCTTCCGTCGCGTAACTGGATTTGGGGACAGCATAACGGCATTATGTAGGGATGCGCGAATGGGTCCCCGTCTCGACATCCCCCCGGGGCCGGCTTGCACTCGCCGCGGTCAAGGCGTTCGGGACCCGCCCGTTCGCCGAGGTCACGGTCACCGACCTGGCCGCGGCCGCGGAGGTCACGACGGGGGCGCTCTACCACCACTTCGGCAGCAAGCTCGGGCTCTACGCCTTCGCGCGGCAGGACGTCGAACGGCGCCTGCTGGACCGGATGGAAGGCGCACTCGCGGCCGCCGGGACGACCTCGTCGGACCGCTCGGCGGCCGTGACGTCGGCGATGCTCGTCGGCCTGGACTTCGCCGTCCGCGAGGGCTTCCTCCACATCCTGGGAGACCCGCCCGCAGGCACGGACCAGGACCAGCTGGCCGAGATGCTCACCCAGACCATCGCCCCAGCGACACCACTCCTCGGCAAGATCCTCACGGCCGCCTGGCGAGCCGCCCTGGCGGCGATCGCCGAAGGCGCAGACCCCGAAGAAGCCCGCACCGCCATCAAGGCCCTGAGACTCCAACTCCCCGACACCCCCTGAGCCCTCCGCTCAGGGTTGGACGAGGCCGTCCGGTGGCTGCGGCCTGCGGTGCTCTTCGCGCAACTGCTCCGCGAACTCCGCCACCAGCCGCTCACGCGGATAGCTTTCCTTCAGCCTGCCGCACAGCTCACCCGCGCGAGGCAGGAGATCACCCGACCGGCGCACCGGTTCCAGGGCGGCCCGGCCGTGCCGCACCGCGCAGTCGAGCTTCCCGCGCCGGGTGGCGACCAGGCCGAGATCGAGGTTGGCCATGGCGTACCGCATCGGCCACCGGACGGTGCCGTCCGGCCGCCGGCACTGCGCGATGACCTCGGCGGCGTGCTCCTCGGCGGCCTCGTCCCGCCCCAGCATCGTGTAGATCATTGAGCAGTGGAACTCGTACTTGCCGGGGTCGAACACGAAGTGGTGCTCGGGATGGTCGGGACGCGGCAGCCGGTTGAGGATCTTCCGTCCGGCGCGGAGCGCCTCCAGGGCCCGGTCGTCTCCCATCCGCGCGTACCCTCGCCCGGCTTGCAGGGTGAGCTGGACGGCGGCGCTGGTCATGCCCGCGTGCCGTGCGCCTGCCTCGGCAAGGGCGACCGCCTCGTCATAGCGGCGCTCGACGAGCGCGAACCACGCGGCGATCTCCCAGGACCATCCGATGATCTCGCCGTGCCCGGCCTGCTCGCCGAGGCGGCGCGCGGTCCGCCGGACGGCCTCGGCGCCGGTGGGCTCTCCGGCGTCGAAGAGCGTGCAGGCCAGGAGGATCGACAGCCATCCGGCGCGCACGAGGAGTTCGCGGTGCTCGTGCAGGGTCGTCCGGCCGTCCACGAGCCGCAGGACGTAGGCGAGATGGGCCCGGGCCCGGTCGCTCAGCGCCGCGGGGGCGACGGTCGGGTAGTCGCGGCACAGCCGGTCCACCACGCTGTCCAGGAGGTCGAGCGTCCCCTCGGGGAGATCGGACGCACCCGCTTGCGCGGCAGCGTCGAGCAGCTCGATCTCTTCGGGCGGCCATGCGGGCGCAGACGGGGCCGCATCCGGGTCGAACAGCACGTGTGGTGCACCTTTGCCGACGTATGCGGGATGAACTGCCCTCCCTCTTCCTCACTGCAATGTCCCCTGGATGCGGGGCACCCACCCTGTTCTGCGACGTCAGAGCGGCTCGGACGTGCGCCGTCCCCGTGTCAGTCGAGGTCGAGGTCGAGGGTGGTGGTGGAGGCGTTGGTGTGGGTGGCGATCGTGGTGACGTCGGGGGCGATCGTTTCGCGGAGTTGGGCGGGGGGTGTGGTGAAGGGG
>NZ_SMJX01000355.1 GCF_004348535.1 Actinomadura sp. KC216
GTCCCCCTACCGACCCCCCTGCCGTCGCGCCCGCACGGGGGGAGGGTTCCTCCGCCGGGATTAAACCGGACGGGCGGCGTTAACGTAGTCTGAGTTGGTTGGCTGGAGATCACCCCCCGGTGAGCGGGGTGGAGGACCGGAGGGCGAAGCCGCATGGCCTACCTGGCTGGAGCGTTGATCATATTCTTCGGCCTGCTGGTGTCCATCGCCCTGCACGAGCTCGGGCACTTCTCGTTCGCCAAGCTGTTCCGGGTGCGGACGACCCAGTTCATGGTCGGGTTCGGGCCCACGATGAAGTCGTGGCGGCGCGGCGAGACCGAGTACGGGATCAAGTGGATACCGCTCGGCGGCTACGTCCGCATGATCGGGATGCTGCCGCCGCGCAAGGGCGACGCCCCGGGCCAGGTCCGGCAGGCCAGCACCGGCCCGTTCCAGGGGCTGATCGAGTCCGCGCGCGGCGCCGCGCTGGAGGAGGTCAGGCCCGGCGACGAGGACCGCGTCTTCTACGCCAAGAAGTGGTGGCAGAAGGCGCTGATCATGGTCGGCGGGCCCGCGATGAACCTGCTCCTCGCCGTGCTGTTCTTCTCGATCCTGCTGATGGGCATCGGCACGGTCCGCGACCAGCCGGTGGTCAACACGGTCTCCAAGTGCGTCGTGCCGGCGAGCCAGTCCGAACTCAAGGACTGCCCGGCGGGCGCGCAGCCGACCCCCGCCCACCAGGTCGGGCTGCGGCCGGGCGACCGCATCGTGACCTTCAACGGCACGAAGATCGACGACTACCGGGAACTCCAGGAGCAGATCCGCGACGCCGGTGGCCGGACCGTCCCGATGACCGTCCGGCGCGACGGGAAGGACCTGCGGCTCGACGTCCCGATCACCCGCAACAAGCTGCGCGACCTCGACGACAAGGACAAGGTCGTCAACGTCGGGTTCCTCGGCATCACCCCCGGCAGCGCGGTCGAGCGGCAGGGGCCGGGCGCGGTCGCGAGCACGATGGGCGAGCTGACCGCGCGCACCGCCGGCGCGCTGGTGCGGATGCCGCAGAAGATGGTCGGGGTCTGGAACGCGGCGTTCGGCGGGGAGGAGCGCGACCCCAACGGCCCGATCGGCGTCGTCGGGGTCAGCCGGATCGGCGGCGAGTTCGCCGCCGACGACCGCATCGACGGGACCCAGAAGGTCGCCTTCTTCGTGATGCTGCTCGGGTCGCTGAACCTCGCGGTCGGGATGTTCAACCTCGTCCCGCTGCTGCCGCTGGACGGCGGCCACATCGCCGGCGCCCTGCTGGAAGCGATCAAGAAGCTGTTCGCCAAGATCTTCCGAAGGCCCGATCCCGGGTACGTGGACGTCGCCAAGGCCCTCCCGGTGACCTATGTGATGGCGGTCGTCCTCATCGTCATGGGCGGGCTGCTCATCTACGCCGACCTGTTCAACCCCGTCCGCGTCACGGGATAGCGGGCAGCTTCCCGGTCTTCAGGAAGTCGTCCAGCGCGGCCCGGTACGGCTCGATGTCGAGGCCCTGCTCGGCGAGCCAGGCGTCCGAGCCGTAGGTGCCGGTGTAGCGTTCGCCGCCGTCGCAGATCAGCGTGACGACGCTGCCGCGCTCGCCGCGCGCCCGCATCTCGGCGATCAGCTCCGCCGCGCCCCACATGTTGGTGCCGGTGGAGCCGCCGACGTCGCGCCCGCTGACCTCGCTCGTCCAGCGCATCGCGGCGATGGACGCCGCGTCCGGCACCTGGATCATCCGGTCGATCACCGTGGGCAGGAACGACGGCTCGACGCGGGGCCGGCCGATTCCCTCGATCCGGGAGCCCGCCGCGGTCCGGTCCGGGTCGCGGTCGGCGAACGAGCCGTGGAACGCCGAGCCGTCCGGGTCGACGACCGCGAGCCGCGTCTGGAACCGGCGGTACCGGGCGTACCGGCCGATCGTCGCGGACGTCCCGCCGGTGCCCGCGCCGACCACCACCCACGACGGCTCGGGAAAGCGCTCCAGCCGCAGCTGCTCGAAGATCGACTCGGCGATGTTGTTGTTGCCGCGCCAGTCCGTGGCACGTTCCGCGTAGGTGAACTGGTCCATGAAGTGGCCGCCGCACTCGGCCGCGAGGCGCCGCGACTCGTCGTAGATCGAGGACGGGTCGGCCACCAGATGGCAGCGCCCGCCGTAGAACTCGATCAGCTGGATCTTCTCCGGGCTCGTGGACGCGGGCATCACCGCGACGAACGGCAGCCCCAGCAGCCGCGCGAAGTACGCCTCCGACACCGCCGTCGACCCGCTGGACGCCTCGATCACCGTCGTGTCCGCGCGGATCCAGCCGTTCGCCAGCCCGTACAGGAACAGCGACCGCGCCAGCCGGTGCTTCAGCGACCCCGTCGGATGGACGGACTCGTCCTTCAGGTACAGGTCGATGCCCCAGTCGGGCGGCAGCGGGAACACGTGCAGGTGCGTGTCGGCGCTGCGGTTGGCGTCGGCGTCGACCCGCCGGATCGCCTCCGCGACCCAGGTGCGGTAGGTGGGATCCCACCGGTCCACGGTACGGTTCACGGCGGCCCTCCCCTCGTGTTTGCCCAGGGGGCGACCCCCTGGAACCCCCGTCACGGTCGGCGGACCGTTTCCCGAGCCGCTGGCGCGTCTCGCGAAACGGCCCCCCGACCGGCGGGTCGTGCGACCTCCGGCGCGGGGCGCCTACGGCCGCACGACCCGTGACCGGGCTGTCGGGGTGATTCTGTGCCCGGTCCCACGATATCCACGCATGTCACCGGGCATGATGGAGGCTGCGGGGGGCAGATTGATCGAGATGTTCGACGCGCGCATCGTGGAGACCGGGCGGCTGCCGCTGTTCGGGTTCTTCGTCGCGTTCATGATCACGTTCGTGCTGACGCGGGTGAACGTGCGGCTGATCCGCTCGGACGTGCGCTGGTTCCGGAACGTGACCGCCGGTGACGTGCACATCCACCATGTCGTGTTCGGCGTCGTGCTGATGCTGGCGGGCGGGGTCGCCAGCCTCGCCGTCCCGGACGAGCACGTCCGGCTCGACCTGGTCGCGGCCGTCGTGTTCGGGATGGGGTCGGCGCTCGTCCTGGACGAGTTCGCCCTGATCCTGCACCTCAGCGACGTCTACTGGACGGAGAAGGGCCGCGCGTCCGTCGACGCGGTGTTCGTCGCCATCGCCGTGACGGGGCTGCTGCTGCTCGGCGTCCGGCCGTTCGGCTACGAGGGCATCGGCATCGACCCGGGCGGCGGCGACCTCAGCGTCGGCTATGTCGCGTTCCTCGCGGGCAACCTCGCGCTCGCCGTGATCACGCTGCTGAAGGGCAAGATCTGGACCGGGCTGATCGGCCTGTTCCTGCCCGCGCTGCTGATCGTCGGGGCCGTCCGGGTGGCGCGGCCCGGCTCGCCCTGGTCGCGCTGGCGCTACGACGAGGGGTCGCGCCGCTACCTGCGGGCCGTCCGGCGGGAGAAGCGGCTCCGGCGGCCGCTCATCCGCGGCAAGATCTGGGTGCAGGAGTTCATCGCCGGGCGGCACGACCTGATCCCGCCCGACCTGCTGCAACGCCGCACCGAGGCCGCCGAGCGCGCCCGCCGCCGCCTCCGCAGGGCGACGGCGCGCGCCGAACGCCGGGCCGTCGCGCGCGCGGAACGCAAGGCCGCCGCCCGCGCGGCCCGCGGCTCGCGCACCGGGCGCAAGACCGGCGCGTGGCCCGAACGGCGGGGCGCGGCACGCGAGCGGCGCCGCGCCGACTCCCGTGGCTCGCGCGAGGCCCGCGCACGCGGCAAGGGCGCGCCCCGCCTGCGGACGCTCGCCGTGTCCAGGCGCCAGGCCCGCCGCACCGCTCCGGAACGCGCGTCCCGCGACCGCGCCGCCCGCGACCGCGCCGTCCCCGGGGAGGAGCCGCCGCCGCGGCCCCCGGAACCCGATCACGCCCGCCCGGCCGCGCTCGACGACCGGCCGACCTGACCCGGGCCGCGTCAGTCCATGACGGGCGCGACGGCGCGGACCGTGTCGATCGTGTCGGCCTCGGCCGCGGACTTGTCCGGCCGGTACCGCAGGACGCGCGCGAACCGCAGCGCGATGCCGCCCGGGTAGCGGGGGCTGTGCTGGACGCCGTCGAACGCGATCTCGACCACCAGCTCGGGACGGACGTGGACCGTCCAGCCGTCCTCCCGCACGGCCAGCTCGCGGAGCCGCTTGGTCTGCCAGGCGAGCAGCTCGTCGGTGAGGCCCTTGAACGTCTTGCCGAGCATGACGAAACCGCCGGTCTCGGGGTCGCGGGCGCCGAGATGCAGGTTGGACAGCAGGCCCTGCCGCCGCCCGTGGCCCCATTCGACGGCGAGGACGACGAGGTCGAGGGTGTGCCGCGGCTTGACCTTGATCCAGCCCGCGCCGCGCCGCCCGGCGGTGTAGGGCGTGTCGAGGGACTTGACGACCACGCCCTCGTGGCCGCGCGCGACCGCCTCGTCGAAGACCTCCTTCGCCCGCGCCGGGTCGCCGGTGATCACGCGCGGCATCCGCAGCTCCTCGGGGACGACCCGCACGAGCGCCTCGTTCCGCTCCGCGCCCGGAGCGTCGAGCAGGTCAGCGCCATCGAGATGGAGAACGTCGAAGAGGAAGACGGCCAGCGGCACGGGCTCGGTGTTCTTGGCGGTGCGGGTCGCGGTGCGGGCGGCCGTGACCTGGAACGGGTGGGGGCGCCCGTCCGGGCGCAGCGCGATCAGCTCGCCGTCGAACACGGCGTCGCGGACGGGCAGCCCGCCCACCGCCGCCACGACCTCCGGGAGCCGGGAGGTGATCTCGTCGAGCGTCCGGGTGAACACCCGCACCTCGCCCCCGGACACGTGGATCTGCGCGCGGATGCCGTCGAGCTTCCACTCCACGGCCGCCTCGGCCTTGAGCTTCGCGAACGCCTCGTCGATGGACGGCGCGGACGCCGCCAGCATCGGCTTGATCGGGCGCCCGACCTCCAGCGCGAACCCGCGCAGCCCGTCGACGCCCTCGGCCATGGCCGCCGTCGCGACGGGCCCGAGCGACCCGCGCAGCATGAACGCCCGGCGCACCTCCGCCGACGGCACCTCGGCGGCCGCCGCGATCGCCTCCGCCATGACGCCGTCCAGCGCGCCCTGCCGCAGCTCGCCCGCCAGCAGCCTGATCAGGAAGTCCTGCTCGGCGCGGGTGGCGCGGCCGAGCAGCCCCGCGACCAGCTCGCGCCGCCGGGCGACCGACCCCGGCCCGGACACGGCGCCGATCTCGGTGAACGCCGCGTCCACCTCCAGGACCGTCAGGGACGGCTCCGCGGCGGGCTCCGGGACGTCCCGCAGCGAGGCGTACCCCACGCCGATCTGCCGCTGCGGCAGCTCGCCGGACAGGTAGAAGACCACGATCGCGGCCTCGCCCGGCTCCGCCGCGCGCAGGCACTCCGCGAGCGCCGCGACCTTGGCCTTCCGGCCCGACGTGGCGGCCACGGCCGCCGACGTCCGGGTGATGTCCGCTATCAGCATCCCTTCATTGTGTCCACCGGCACCGACAATCAACACTGGCCAGACCCCGCGCGGCTGACCTACCGTGACGTGGGGCCCAACCGGTGATCGGACGGGGGAGTGAGGAGCGCGGCGTGAGCCTTCAGCGTCCGGCCGGACCGTTCCACCGGCCGTACTCGCCGCCGGAACCGCCGGCTCCGCCGCGCCGGCTGCCGAAGCGGCTCGCGGTCCTCGTCACCGCCGGGCTCCTCGCCGCCGCCGCCGTCGCGGTCTTCCTTCTGGCGCCCGACCGGGGCCGGGACAAGGCGACCGTGCGCCCGTCACCCCCCGTTGGAACGCTGCAGAGCACGACGCTCACCACGCTTCCGCCCCCCTGCGGCGCGGTGTCGAAGGGCACCATCGACCGCGCCGTCCCCATGGCGACGCGTACCGAGAACGCGAACTCGACGCTCACCACATGCACGTACACCCCGACGGGCGCCGCGTTCCCCTGGCTCCGGGTGGAGGTGCGCCTGTACGCGTCCGGCTACACCACGACGCCCGTCAAGGACGCCGAGGACTACTACGACACCCAGTGGACGCAGGCGCGCGACGCCCGGCTCGTCCGGACGATCAGGCTCGAACGCGACCGGGCCCTCGGGGACGAGGCGTACCGCTGGTACCGCGCGGACGAGGGGCGCCCGTCCGTGGTCGGGCAGGTCACCGCCAGGACCCGCAACACGGTCTTCACCGTCACCTACGCCGAGCGGGCGCCGGGCAGGGCCGCGCAGGACGCGCGAGAAGGCCCCTGCATCGCCACGGCCACCGCCGTCGCCCGCGAAGTGCTCGCCGCGCTAAATCATTTCTGACCTGAATCGGCCGATCAAGGCATATGTGCTGTCAATAGCTTCTAGGGTGTTCCGGTAAGGGGAGGGGGCGCGCCGATCATGCTCCCGGGACCGTGCCAGGTCGTCGGCGTGCTCGAGATACCCGGGGAGGAGGAGGTCGACGACGTGACCGTGCAATCGGTAGGAGTGTCCTGGGTGAGGTGAGATCCCAGGTCAGCAACCTGTACGCGTCGACGGGCCGCGGAGTGGACCTCGCTCCGCGGCCCTTTCGGTACCCTCTCCATGTACCAATGCGGTGTATTCGCGAACCATTTTCTCGAATCTGTTTCGACCTTGAGAGAAATGGTTCGAAGTGGAACTACTCGCCGTTCCGGGATCAGGGGCGGGGGGCGGGGATTCTGGCCAGGAGGCGCAGGGATGCGGGCGACACCCTCGATGCCGCGTGCAGGAGGTGGCCCTCGAAGTTGACGGGGACCATCGGCTTGTTCTTGATGATGGCGTGGACGATCCGCTCGGCGACCTTCTCCGGCGGGTAGTTGCGCCTCCTGAGGGCCCGCTGGCCGCGCTCGCGGAACCGTTCCCTGGCCGACCTGTCGCCATCGACGTAGGTGCCGTTCTTGACGATGTCGGTGCTGACGAAGCCGGGGCAGACGGCGGTGACGCCGATGCGGGAGCCCGCCAGTTCCGCGCGCAGGCACTCGCTGAGCATGAGCACGGCGGCCTTCGTCGTGCAGTAGGCGGGCAGCGTGCGGGTGGGGGTGTAGGCGGCTGCGGACGCGATGTTGACGATGTGGCCGCCGAAGTTGGGCTTGTCGGGCTTGTTGGGCAGGGCCTGGACGCGGTCGTGCATCTGCTTGCCGAACAGGCGGCAGCCGTGGACGACGCCCCACAGGTTCACGCCGAGGACGGCGTTCCAGTCGTCCAGGCCGGTGGCGAGGAACGGGCCCGCGACCGCGATGCCGGCGTTGTTGACGACGATGTCGGGCGCCCGGCGGGACTCCTTGACCTCGGCGGCGAAGGCCTCCATCGCGGCGGCGTCGGACACGTCCACCTCGTAGGGGGAGGCTCCGGCGCCGACCGTCTTCGCGAGGGTGACGGTGCGCTCGGCGGCGGCCAGGTCGATGTCGGCGGCGATGACGTGCGCGCCGCGCTCGGCGAGGGCGAGGGCGGTGGCCCGGCCGATCCCGCTGCCGGCTCCGGTGACGACGGCGAGCGCTCCGTCGAAGTGCGCGAGTGGCATGGAGCCAACCGTACTCAGGACGCGTCCGGCAGGTACGGGCTGAGCCCGTTCCAGCAGAAGTCGGTCATATGGCGGGCCGCGTCCTCGGGGGAGACCTCGGGGTGCTGGGTCTGCCAGTGCGCCAGGCGTTCGCTGCCGCCCATGATGATCTGCGTGAAGGCGTCGATGACCTTGGCGGGCGCGGACGGCGCGAACGTGGACAGCGCGCCCGCGATCAGCGTGCTCTGCTGCCTGCGCGTCGCGTCCACGGCCTCGGCCGCGGACGGCGGCGCGGAGAGCGGCTCGCGCAGGAGCATGGAGAACGATCTGCTGTGCGTGTGGACGAACCTGAAGTACGCGACCATGCCGCGCCACAGGATGTCCTTGGGGTCGCTCGCCCCTGCCATGGCCTTCTGCGTCACGTCGAGCAGCTCCGCCTTGGAGCGGGTCACGCACGCCACGAGCAGGCCGTCCTTGGAGCCGAAGTACTCGTAGAGCATCGGCTTGGAGACGCCGCAGCGCTCGGCGATCTCGTCCATGGAGGTGGCCTGGTAGCCGCGCTCGCCGAACAC
>NZ_SMJX01000356.1 GCF_004348535.1 Actinomadura sp. KC216
GACGGTGGGCGTCCATGTCGATCAGCGTGGTGGCGTCGATGTCGAGAAGGTGGTCATCTTTTGGCGATGGATGCCACCAGCATCGGGCGGGTGAGCATGTCCGGCGTGAACGCTTCTTCGGTGACCTTCGCCATCAGGGCGAAGCCTTTCGGTATGGCGGTGTCGTGGTTGTCTTCCCAGGCGACGTCATTCTCCGGGGTGTCCAGCTCCATTCCCAGCTCCTGCATGAAGCCGTTGAGCCGGTCAGGGTCGGAGCCGTAACGGTCGTAGGGATGCCGCAGCCGGTAGCCGGTGACGATCGTGCCGTCGATCGCGTACTCCAAGCTCG
The DNA here is from genome assembly GCF_004348535.1 of Actinomadura sp. KC216. Lineage (GTDB taxonomy): Bacteria > Actinomycetota > Actinomycetes > Streptosporangiales > Streptosporangiaceae > Spirillospora. Next base: position 329 of record NZ_SMJX01000356.1, read on the forward strand.
GCTCGGCGGCATAGTCGTGCCGGGTGACCGCCAGCACCTCGCAGCCTTGCGACAGTTCGGTCACCACCTCGTGGTCGGTGGCCGACCAGCCGTAGGGCTCAATGGCCACGCACCACTCGCCGGCCGGGAAGACGCCCACGTAGCCGCCGCCGGACCCGCCCGCCGTCCGGTTGACGAATTCGAGGACCTTCTCGTTGAGCCCGCCGAAGTCCGACTCGTGGCCGGAGTCCTCGCCGAGGCTGAAGCGGCGCACCACCTCTGCCTGGTCTATCCCGCGGAAGAAGGCGACGCTAAATATCACGCCCAGCGGTCCGCCTGCACTCTCGGGCATGTTGAGCCATTGGAATGGGGCTAAGACGTCGGTTGTCGCCATGCGGATCATGGTGGCAGGCCGTGCCGACAGTCACCCGAGATCGGCCGGTCCTATGGTCGGTTTGATGACAGGCGGTTCTTGTCGCCGCCTGTGACCGCTTCACCGGTTTTGAGCAAGAGCCGCTGGATGCGGACCCACGCCATCTGGTGTCGGCCGGTTCCTGAGGGAGTCGCAGGGTGGGTTGTGGGGTGGGTCGGGGTTCAGTGTTGGCCCAGGTAGAAGCGGCTTCCTTGGTCGTCGGTGCATTCGGAGGTGAGGCCGTAGGGCTGCTGGGCGGGGGCGGTCGCTGATCCGCCGGCCTCGCGGACGCGGGTGACCGCGGTCTCGATGTCGTCGACCGCGTACATGGGGACTACGACCGGGCGTTCGGTGCCGCCGTGCATACCGGTCATGGGGCGAACCTCGGTGTCGCCCAGCCGGACGTTCCAGCCCCCTGGGGTGTGGCCGGGGGTGAAGTCCCAGCCCAGGACGGTGCCGAAGAACGTGCGTGCGCGGGCGATGTCGGGGACGCCGATGGTGAGGTAGGAGATTTCGCCGTGGGAGACTCCGGCGGTTTGGGCCAACTTCTCCTCGACGGGGCTGGTCCTCTCCGGAGGCTGGTAGATCGAAAAGCTCATTCCCTGGTCGTCAGTGCACATGGCGGAGAGGCCGTACGGCTCGTCGGTCGGCTCTTCTGCGTTGCCGCCTGCGGCGCGGATTCGCTGGATGGCGTCATGGATGTCGTGGACGGCGAACGCCAGGAACGTCGTCCGGTGCTCTTGTCCGCCGAACATGCCGATGTGCTGTTCGGGCAGTCCTTGGACGTGGCGGCTGGAGCCGCTCGCGGGGGAGGCGTGCCACCCGAGGACGGTTCCGTAGAACTTGGCAGCACGGTCGACGTCCGGGACCCAGAGCGAGGCGTAGCCGACGTCGCCCTCCCGTAGCCGGGGGCGTGCGGGTGAGGGCGGGGTGGTGATCATCCAGCGGTGTCCGAACGGGTCGGTGACGACACCGTTGCGGCCGTAGGGGTAGTCCGCCACGGGACGGGCGGGGGCGGCTCCGAGTTCGACGGCGCGTGAGAAGACCACGTCGACGTCCGGGACCGTCAGGTAGAGCGACTGGCTGGGGCCGCCGCGTGCGGTGGGGCCGAGGAGCCCCTCTTCGGGCCATTCGTCGGCGAGCATCATCACGGAGTCGCCGATGGTCAGTTCCGCATGCCCGACGCGTCCGTCGTCCATGATGATCGGCTCGCCGCGGAGTTCGGCCCCGAACGCCTCCGCGTACCAGCGCAGGGCGTGCTGTCCGTTGTCGACGCAGATGTACGGCGTCAGGGTGCGCAACTGTGCCGGTGCCTCCTGGACGGTGGTCATGGTGTCTCCCATGGGTTGCAGCAACGCGCGGCGCAGGCGTTCGCGCAGGCGCGCCGCGAAGTCCGGATCGGGGTCGAGCGGGACGATCGGCGTGTGGAGAGCCTCCAGCGGATCAGTCATCGTGGCCCTCCCTTCTGCCGCGAGGTCCTGGTGGTCGGTTTCCCGGTGAACAGTGGTCGGTGTAGGCATTGCGGAACGCGGCCCGGGCTCGCACCAGCAGAGCCTCGGTGGCCTGGAAGGTGCGGCCGAGGTGCTCGGCGACCTGCGGGACGGGCAGCCCGTCGAGGTAGCGCAGCGTCAGGGCCGCCTTGTGCTGGGGGCTGAGCGTGCCGAGGACCTCTCTGGCGAGAAGTGCGTCCAGGCGCTCGTCCCATGGGTCTTCGGTGGCCTCCCGGGCACCCCCGTCCAAGACCTGGAGGCTGCGTTCCTCTCGTGCAACGCGCCGCCAGTGGTCGGCCAGTTTGTGCCTGGCCACACCGACCAGCCACGCGACTGTCAACGCTGGCGGCGGCTCCTTGCGCACGGCTTCGACCGCGGCCAGAAAGGTCTCCGCTGTGAGGTCTTCTGCAAGGGCTCGCCGTCCGCACCGGGGCAGCAGGTAGCCGTAGACCTCGGGGAGCGCCGTGTCGTAGAGATCCAGCAGCGCCGGCCCCGGGTCGGGCTGAAGATGTCCCGGGTGGTTCATGCCCCTCCATCGTTCGACGGGCCGGTTCTCCGACGGGGCAAAGCCAAGATTTTTGAAGAAGTTGATGATGATCTTGAGTCTGGCGAGCGTTCTCCCTGGTCACGCAGGCGACCCCGCCAGATTCGAGGATGGCGCGGTCAGGTGGCGCTCCGTGGTGGATGCGATGGCCGACCATCGGAAGCGTGGTGATTCCCGAACCGCTCACGCTCTACACCGATGATGATGTCCGGATCGACGCAGGTCATATGCAGGGAGACGGTGACCTGTGCTTCGTCCTGGCACACGGTTTCACCCGCTCGTGGCGGCAGCCCGTACTCCAGCGGATCGCCGGTGTTCTCAACGGGCACGGCGGTGTCATCGGGCTGGATTTCCGGGGCCATGGAAGATCCGGTGGCCGCTCCACCGTGGGTGACCGCGAGGTCTTCGACGTCGACGCGGCGGTCGCCGCAGCACGCCGGAGAGGATATAGGCGGGTCGCCGTGACCGGGTTCTCCATGGGAGGTGCCATCGTCGTCCGTCACGCGGCGTTGCACGGGGGAGTGGACGCGGTGGTCTCGGTCAGCGCCCCGGCCCGGTGGTACTACCGCGGGACAGTACCGATGCGACGCGTGCACTGGGTTATCGAACGACGCGTTGGGCGGATGGCGGTACGACTTGCCCGAGGCACCCGAGTGGCGCCGAAGGGGTGGGATCCGATGCCGGAGGCGCCGTACGAGGTTGCCGGACGGATCGCTCCGGTGCCCCTGCTGGTCGTTCACGGGGAGGCGGACCCGTTCTTGCCTCTGGACCATGGCCGACAGCTGTACGACGCGGCGCGCGATCCCCGTGAACTGTGGGTGGAGCCCGCGTTCGGCCACGCGGAAGTCGCCGCCACGCGTGACCTGATCAAGCGCATCGCTGAATGGGCTGAGGCCGCCGCTTCCGCCGCGGTGTAATGAGTGTCGGTTTGCCTGAAATGTGCCTGGCTCAGGTCAATGGCCTTGATGGTCGGTGCGATGAGTTGGTGTGCGTGGTCGGTCCGCCGGGGGAGTGATCGCGATTCGGGCATTCAGCTGCGGCGATCTGAGGTTATCCACATTTTTGCGGCGGCTTTCGCGGCGGCCGGTCGGCGGGCAGGATCGGGGATGTGAACGGATTCAGCCTCACCTGGAAACGAGCGTCCGCCGATTCGATCGTGCCTGTCGGGGACGGTGTCTACTTTGTGCCTGTCAAGGGGGCTTCGCTGACCTCGCGTGCCGCAGCGCTCAGCGGTCTCATGCCGCAGGACGTCGTCGTCGCCAGGCGCACTGCAGCGTGGATCTGGGGGCTTGATGTCTTACCGCCGGGAGTGGACGAGGCCGACTGGGACGTCGAACTCATCACTCCCGGATCAGCAGAGGACCCACTGTCACGGGTCACAGCAGAAACCGTCGAGCTTCCCGCCGATCATGTCGCGGAGGAGTTCGGTGTGCGCATGACGACATTCGCGCGTACTGCCTTGGACTGCGCCCGTTGGCTCCCGCGCTACGAGGCGGTCGCGGCACTCGATCAATTTTTGCGAGGAGGAGCGAAGATCGATGAACTCACTGCAATGGCCAGGAGCTTGCAGGGATATCGCGGTAACAAGCGACTACGGGAGATCATCCGCCTCAGCGATCGCGGTGCCGCGTCGCCGGGCGAGAGCTGGACCCGTGTGGCCGTCGTGGAGTCAGGACTCCCGAGACCGAAGACCCAGGTTCCGGTAAGGGGCGAGGACGGTCAGTGGCTCTACGTGGACCTTGGCTACCCGGAATTCCGCGTGGGCCTGGAGTACGACGGCGAGCGTCATCACACGGGCCCCGAGGCCCGGGCTCATGACGCGCGTCGGCGGGCTTGGCTCACCAAGGAGATGGGATGGGAGATCCTCCCCGTGACCAAGAACTTCTTAAACCGTCCCGCGGCTTATCTGGAGGCACTTCTGACCACACTCATCCAACGAGGGTGGAATCCGGATAATTCGACCATGGAGCGCATAGCCTGCCGGTTCGCTCGCCTTAACCGCCGACCATGGTGACTATTCCGGCTCAATCGATATCGCGGTCCGCGTCAAGCATCTGCGCAGCGGGTGCTTTCTGGGCGCGAGCTTGAGTGGCACCTTCTGCCTGGTGTGCTGCACCTTTGTGAGAAACGGTGAGCTTTGCTCCCAGGCTGTGAGGTGGCGGTTCGAGTGACCTTCGAGCGTGATGTCGACTGGATGAGGCGTTGGTCTCCGTGGAGCGATTCCAGCGCATGCCGCAGGCGCTGGGCGCGGCGCTAACCTCGGTCCAGTTGGTTCACCAGGCTCTTCGGCGCGATCAGGCAGTAACTGTCCTCGATGAGCTCCGCCATTTCGTCCCAGTCGTGGTCGACGTTGAGATGCGCCCCCACCCAACCCTTGCTGCCGACATACTTCGGAACGAAGAAGCGGTCGGGGTTCTCCGCAACGAGTGCCTCTTGCACACCCGGACCCGCCTTGAATGTCATCGAGAGGCCGTCCTCGCTGGTCATCACGAACAACTTGTCACGGACTCGAAAGGAGGGTGCCGTGTGCCCGCCAAAGGGCTTCTCGGTCGCGTCCGGCAACGAAAGGCATATTTCTCGTACTCGAGATTGCGCATCCATGGCGGTCATTGTACTTCTTCGGATTGAGATCGCCCGTACTGAATCGTGGAGGCCGACATGCGCGACCCCCGACGAGATCGTCCGCGCCTCGCCCGGCGTGAGGGCAGCTCGACCGGCCCGTCCTGTCGCCGATCGAGGGGCGCGCCTCGTTCACCGGACGCCCGGTTCTGCCCCAACTCACCCAGGCGGACCGTGATCAGCGCTTGGGTCACGTCCAGAAACACGAAGAGAACGGTCGGTCGCGGACCACTGAGCGGACGCCCTACCTCGCGCCCGCCATTTCGATCTACGGCCTGTCCCGAAGCTGGCGGCCTCCGCCACGTGCTGGCGTTCGGCTCGCCGGTCCGGCCACGCTGAATCGGGCCTGAGTGAGCGTTGTGTGTCGAGACACGGCGCTCGCTCACGGCCTGGTTCGGGGGCAGAGTTCGCAGGCGAGCGTCGTGACGGGACCGTCGTGCCGGGACCTTGAGACTCGCTCCAACCGGCAGCGTGAAGGTCGGGAGGCGCATGGCCCAAATCGAAACCGATGACCGGTGCGCTCAACCCGGCGCCGTCCGTACCTGCCGTGCTCGCCGGACCAGGTCTGCGGGTTCTTCGAGGGACGTGTCATGGCGGCCCCTGGAGTCGGCCCCACGGTGAGGTGGCGTCCGGGCTCGGGTACGTTCTGGGCTCCTGCGGTCGCCGGCGTCGGAGGCGACTTCCCGCCAGGGCAGGCGCAGAGAGTAACCACAGGCCGCTACCCGAGCACGTGCCGACAGCCGAGAGACAGAGCGGGAGCTCGAGTCTGAGCCTGCGCCGTCAACAGAGTCTGAGCCTGCGTCGTCAACAGAGGAGGTGCGACGCTAGGCGGGTGTCAGAGTCGCGGCACGTCGTGCGCTCGACTGTGTCGGCTGGGAAGACACGTTGATTCCGGCGCGGATGTCCGAGTTCGAAACACTGCGCAGGTCTACGCTGAGCCGTACATTTCACTGCAGTGGAGGGCATGGCGTATGAACCGCAGCGAACTGGTCAGAGCCGTGGCGGAACGCGCGGGAAGCGACGAGGCTGCCGCCCGCCGGCACGTGGACGCGGTGATCGAGACGGTGATGGAACGGGTGTCCGCCGGGGAACGTGTCACCGTCACCGGGTTCGGCACGTTCGACCGCCTGTCACGTCCCGCCCGCAGTGCCCGCAATCCGCGCACCGGCCTTCCGATCGAGGTGCCCGCCGCCGAGGTGCCGCGGTTCCGATCCGGTCAGACGTTCCGGAACCGCGTCGCCGGGAGCGGTGCCACCGCCGTCCAAGAGTCCGCGGTGGCGGCACAGGTCGTCGAAGAGTCGGCTGTGGCGGCCGCCGCTGCGCCGGACACTGCGGTGAGGGTCCTTGTCGATTCGCCATCCCGCAAGAAGGCCAAGAACGAACAGAAGCCCGAGAAGCCGGGGAAGAAGGCTAAGAAAGGCGCGGCGGCGAAGAAGGCATCGAAGAAGGGTAAGGCGGCCAAGGCTCCTAAGGCGGAGGCCGTCTCGAAGAAGCGACCGCGCAAGTCCAAGCCCCGCACCAAAGCCTCCAAGTAGCCTCGCGCGGCTGGTCGTCTTGTCCCCTGGCGGCGGGGCGCGTGAGCGTGGTCTGGCAAGCGGAGTCGTGCCTGGACGGTTCGGCGGTCGAGTACCAGGCGGATTCCCGTTCTCGCGAGAGGACCGGGGCCTCAGTCGCCGATGGAGACTTGGGTGACGCCTGGGACCGTCTGTGCGAGGACGTCGACGATCTGCATTGCCGAAGCGTCCGCGCGACCGTGTACCTCGACCACGCCGTCTCGTACCGATACGTCCCAGTGTGCGACGTCCGGTCCATATTCGGCGATCGTGGCCAGGACGTCGTCACGGATGCGGCTGTCGTCGTGGGCCAGGATTGCGATGAGGTCCCGGTAGGTGACGATCCCGACGATGTCGGAACCGGCCAGGACCGGGACGCTACTGATCCGGGCCTTCATCATTGTCTCGGTCAGCACGGTGAGGTCCGTGTTCGGCTGGGCGATCTCCACGTCGCGGGTCATGATCTCCGCCACCTGACGCGGCGATGAGGTCGCGGCGGTGGCGGCCGTCCGGGACAGCGCTCTCGGGTCGTGCTCGAACACGTCGCGCAGGAGGTCCGTCTCGCCGACGATGCCGACCAGCCGCCCTGACTCGTCCACGATGGGCAGCGCGGTTGCGTCGTGCTCGTGGAGTACGCGGATCGCCTGACGGACCGTGGCCGTCGGCGGAATCGTCACGACGGGCGAGGTCATCGCCTCCCGGACCAGCATGGCGCGTTTCTCCTTCCGGCAAGCACGCCCCTTCATTTACCCGGACGCTGACCTTCTGACCCGTTCGTCCGAAATTGTCCGAGATCGGTTGGCGGGCCGCCGCGCCTGGGAGGCCTCATGTCATCGATCACGAGGAGAGCCCTCGGACGCGCCCAGAAGTCGTCCCTCGGGCTCCGCCGCAAGGTGCCGACCTGGCTCGACCGCCGCCCCTCGGAGGCGAGCCCGTAAGGCAGCCTGCTGCGAAGTTTCAGGCGCCCGGCCAGATGATCCTGGCCAGGCGGCCGGTGCCGGGCGGGTCGCGAGCCAGGTGGTGTCGGGATGGGGGTGTGTCAAGCCGGGCGGCGTCGGCTAGGCGATACCGGACCAGTGGTGTCGGCTCGGAGATACGGGCTAGGTGGTGTCGGGTGGGTGCTGTCAGACGGGC
>NZ_SMJX01000357.1 GCF_004348535.1 Actinomadura sp. KC216
GTCCCCCGACGACCCGGCCGATGATCCGGTGGTGGCGCCGTGCACGGGCGACTGGGCGGCGCTGCGCCCGGACGGCCCGGACGGGCGGCCCGCGGTGGCGGCGCTGCTGCCGCGCCGGACCGCGATCGTGCGGTCGTCGGCGGCGCGGGACTCGCGCGGCCAGGTGCTGGCCGCCAACGTCGACACCGTCGCGATCGCGGTGTCGCTGACCGCCCGCCTGGACCTGGGCCGGGTGGAGCGGCTGCTCGCGCTGGCCTGGGAGAGCGGCGCGCGGCCCGTGGTCGTCCTCACCAAGTCCGACCAGGTACCGGACGCCGCCGGCGCCGAGGCGCGGGCGGCGTCCGCCGCGCCGGGCGTGGACGTGGTGTCGTGCAGCGCCGCGACCGGCGACGGCATCGACGTCGTCCGCGCCGTGCTGACCGGGACGGTGGTGCTGCTCGGGCCGTCGGGCGCGGGCAAGTCCACGCTCGGCAACGCGCTGCTCGGCCGGGAGGTCCTGGCGACCGGCGCGGTCCGGGAGCAGGACGGCAAGGGCCGCCACACCACGGTGCGGCGCGAGCTGCTGCCGCTGCCGGGCGGCGGTGTCCTGATCGACACGCCGGGGCTGCGCGGCGTCGGGCTGTTCGAGGCGTCCGAGGGCCTGGAGCGCACGTTCGCCGACGTCGAGGAGCTGGCCGCCCGGTGCCGGTTCGCCGACTGCGCGCACCAGGCCGAGCCGGGCTGCGCCGTGCTCGCCGCGGTCGAGGACGGGACGCTGCCGCGGCGGCGCCTGGACAGCTACCGCAAGCTGCTGCGCGAGAACGAGTGGGCGGCCGCCCGCACCGACGCGCGGCTGCGCGCCGAGCGCGACAACCGGTGGAAGACCATCAGGAAGGCACAGCGGCAGATGTACAAGGAGCGGGGGCGGAACCGATGACGTGGACGACCAGGCAGGAGCGGCCCGGGGACCGCGCGGCGGTCCGCGCGGTGGTCGAGGCGGCGTTCCCGACGGCCGCCGAGGCGGACCTGGTGGACGCGCTGCGCGAGGACGCGGCGTGGGTGCCGGAGCTGTCGATGGTCGCCGAGGCCCCGGGCGGCGCGGTCGCCGGGTACGCGCTGGCGACGCGGTGCCGTGTCGGCGAGGGCCCGGCCGAGGTGTCGGCGGCGCTGGCGCTGGCGCCGGTGGCGGTCCTGCCGCGGTGGCAGCGGCACGGCGCGGGCGGCGCGGCCGTGCGGGCCGTGCTGGCGGCGGCGGCCGGGCGCGCGGCGGCGGGACGCGGGGAGCGGCTGGTGGTGGTGCTCGGGCATCCGGAGTACTACCCGCGGTTCGGGTTCGCGCGGGCGTCGTCGCTGGGCGTCGGCGTGGCGTTCGAGGTGCCCGACGAGGCGCTGATGGCGCTGGTGCTGGACGGGCCGGGCCCGGTCCCGTCCGGGACGGTCGCCTACCCGGCCCCGTTCGGCGTCTGACCCCGCCGTGACCCGTCCCGTGTGAGCGGTCCGTGAAAGGGGGGCGGGGCCCATGTCCCGAAACCGTGGCCCCGCCCCCCTTCCTTTCAGCGCGGGTGTCAGCGGCCGCGGCGCTGGTAGGTGCGGACCGACAGCGGCACGAAGACCGCGAGGAGCAGCGCCGACCAGCCGAGCGTCGCGGCGACCGGGTGCGCCAGCGGCCACGCCAGGCCGGCGCCGTCCCCGGCGGCGGGCGCGCCCGGGTTGCCGAACAGGTCGCGGCAGGCGGCGGTGAGCGCGCTGACGGGGTTCCAGTCGGCGATGACCCGCAGCACCGTGGGCATCCCTTCGGTGGGGACGAAGGAGTTGGACAGCATCGTCACCGGGAACACCAGCGGGATGAGCTGGTCGGCGGTCTGCTCGTTCCTCACCACCAGCCCGAGATAGCACCCGGCCCAGCTCAGCGCGTACCGCATCAGCGCCAGCAGCAGGAACGCCTCGGCGGTGGGCCACACGCCGCCGTGCGCGCGCCACCCCACCAGCAGCCCCGCGGCCGCCATGATCGCCATGCCGAGGACCCCGCTGAGGATCTCCGCGCCGGTCTGCCCGAACGGGACCGCGGAGCGGGCGACGGGCATGGACCGGAACCGGTCCATGACGCCGCGGGAGGCGTCGGTGGCCACGCGCAGCGTGACGGCCATGGTGGCGGTGAAGGTGACCATCGCGAACAGGCCGGGCATCAGGTACTCGCGGTAGTTCCCGCCGCCGGGCACGGCGATGGCGCTGCCGAACACGTACCCGAACAGCACCACCATCGTCGCGGGGAAGACCAGCGCGCCGATGAGCTCGCCGGGTTCGCGGCGCAGGCGCGCGAACTCGCGCCCGACGAGGGTGAGCCCGTCGGTGAGCGTCCACCGCAGGCGCCCAACGCGGGACACGGCCGCGGGCGCGGGCGTGGTGAGGGCGGTCATCGGACGGCCTCCTTCCGCCGCCCGGCGGCTTCGGAGTCCTCCGCGGGCTCCGTGATCCCGGTGGTCTCGGCCTGTTCGGCGGGGCCGCCGGTGAGGCGCAGGAACACCTCGTCCAGGGTGGGGCGGCGCAGCGCGACGTCGGCGACGGTGACGCCGGCGCGGTCCAGTTCGCGGACGACGTCGGCGAGGCGGACGTTCCCGCCGGTGAGCGGGACCGACAGGCGCCCGGCGTCCAGGGCGGGATGCGCCCCGGTGAGGCGGTGCAGGACCGAGGCGGCGCCACCGGCCGCGGCGGGGTCGGAGAGGACGACGTCGAGCCGGTCCCCGATCTCCGCCTTCAGCCGGTCGGGGGTGCCGGTGGCGATGACGCGGCCGCGGTCGACGACGGCGATGTCGTCGGCGAGCCGGTCGGCCTCGTCCAGGTACTGGGTGGTGAGCAGGACGGTGGTGCCGTCGGCGGCGAGCTCGCGGACGGCGTCCCATATCTCGCCGCGGCCGCGGGGGTCCAGGCCGGTGGTGGGCTCGTCCAGGAACAGCACCTCGGGCCGCAGGATCAGGCTGGTGATCAGGTCCAGGCGGCGGCGCATCCCGCCGGAGTAGCCGGCGACCTGCCGGTCGGCGGCCTCGGCGAGCCCGAACCGCTCCAGCAGCTCGTCGGCGCGGCGGCGCGCGTCGCGTCGCGACAGGTGGTACAGGCGGCCGAACATGCGCAGGTTGCCGCGGCCGGTGAGCTTCTCGTCGACGGCGGCGTACTGCCCGGCCAGCCCGATCCGCTCCCGCACCCGGTCGGGGTGGCGGGCGACGTCGTGCCCGGCGATGCGGGCGGTGCCGGAGTCGGCGTCGGCGAGGGTCGCCAGGATCCGCACGGCGGTGGTCTTTCCCGCGCCGTTGGGACCGAGGACCCCGCAGACGGTCCCGGCGGGGACGGCGAGGTCGAGGCCGTCGAGGGCCCGCGTGCCGCCGAAGCGCTTGCGCAGCGCCTCGGCGACCACGATCGGTTCGTCGGTCACAGGGGCCTCCAGCACAATCTGAGTACGATGTACGCAACTGATGGACCGTCAGGGTAAACAACTGGGTACGTCGTACGCAACTAGGATGGCGGCGGCGGTGGCGAGGCGGCGAGGAGGTCCGGTGTCGGGCGGCGAGTTCGTGAGCATCTGGTCGGTCCCCGAACGGCAGGGGCGCGGGCCCCGGCCCGCCTACAGCCGCGCCCAGATCACCGAGGCGGCGATCCGGATCGCCGACGCCGACGGGCTGGACGCCGCGTCCATGCGTCGCATCGCCGCCGACCTCGGCACCGGCGCGATGTCGCTGTACCGCTACGTCCCCTCCCGCGACAACCTCATCGACCTGATGGCCGACCACGTCCTGGCCGAGATGGACATGCCCGACCGCCCCTCGGGCGACTGGCGCGCCGACCTGACCCTGTTCGCCGACCGGACCCGCGCGGTGTGGAAGCGGCACCCCTGGCTGGCGAGCCTGCACCACCCGCGCGCCGTCCCGGGACCGAACCGGCTGCGGCTGACGGAGTTCGCGTTCGGCTCCCTGGACGTCGGCATCCCCATCGACGAGATGCTCACCCTGCTGGACATGCTCGGCGGCTACGTCGAGCGCGTCGTGCGCAGCGAGATCGAATGGGCGCGCGAGAGCGAGCGGAGCGGCATGACGCCCGAGCGGTGGATGTCGCAGAGCGGCCCCTACGTCCGCGAGCTGCTCAAGACCGGCGCGTACCCGATGTTCGAGCGGATCGTCGTGGACGCGCGGCTGCCGCACATGACACCCGACGAGCAGTTCCGCTACGGCCTGGACCGCGTCCTGGACTGCATCGCCGCCGTCCTCCCGCCCCCCTGACGGCGGGGGATGCGGGCGTGCGGGGTGGTCTCCCCGGCAGGGATCGAACCTGCGCTTCCGGCTTCGGAGGCCGGTGCTCTGTCCGCTGAGCTACGGGGAGCGGGACCGGGACCCCGCCCCCAGGGTGACAGCGGGGGCGGGGCCGGCGACCCCGATGGGATTCGAACCCACGGCGTCCGGCGTGACGGGCCGGTGCTCTGTCCGCTGAGCTACGAGGTCGTGAACGTCGCGTAGAACGTCGGGAACGGGGCCGGAGACGGAAAGGGCCGCTCTCCCGGGGAGGGGAAGGCGGCCGCCGCGCGGGCAGGCGCGGGCGTCAGGGGGCCGCCGGCCCGGTGGCGCGGGCCAGGTCGCGATCGCGGCGTCGCCGTCTGCGCATCATGACCCCCTCCTCCCGTGACCTGCCGGCCCGACCTGCTCGCCTGGCCTGCTGGCTTGACCTGCCGGCTTGACCTGGGGTGGCCGGGTGTTCCGGCGTCCCCTGTGATCTCCAGGGTGCCCCGCCGCGCGGCCGCCCGCAACGCAATTTCCCGCCGGGCCTGTTTCCATTGAATGGAACGGGAAAGTTCCCGCGCGGGCCTCGCATGGCGAGGGTGGGATCCGGGGATCTGCGTGCGTGCGCGGGTCCGCGCGCACAACCCCGTAAGCGAGGAGGAGCGATGGCGTTGCTCGACCCCGGAGTCTGGACCGGGAAGATTTTCGACGGCGGCTGGACCGCCGCGGCCGGCGGCGTCTACGACGTCACCGAGCCCGCGACCGGCGCGACGCTCGGCACCCTCGGCCAGGCGTCCGCCGGCGACGTCCAGCGCGCCGCCGAGACCGCCGCCTCCGCGCAGCGCGACTGGGCCGCCCAGACCTACGAGGAGCGCGCCGCGGTGCTGCGCCGCGCCGGGCGGCTGTTCGAGGACCATGCCGCCGAGATCCAGGAGTGGATCGTCCGGGAGGCCGGGTCGATCCCGCCGAAGGCGGAGCTGGAGGCGCATTTCGCGGCGAGCCTATGCTACGAGTCCGCGGCGCTGGCGTCCCACCCGCAGGGGCTGGTGCTGCCGTCGGCGCAGCCCCGGTGGAGCCTGGCGCGGCGCCGCCCCGCCGGTGTCGTCAGCGTGATCGCGCCGTTCAACTTCCCGCTGATCCTGTCGATGCGGTCGGTCGCGCCGGCGCTCGCGCTCGGCAACGCCGTGCTGCTCAAGCCCGACCCGCGCACCGCGGTGTGCGGCGGCGTGGTCCTCGCGCGGATCTTCCAGGAGGCCGGGCTGCCCGAGGGGCTGCTGCACATGCTGCCCGGCGGCCGCGAGGCCGGTGAGGCGGTCGTGGCGGCGCCGGAGGTGCGGGTGGTGTCCTTCACCGGCTCCACCGCCGCCGGACGCAAGATCGGCGAAGTGTGCGGGCGGCTCCTCAAGCGCGCGCACCTGGAGCTCGGCGGGAACAACGCGCTGATCGTCCTGCCCGGCGCGAAGGTCACCGACGCGGTGTCGGCGGGCGCGTGGGGCGCGTTCCTGCACCAGGGGCAGATCTGCATGACCTCCGGGCGGCACCTGGTGCACGAGAGCCTGCACGAGGAGTACGTCGCGGCGCTGGCCGACAAGGCCGACAAGCTGCCCGTCGGGAACCCGGCGTCCGGGCCCGTCGCGCTCGGCCCCATCATCGACCAGGGGCAGCTCGCCCACGTCGACGAGCTGGTGCGCGGCACCGTCGCGGCCGGTGCGCGGCTCGCCGCCGGCGGCACCTACGAGGGCCTGTTCTACCGCCCGACCGTGCTGGCCGAGGTCACCCCGGACATGCCCGCCTACGCCCAGGAGGTGTTCGGGCCCGTCGCGCCGGTCGTGCCGTTCTCCACCACCGAGGAGGCGATCGCGCTCGCCGCGGCCAGCGAGTACGGGCTGTCGCTGGGCATCCTCGGCGACGTGGGGCAGGCGATGCGGATCGCCGACGCGGTCCCGACCGGGCTGGTCCACATCAACGACCAGACCGTCAACGACGAGCCCGTCGTCCCGTTCGGCGGGCTCGCGGCGTCGGGGAACGGGTCCCGGTTCGGCGGGCCCGACGCCAACATCGAGGCGTTCACCGAGACGCAGTGGGTCACGGTCCGCGACCAGATCGCCACCTACCCCTTCTGACCACCCGCCGGCCCGCGCCCCAGATGGTTCCGTCCGGGGCGCGGGCCGGGCGTGTGTCAGGGCGGCGGGCCGTGGTCGTGCAGGACGCGGGCCAGCGCCACCCACCGGTCGGGATGCACGAACGCGACGACGGCGTCGCGCGGCACCCCCGCCGCGCGGAACGCCGCGTCCACCCGCGCCGCCGGATACGCCCGGCGCAGCGAGGCCCGCAGGGTGCCGCCCACCCCGCCGAACCCCACGTCCACGCACCGGACGTAGTCGTCCATCACCGCCGGCGGCAGCAGCGGGACGGCGCGGCGGTCCAGGCGCAGCACCGCCGAGTCCACGCGCGGGACGGGACGGAACCGGTCGCGGGGGATGCGCGCGCCGAGCCGCCAGGAGAACTCCGGCCACGTCCGCACCGTCAGCCGGCTCCACCGCCCGTAGTCGCCGGTGCGCTTGCGCGCGTACTCCAGCTGCGTCACCAGCGTCGCCGACACCAGCCCGGGCGCCTCCAGCGCCCACGCCACGATCCGGGACGTGACCGAGTACGGGATGTTCCCGGCCAGGTGGAACGGCCCGCGCGGCGGGCGCGCGGCCAGGAAGTCGCCGGACACGCAGCGCACGTTCGGCAGGTCGCGGCAGCGCTCGGCGAGCCGGCCCGCCAGCACCGGGTCGATCTCGTAGGCGATGACGCGGCGGGCGCGGCCGGCCAGCGCGGCGGTGACACGCCCGTCGCCGGCACCGGCCTCCACGATCAGCCCACCGCCCGGCTCCTCGTCCTCCAATCCCCGCCCGTCACCATCCAGATAGCGGGCTCCGCCCGGGCCCACGGTGCGGGCGTAGCGGGCGATGACGGCGGGGTCGGCGATGAAGTTCTGCGACAGCTCGCGGCGCGCCCTCCCGCGCGCCGCCGGGCGCGAGTTCCGCGATCCGCGTGTGACGTTTCCAGTGTTTCGGGTGTTCTTGGTGTTTCGGGGCCTTGGGGGCACGGTGGGGTGTCCTCGGCTTGCGGCCTCGGCGGGCCGGACGGGACAGGCCCCGGCCCGGGCTCACCCGGGAAGCGCGCAGCGCGTGCCCGGTGTCCGGCGGGCCCGCCCGAAGATGGTCGGCGGACGCTCGAAGGCCCTGGACACCGCACGCAGGAAGACACCGCGAAAAGATCACGCCGGATCACGGGAGCGCCGGCTCGGCGGGCCCGCGGAAAGGTCAGGCGCCGGTGCGCGCCGGGCGGTCCAGGGCGGGGCGACGCTCACGCAGCCGGACGTACACGGCCGCGGAGCCGGCCACCCGGGCCGCGCTCTTCGTCATACCTGACATGGGCGCCATCGTAGCGCCGGGCCGCGGACGGTCCCAAAAGGTTTTTCGGCCCCGGACGTGACCGGACCTTAAAGGTCGTTCGCCATCCCGTTTAACCCCCTTGGCGTCGGCAATCACAATCCCACAACCCCCGGAGCCGGAACCCCGCCGAGGTCGAGGAGGCCACATCGTGTACGGGACGCACGAGATGCGGATGGTCCGGATCGACGAGTCCGGGCGCGAGGAATGGGCCTGCCCCACCTGCGGCCGCCGGATGCTGCTGCGCTGGCCACCGCACTACGAGAAGCAGATCGTCGAACCCGGCGACGAACGGGCCGGTCACATCGGCAGCTCCACCGCCGCCGACAC
>NZ_SMJX01000358.1 GCF_004348535.1 Actinomadura sp. KC216
GTCCGGGACTGGCTGGCGGCGCGGGGGGTGCGGGCCGAGCTGCGGGAAGTCCTCCCGGGACGGCCCAACGTCGTCGCCACCGTGCCGGGGCGCGACCCGCGCTTCGTGCTGCTGGAGTCGCATCTCGACACCGTCGAGACCGGCGGCATGACCGTCGACCCGTTCGCCGGGACGATCCGCGACGGCCGCCTGTACGGGCGCGGCGCGTGCGACGCGAAGGGCCCGCTGGCCGCGTTCATGGTGGCCACGGCCGAGCTCGCGGCGGCGTCGGCGGCCGGGGACCCGCCGCCGTTCGGGGTCGTGCTCGCCGGGGTCATGGACGAGGAGCACGCATACCAGGGCGTCCTCGGCCTGATCTCCGACCTCTCCGATGCGGAGGTGGCGGGCGCGATCGTCGGGGAGCCGACCGACCTCGTCGCCGCCGTCGCGCACAAGGGGTGCGTGCGCTACACCGTCCGCGCGCTGGGGACGGCCGGGCACAGCTCGCGCCCGGACGAGGCCGTCAACGCGGTGACCCTCATGGCCCGCGTCATCGACCACCTCGACCGCGCCGCGCCGGGCGTCCCGCCGCACCCGCTCCTCGGGGCCGCGACCCGCACCGTCACGCGCGTCCGGGGCGGGGAGGGGCCGAACACCGTCCCGGGACGCTGCGAGATCGACATCGACCGCCGCACCCTGCCCGGCGAGGACCCCATCGACGTGTGGCGCAAGGACAGGAAGGAGCTGACCGCGCTGATCCCCGGCCGGATCGAGGTCGACGAACCCTTCACTGTCGACTACGCGCTCGACACCCCGGCCGCCAGCCCGGTCCCGGCCGCGCTGCGCGGCGCGCTGGCGGCGGCGGGACGGGACGCGTCCGTCCACGGGATGCCGTTCGGCACCGACGCCAGCAAGCTCGCCCGCGCGGGCATCCCGTCGGTCGTGTTCGGCCCCGGCTCGGTCGCGGACGCGCACTCCGCCGACGAGTCGGTGGCCCTGGCCGATGTCGACCTGGCCGCGCGGCTCGTCGTCGAGACCGTCCGGTCGATGAGCATCGGCGGGGGGCGGCACGGGTGAGGCTGACGCAGCACATCGACCTGGTCGGCAGCGGCGCGGCCGGGTTCGACCTCACCGATCCGCTGGACTGCCACGTCTACCTGGTGCGGGGCTCGCGGGGCGCGGCGCTGATCGACGCGGGCGCCGGGGCGTCCGCCGGGCTGCTCGCGCGGCGGACGGCCACGGCGGCCGGGCCGGAGGGCGACCGGCACCTGCTGCTGACGCACGGGCACGCCGACCACGCGGGCGGTGCCGCTGAGCTGGCCGAGCGGGTGCCGGATCTCGCCGTCCGCGCCGGGTCCCCGGCGGACGCGTGGATCGCGTCCGGTGCGGAGGAGTTGCTCAGCGTCAATCGCGGGAAGGCGTCCGGTGTGTACCCCGTGGACTACACGTTCGCGGCGTGCCGGGCGGTGCGCCCCATCGCGGACGGGGAGCGGATCGACCTTGGCGGCGGGGTCGTCCTCACCGCCATCGCGACGCCGGGGCACGCCGACGGCCACACCTGCTACCTGCTGGACGCGCCGGAAGGGCGGGCGCTGTTCTCCGGCGACTGCGTGTTCACCGGCGGACGCATCTCCCTGCAGAACCTGCACGACGCGCGCGTCCCCAAGTACGCAGCCAGCCTCGAACGCCTCGCCGCGCTGGAGATCGACATGCTGCTCCCCGGCCACCACGAGGTCTCCCTGGCCCGCGCCGGCCGCCATCTGGCGTCCGCCCGCGACGCCCTCACCCGCGGACTGCTTCCGGAGAGCACCACATGAGCCACGACACGGGCGTTGACGGACCGCGGGCGGCGAAGCCGGCGGCGCGGAACCAGTCGTCGTCGCTGCGGCGCGCGCTCGCCGTCCTCGACCATGTCCGCGACCACGCCGACGCCCGCGGCGTGTCGCTCACCCGGATCGCCGAGGACCTCGGCATCAGCAAGAGCACCGTGCTGCGGCTCACCGGGCCGCTCCTCGACGGCGACCTGCTCACCCGCGACCGCGAGACGGGCTGGTTCCGGCTCGGGCACGGCGCGCTGCGGCTCGGCCAGGCGTACCTGTCGTCGCTGGACATGCGCTCCGTCGCCGCCGACCCGCTGCGCCGGTTGCAGCACGTCGTCGGCGAGACCTGCCACCTCGTCGTGTACGACGCGCCGGACGTCGTCTACATCGACAAGGTGGAGAACGAGCACAACGTCCGGATGGCGTCGCGGGTCGGGATGCGGATGCCCGCCTACCGCACCGCGGTCGGCAAGGCCATCCTCGCCTGGCTGGGGGAGGACGACGTCCAGGACGTCATCGACGCGGGCATGCCGCCGCGCACCGAGCGGACCATCACCGACCCGGCCCGGCTGGCGGCCGAGCTGGAACGGGTCCGGATGTCCGGGTACGCGGTGGACGACCGGGAGAACGAGCCCGAGGTCCGCTGCGTCGCCGCGCCGATCTTCGACCACACCGACCGGGCCGTGGGGGCGCTGAGCGTGTCCGGGCTGACGTCCCGGATGACGCCGGCGCGGGTCCGGGAGGTCGGTCCGATGGTGGAGCGGGCGGCGCTGGACATCTCCCGCGTGCTCGGCTCGTCCCGTCCCCGCCGCCGCGCGAACCGCCTGGAGCTCCGCTCCGAGATCCGTCCCGACGGGCGTCCCGAAAGCCGTTCTGAGAGTCGCTACGAAAGCCGGTTGGAGAGTCGTTCCGAAAGCCGAGCCGATCGCGGTACCGAGAACCATGGAGGAGGGAATCTGCCGTGACCAGCCTGACCATCCCCGCCGAGCACGTCGATTGGCGGACGAAGGGTTTCTTGCAGCCGGGCGCGCCGGTCGCGTTCGAGGAGTTCGCCGCCGCCCGCCACCAGCTGTTCGGCGGGCCGTTCACCTGGCCGGTCATGGTGGCGCGTGAGTCGGCGCTCAAGCACAACATCTCCGCGCTGGCCTCGTTCTGCGCCGCGCACGACCTGGCGTTCGCGCCGCACGGCAAGACGACCATGGCCCCGACGCTGTTCCAGGCGCAGCTCGACGCGGGCGCCTGGGGCATCACGGCCGCGACCGCGAACCAGGTCCTCGCCTGCCGGGAGTTCGGCGTCCCGCGGATCCTGCTGGCCAACGAGCTGCTCGACCCGACCGCGCTGCGCTGGCTCGGCGACGAGATCGGCCGCGGCATGGAGTTCCTGCTGTACGCCGACTCCGTCGAGGGCGTCGCCGCGATCTCCGCGGCGGCCGGGGAGCGGCCGTTCCGGGTGCTCGTCGAGTTCGGCCACCGCGGCGGGCGGTCCGGCTGCCGCACCGTCGAGGAGCTGACCTCCGTCGCCCGCGCCGTGACCGCCGCGCCCGGCACCGAGCTCGCCGGGGTCGCCGGCTACGAGGGCGGGCTGCCGGACGTCCCCGCCGCCGGCGCCTACCTCGGCCTGCTCCGCGACGCCACCGCCGAGCTGTCCAAGGCCGGGCTGCTCCCCCGCGACGTCATCGTCACCGCGGGCGGCAGCGCCTACTTCGACCAGGTCGCCGAGCAACTGTCCGGGGCGTGGCTGCCCGGACACGAGCTGACCGTCATCCTGCGCAGCGGCGCCTACGTGTCCCACGACGACGGCATCTACACGCAGCGGACGCCGTTCACCCGCATCCCCGGGTCGCTGGACGCCGCGCTGGAGATCTGGGCGCAGGTCACCTCCGTCCCCGAACCCGGGCTCGCGATCGTCGGCCTGGGCAAGCGGGAGGCCCCGTACGACGCCGGGCTGCCGGTTCCGCTGCGGCTCCGTCGTCGGGACGGGTCCGTCCACCCGGCGGGCGGCCTGCGCGTCACCGACACCAACGACCACCACGCCTACGTGATGGTCGAGGGCCCCCCGCCACGGCCGGGCGACCTGCTGTGCTTCGGCATCTCCCACCCCTGCACGGCCTTCGACAAATGGCAGGTCATCCCGGTCGTCGACGACGACGAGACGGTGACCGACCTGATCCGCACCTATTTCTGACACGGCATCCGTTCCTGACCCGGCCTCCCCCGCCACCGACACGGCCCTTCCGACACGTCCCACCCGACATACGGACTTGAGAGGACCCCCATGATCCCCCGCTTGGCGCCGGGCTGCGCGCTGACGTCGACCGGAGTCGTCGCGGTCGTGCGCGGCACCCGCGCCGACCGCGTCGCCGACGTCCTGGACACCCTCGCCGACGCCGGCGTCCGCTGCCTGGAGATCACCCTCAACACGCCTGGCGCGCTCGCCGAACTCCGCGCGGCGCGGGACCGGCTCCCCGGGGACGTCGAGATCGGCGCCGGGACGGTGCGCACCGCCGCGGACGCGTCCGCGGCGGCCGACGCCGGCGCGTCCTTCCTCGTCGCGCCCGACACCAGCGCGGAGGTCGCCGAGACCGCGGGCGAGCGCGGCATCGCCTACTACCCGGGCGCGCTGACCCCCGGCGAGGTCGCCCGCGCCTGGGAGCTCGGCGCCACCGCCGTCAAGGTCTTCCCCGCGAACGCGCTCGGCCCCCGCTACCTGCGCGACCTCGCCGAACCGTTCCGCGACATCCCGCTGCTCCCGACGGGCGGGATCGGTCCGGACACCGCCGGCGGGTACATCGAGGCGGGCGCCGTCGCGGTCGGCTCGGGCGGCTCCCTCATCGGCGACGCCCTCGACGGCGGCTCCCTGTCGGACCTGTCGGACCGCGCCGGACGGCTCCTCGCCGCCGTGGCGGCCGCCCGATGACCGCGCCGGAGCAGCGGAGGCCGGACGGGTCGCACGGATCGCCGGACGGTTCCTCGTCGGAACAACCGGGGGCGTCCTCGCGAGGGCGCCGCCCGATGTCGGAAGCGGGCCTCGACCTCGTCACCTTCGGGGAGACCATGGCGCGGCTGGAGAACCCCGTCGTCGGGCCGATGCGGCATGCCCGCACCCTCGACCTCGGCGTCGGCGGCGCCGAGTCGAACACCGCGATCGGGCTGTGCCGCCTCGGCGGGACCGCCGCCTGGTTCGGCCGCGTCGGCGACGACGAGTTCGGCCGCCTGATCACCAACGTCCTGGCGGGCGAGGGCGTCCAGCTCGGGCACACCGTTGTGGACCGGTCCGCGCCGACCGCGCTGCTGTTCAAGGAGCGCCGCTCGGGGACGCTCACCCGCGTCCAGTACTACCGGACGGGCAGCGCCGGTTCGCGGCTGAGCCCGTCGGACGTCCCGCACGACCTGATCCGCTCGGCGCGCGTCCTGCACGTCACCGGGATCACCGCCGCCATCAGCGCCACCGCCAGGCAGGCCCTCGACGACGCCGTGGAGACCGCGCGGGACGCGGGCGTCCCGGTCTCGCTCGACCTCAACTACCGGCAGGCCCTGTGGACGCCCGCCGAGGCCGGTGAATGCCTGCGCAACCTCGCCAAACGCGCCGACCTGGTCTTCGCCACCGAACAGGAGGCCCGCCTGGTGGTGCCCGCCGACGAGTCCCCCGCGGACGGGGACGACCTGGCCGGGCTCGCCGGGTCGCTCGCCGCGCTCGGCCCCCGCGACGTCCTCATCAAGCGGGGCGCCGCGGGCGTCGTCGCGCTGTGCGAGGGGCGCCTGCACGTCCAGCCCGCGCACACCGTGCCGGTGATCGACCCGGTCGGCGCGGGCGACGCGTTCGCCGCCGGGTACCTCGCCGAGTTCGTCCGGGGACGCCCGGTAGGCGAGCGCCTAGAAACCGCCACGGCCGCCGGAGCGTACGCCGTCGCCGCGCGCGGCGACTGGGAGGGCCTTCCGAGCCGCGCGGAGCTCGATCTGCTGAAATCAGCCGAAGACACCGTCACCCGCTAATTCCTTAAGGAGAGACAGATATGGGCAAGCGTGAGATCCGGAGCTCGGCCGCGCCCGCGCCGCTCGGCACGTACTCGCAGGCTCTGGTGGCAGGCGACTTCCTCTACACGTCCGGGATGGGCCCGATCCACCCGGAGACCGGCGAGGTCGTCGGCAAGGACGTCGCCGAGCAGACCCGGCAGGTCCTCGCGAACCTGTCCGCGATCCTCGCCGAGCACGGCCTGGGCCTGGACGACGTCGTGAAGTCGACCGTCCACCTCCAGGACCTGCACCGCGACTTCCCCGCCTACGACAAGGTGTACCGGGAGCACTTCAACGAGCCGTACCCGGTGCGCACCACCGTCGGGTCCGACCTGATGAACATCCTTGTCGAGATCGATTTCGTCGCCTACAAGCAGAGCTGATGGACTCTTCGCTCTACGTCCTGGTGGAGGATCTGCACGGCGGAGTCGACGCCGCGCAGATCCTCTCCCATGGCGTCTCGTCCATCACGATCGGCGCCGCCTACCACCGCGCCCGCGACGTGACCCCCCACGGACGCACCCGCGTGACGCTGCGGCACGACGGAATCCATTTCCCTCCCGGCGACCTCTTCGACGGGCTCCGGCTCGTGCCGCCCGTCCAGCGGAACGCCGACCGGGAACCCCTGCGCGCCCTCCGCGAACAGACCCGCGAGCTGGACGCTCCGCTGCACGGCTGGGGCGTGTTCCTGCACAACACCACCCTCGGCCTCGCCTTTCCGGACGTCACGCAGGAGAACTGCTTCGGCGACCGTGCCGCGCCCGCCGACCTGTGCCCGTCCAACCCGGACGTCCGCGCGTACGCCGTCGCGCTCGGCCGCGCCATCGCCCGCCAGGGAATGGACTCGGTCGTCACCGAGTCCCTCCATTTCGGGACGTTCGGACACGGCTACCACCACGAACGCTCCTTCGTCGCCCTCGGCCCGGCCGCCGAATTCGCACTGGGCCTGTGCTTCTGCACGCACTGCCAGGCGCGCATCCCCTCCGCCGAAAAGGCGCGGGACGCCGCGTCCCGCCTGGCCGCCTCCGTCCTGGACGGCGGCCCGCCCGCCGACGAGATCCCCTCCGCCCTGGAGGACTACGCCCGCGCGCGGACCCCGATCGTCACGTCCCTCGCCGCCGAGGTCGCCGAAGCCGTGGCAGGCGAAGGCTCCGCCCTCACGTTCCTCGACCTGACCGGCGCCGTGAAGGGCTACGCCGATGGACGTCCCACGGGCGCCCCGGCCGCCGACTCCGCCTGGCAGATCGGTGTTGATCCGGCTGCGGTGAGCGAGGTCGTTCCGTCCTACGCGATCCTCTGCTACGCGCACGACGAGGCCCGCGTAGCCGAGGACGTCGCCGCCTACCGCACAGCCCTGGGTTCGTCGACCACACTCCGCGCCGTGCTGCGCCCCGGCCTCCCCGACACGGCGTCGGCCGAGCACCTCGCGGCCAAGGTGAAGATGGCGCGCGCGTCCGGCGCGGACACCGTGGACTACTACCAGTACGGACTGGTCCCGCTACCAACCCTCGCCCGCATCCCGCGCTGACGGCCAGGCGCCACGGCGCCTGACCGGGGCGGCCGATCTTGGACAGGATTCCCCCGCCGACCAAACGCGAGGTTACGGTGAGCCCCGACAAGAGGCCTTCTCCGTACGGGAGCGCAGCGTGACCCTCCACGAAATCCCGGACGACATCCCGACCTCGGCACGCGTCTACGGCTGGTATCTCGGCGGCAAGGACAACTACGAGATCGACCGCCGGTTCGCCATGAAGCACCTGCCCGACTTCCCCGAGGGCCTCGATATCACCCGGGCGAATCGGCTGTTCCTCTACCGCGCCGTCCGCTACCTCGTCCAGGACGCGGGAATCAGGCAGTTCATCGACATGGGCTGCGGCCTGCCGACCGACGACAACGTCCACCAGGTGGCGCAGCGCTTCGCCCCGGACGCCCGCGTCGTCTACGTCGACATCGACCCCATCGTCCTCATCCACGCCCGCGCCCTGCTCGCCGGCGACGGCTCCACGACCGTCATCACCGCCGACATGCGCGACCAGGACACGATCCTGAACCACGAGGACACGCGCCGCCTCATCGACTTCAGCGAGCCGCTCGCGGTGCTGTTCCTCTCCGTCGGCCACCACCTCCCCGACGCCGACGACCCCCGCCGCATCCTCCGCAC
>NZ_SMJX01000359.1 GCF_004348535.1 Actinomadura sp. KC216
CCCATTCCCCGATCGTCCCATGCCTGGCCGTTCATCAGGGCTGGACGACCGAACCGTCAGGTATTTCCGGGCTTGCGAACCTGCGAGACCCGGTGGAGATCACCCGGCACTACAGCCGGGAGGGCATAGAGACGGTCATCGTCGACATTCTGGACCCATGGGAGCGCCTCGATGAGTTCGCACCGCTCATCGAACGCCTGGCCGATACCGCGTCGGTGCTCTGGGTCGTGGTCTCCGACGGCCGTGTGCCCTCCCTGCGGTCGGCCGATGCGCTGTTCGACGCGGGTGCCGGCGCGATCGGGCTGTCCACCACGGCCGTCGAGGATCCGGCCACGATGCGAGAAGTGGCGGAGCGCCGTGGTCCCGAGCGCGTCCTCGGCATTCTGAACGTTCGTCGTGTCGACGGCCACCGATGGGGGGTGTTCATCGAGGGCGGCGACAAGAAGACTGACCTGGACGCGATCGCATGGGCCGGCGCACTGACCGAGGACCTGGGCGCCGGCCTGATCCTTCCGAACAGTCTCGACGGTGAGAAGACGGGAGCCGGATACGACATCCCGCTGTGCCGGGCTGTCTCCGGCGCTGTCGCCGTGCCCGTGGTCATAGGAGGCGGCTGCGCCAGAGTCGAGCACCTTGACGAAGGGCTGGCGCAAGGTCGAGCGCACCTCACCATCGTCAACAAGGCCACCCACAGCGGAGACATGGCGGTCAGCGCGGCACATGACCATCTCCGCCAGCGAGGGCTCATGTAGTGGGTAGCCTCTCCTGCTTCCCATCGCTGATTCCCGTGGGAGAGGCCAGTTGAATCCCCGTACGAGGGGTCGTCCATCACGTGCCTGCCGGACGAAGCAGGGCGACGGCCAGCGCGTGCGCGGCTAGGGGAGATGGGGCGCACAGCGACCACCTGCCCTGTCCGAGAGGAGGTCGGCGAGGCGGCCGATGGCGGGCTCCAGCTCTTCCAGGCGCGGGAGAGCGGTGATGCGCAGGTGATCGGGTGCCGGCCAGTTGAAGCCGCTGCCTGGGACCACGAGGACGTGCTGGTTCTCCAGCAGCTCGAAGGCGAGTTCCTGGTCGTCGTCGATGCGGTGGGTGTGCGGATCGAGTCGTGGGAACAGGTAGAGGGCTCCTTTGGGCTTGACGCAGCTGACCCCGGGAATCGCGTTGAGCAGTTCCCAGGCTCGGTCTCTCTGCAGGTGGAGCCGGCCGCCGGGGAGTACCAGGTCACGGACGCTCTGGGGGCCTTCGAGGGCGGCCGGGACGGCGTGCTGGCCGGGAAGGTTGGGGCACAGCCGCATGTCGGCGAGTGTGCCCAGGGCCTCGATATAGGACCGGGCCCGATGCTTCGCGCCATGCAGGACCATCCACCCGGACCGGTAGCCGCACACGCGGTAGGCCTTGGACAGCCCCGAGAACGTGAGTGACGGTACGTCGGGCGCGAGGGGGGCGATCGGCACGTGTTCGGCGCCGTCGAAGCGGATCTGCTCGTAGATCTCGTCGGCAAGCACGACCAGGCGGTGGCGGCGGGCCAGGTCGGACATCTCGGCCAGCAGTTCCCGTGGGTAGACCGCACCGGTGGGGTTGTTGGGATTGATGACGACGACGGCCCTCGTCGCGGGGCTGATCTTTGATTCCATGTCGGGGAGGTCGGGGCACCAGCCGCGGTTCTCGTCGCACAGGTAGTGCACTGGAGTGCCGCCGCAGAGCGCGACGGCCGAGCTCCATAGCGGATAGTCCGGGGTCGGGATCAGCACTTCGTCGCCGTCGTTGAGCATTGCCTGCAGGGCCATCATGATCAGCTCGGACACGCCGTTTCCCAGATAGACGTCCTCGACGCCGAGTCCGCCGAACCCGCGCCGTTCGTAGTGCCGCACGACCGCCTGCCGGGCCGGGAGAATTCCCTGGGCGTCGCTGTATCCGTGCGATCGGCTCAGGTTACGGGCGATCTCCTGGACGATCTCGTCCGGCGGCTCGAAGCCGTACGCCGCGGGATTGCCGCTGTGCAGATGGAAGATGTGGTGGCCTTCGCCCTTCAGTCGTGCGGCCCGTTCGGTGACGGGGCCGCGCAGCTCGTAGCTGATGTCGGTGAATCGCTCGCATGAGGTGATCGTCATCTTCTTCTCCGATGTCGGCGAGCCGACCGCGCGTCACTTGAGCAGCCTCTCCAGGCGCGGCGCGGCGGGCGCCAGGGTGCGTGCGACGTCGACGGCGCTGGCGAGGGCCGATTCCTGGCTGTCGAGGTGGTGGAGGTGGTGGCCGGCGAAGTGGACTCCTCCCTCCCCCTGGGCGGCGATCACCTGCGGCCGGGCGCGGACAGCGGCTGGAGTGAGGCAGAGCTGCCGGAACGACGCCTGGGCCACCGGTTTCCGCGGCGGCCGGTCGCGATGGGTCACCCAGCTCTTGAAGACATCGACGCCCGCGGCCCCGTACCAGGTGCTGGTCTCGGCCCAGCCGTCGTGCACGGTCACGTTGTTGGTCGACCAGTGCCGGCGGTTGGGGGGCATGTAGGCCGGGTCGGTGTGCGCGGCGACGAGCACGTCGACGTAGGTGAACGTGTTGAGGGCGTCCACGAGCCGGTCGGTGCCGGGGAGGGGCGCGATCACGCGTGCCGCCTCGTCCGGATGGGTCGCGAGGACGATTCGGTCCACGGTGTGCGAGCGCCCGGCGGAGTCGGTGACCTCCACCTGGTCGCCGACCCGACGGAGGAGTTTGACCCCCAGGTCCGTGCGGATCCGCCCCCGTTCGAGTTGGGCGGCGAGCGCGCCGGCGACCGCGCCGAGTCCGGTGTGCAGGTTGTGCCACACCGGGGCATCGTCGTCCGTGGCGGGCGGGACGGCGATCAGGAAGGCCGTGGCGGCCCGCGCGGACGTCTCCTTGACCTGCGTGGTGTCGCATCCGAAGAAGGACGCGAGCAACGGGTAGAGAAGCATGTCCTTGTGCTCGCGGGTGACGGGAAGCGGCTCGATCAGCTCGCTGAGCGGTGTCGCCCAGGAATTGTCCTCGGCGGCCCATTCCGCGGCCCCGCTCACCAGCCGGCCGACCGCGGCCCACTCATCTCCGAGGATCGTCGAGCGTGCCCGGTCGGAGCTGCTGGCATGCGGGGAGACCAGCAATGGCGTGGAGTACGGGTGGTGCATGAGGGTGGTGGACAGCGGGACGTCGAAGGTCTGCGCCGCCAGCCGCAGTTCCCTTAGGAGGCGGGAGAAGAGGCGGAAGGCGCCCGGGGCGATGTGCTGGGCTCCGACGTCTACTGCGGCCTGCCCGTCGGGCCCGTCGGGCACGGCGAGGGTCAGGACGTGGCCGCCGATCCGCGGCTGGGACTCGAAGACAACGACCTCGTGGACGGGGTCCAGCAGCCAGGCCGTGCAGAGCCCGGCGATCCCGGCTCCGGCGATGGCGATGCGCATCGAACACCTCCAAGGGGTGGGTGCGGTCTCAGGAACGCGTCCGTGACTCGGCGGGCTCCAGGAAGCCGGACGCGACGAAGTAGTCCAGGTAGAGGTCGATGAGGTTCTCGTCGACTGGTGGGCAGTGGATTCCGGTGCCGGCGAGTGCGGCTTCGACGTTGCGGCGTCCGAACTCGGGGAAGGTGCCGGCGAAGTACATCTCCTTGACCGAGATGTCGGCGTCGCTGGCCGGTTCCACGAACATGGGCAAGTACGGTGCCATCGGTTCGTCCGGGTCGGCGGCGGCGCGCCCCACCACCGCCGAGACCCACTCGCCGTAGGGGACGCGGCGCACCGGGTATCCCCGGGCCTCCAGGCGGCGGACCAGCAATTCCAGCCGGTCATCGTCGGGATTGGTGACGTGGTACACCTGCCCGTCGGCCTTCTCGTGCAGGACCAGGTGGGCGAGAGCGTCTGCGGTAAAGTCCACGGGCACGAAGTCCAAGGGCAACGGGATGTCGGGGGCCAGCCCGGTCTCGGCGATCGTGCGGAACAGGGCGCACATCATGGTGTCGGTGTTCCAGACGCCCGTGTCGCTGGTGCCAGTGATCTCATAGGGGCGGTAGACCGAGACGGGCAGCCCTCGTTCGGAGGCCTGGTGCACCAGTTGTTCGGCCACCCACTTCGACTCCACGTAACCGAGCGAGATGCGGTCGGCATGCGCGAGCGGCGTGTCCTCTTCGACGCGGCGTACCCCGGCGGTGCCGTACCCCGCGATGACGGCGATCGAGGACACGTAGTGGAGCGGCTTGGCCTGGGCGGTCGCGGTGAACTTCAGCACTTCGCGGGTTCCCTCGACGTTGGTCTGGCGTACTGCCGTGTACGGGTAGGCGAAGTTCACATGGGAGCCGTTGTGGATGACCGCGTCGGTGTCGGCCGCGAGTTCGTCGTACCGTTCGCCGAGGCCGAAGCGGGCCAGGGTGAGGTCGCCGGCCACCGCGTCCACGTGGTCACGGACGGCGTTCCAGTCCAGGCCGTAGCGGCGCATGCGGGCGGCGAGCCGCTCGGCCGCCGCCGCGTCGTCGGAGGCGCGGACCAGGCAGCGCACTTCGGGGACGCCCGAGCGGACCAGCCGGTCGATGAGGAACACGCCGAGGAAGCCGCTGCCGCCGGTGATCAGAATTCGCCGGGGCCTGGCCGGGGCCCGGCGGTCGGGCATGGGAAGGTCGCCGAGCCGGGCCTCGTCGGTGAAGTCGATACGGGTGCCGGTGTCGGTCCGTGTTCCCGTCAGCAGCCCCTCGGCAGTCTGGGCGAACTCCGCCAGCGTGGGGTTGTCGAGGAGGTCGCGGATCAGCGTCCTGCTGTGGCCCGCGTGGATGCCCAGTCGTTCGTGCAGCGCGGCGGCGACCTGGGTGGCCTGCAGCGACTGGCCGCCGATGGCGAAGAAGTCGTCGTCGCGGGCGATGTCCTCCACACCGAGAAGATCGGTCCACACGCTCCCGACCGTCCGCTCCGTCTGTCCGCGAGGCCGCCGGTGCGGCGGCACGTCCGCCCTCCGGGGCGTGTCGGACCGTTCGAGCAGCGTCTTGCGGTCGACTTTCCCGCTGGTGGTGAGCGGAAGATCGTCGACGATCACATGGCGTGCGGGGATCATGTAGAAGGGGAGATGGTCGCGGAGGTGGCGGCGGATCTGCCCCGGCAGGCGCCGGTGTGCGTCGTGCCCGCCGCCCCGCGGGACGACCCAGGCGGTCAGGCGCTGATCGCCGGGCTTCGGCTCGTCCAGGACGACCGCGGCGTCGCGCACCTCGGGATGGGTGTTGAGCGTCGTCTCGATCTCCGACAGCTCGACCCGGTAACCGCGGACCTTCACCTGCTGGTCCCGCCGGCCGAGGAACTCGATGATGCCGTCGGGACGCCAGCGCGCCATGTCGCCCGTCTGGTAGAGCCGGGCGCCGTCACGGCCGGCGAACGGGTCGGGCACGAAGCGTTCGCGGGTGAGGTCGGGGAAGTTATGGTAGCCGAGGGCGACTCCGTCGCCGCCCAGGTACAGCTCGCCCTCCTCCTCCGGGTCGGCCAGCCCGCGGTCGTCCCGGAGCACGTAGGCCGTGGAGTTGGCGATCGGCCGGCCGATCGGCACCGATGCCGCGCCCTCCGGCACGTCACGGATCTCGTGGGTGGTGGAGAACACCGCGTTCTCCGTGGGTCCGTACCCGTTGAGGAACAACCCGGGCTTGCCGTGTCGCAGCACCGCGCGGCACCTGTCCGGGCTGAGGGCGTCTCCTCCGGCGATCAGGCAGCGCAGCGTCGCGAACATGCCGGGGCGCGTGCCGGCGTGCTGGTGGAACAGCCCGGCGCTCAGCCACATCACCGTCACGCCCTCCCGGTGCATGAGGTCTTCGAGGTCCGGGGTCGACAGCAAGGTGTCCTTGCCGGGAAGGACGAGCCGTGCGCCGTTCAGCAGGGCGCCGAAGATCTCGAAGCAGGAGACGTCGAAGGTGAGGTTCGTGGTGGAGAGGACCACGTCCTCCGGCCCCAGGGTGAGATAGTCCGCGCCCCGCACCAGCCGCACCGGGCCGCGGTGTGGCACCGCGACCCCCTTCGGTTCCCCCGTGGAGCCGGAGGTGTAGATGATGTAGGCCCTGTCGTCGGCGGTCACCGGCGGCTCGTCCTGCGGGGGCTCCTCCGGTAGGGGGTGGTCGCCGGGCGGTGCGTCCTGGGGCGGCGCCTCTTCCACGGTCACGACGGTATGGCCGCGGATCCTGGACGCGTTGTGCGCCCGGGTGACGACCGCGCTGGCTCCGGATCCTCGCAGCACGCTCTCCAAGCGACTGTCCGGATCGGACGGATCCAGGGGGACGTAGGCGGCTCCGCTCATCAGCACGCCAAAGATCGCGGCGAGCGCCTCCGGCGAGCGCTCCAGGAGCACGGCGACGACGTCCCGCGGCCCGCTCCCGGTCTCTCGCAGCGCGCGGGTCACGCCCTGGGCGCGCTGGGTCAGTTCCCCATAGGTCCACGAGACGTCCCCGGACGTGACGGCCACCCGGTCCCGGCCCTGCGCCACCTGCTCCAGGAAGAGCTGATGCAGCACAGCATCGCGAGGGTAGGCGGTCGTGGTGTCATTCCATTCGCAGACCATGTCGGCCCACCTCTGTGGCGCGATATGAGGCATGACGAAACTCCCTTTCGGCTGTTTGTGCTTGCTGAATTCGGCTGTGACATCTGCGGACGGCGGTCAGTCGGCGGCGGCGCCCCAGAAAGGCCGCAGGTAACCCGCGACCGGGCGCACCGCCGTCCAGCCCCCTGCGACGCGTTCGACTTCATGCCGCTCAGGCGTCGAAATGCTCGCCGTCATTATGTCCCCCTTAATATTCATCGGGTCCGTCGCACGAATGCGGATCGGACCGGACCGGACGTGATACGCCAGGCTTCATGCGACACGGGGGTAAACTCACCGAGCCTGGTGCCGGTAACCACGGAGGCGGGGTGAAAGCGGTCTAGTTTTGCCACGATCTTGACAGGGACGGCGTCTAGACGGGCCCAGGCCGTTCGTGGCCAGGCCGGAACTGATCGGCCGCACCGAGAAAGCCCGGCGCGGATCACTCAGCCAATGTCGGGGACATTGACGATCTGGGCCGCTCGCTGAAGCAGCGTCCGGGCCGCATGATTTTTGCCATAGGGCCGGAGGCGGGCTTGAAGATCGGTCAGGGCCTCTCGTACTCGCGCGCTGTGGATCTGGGAGTAGGCGTCCAGGAAGCGGTGTGCCGTGGCCACCGCCTCCTCCAGCATTCCCTGTCCGAGTTCGAGTTCGGCCATGCGGGCGAGGGTGATGGCGCGGGAGCGCCGCTCGGCCGTCGACCAGAGCGGCAGCGCCTCCCGCAGGGCCCCGAGCGCCGCCCGATGTTCGTTCAGATGGGCGTGGACTGTCGCCTTATGGAAGGCCAGCGCTGCGCGGTGGTAGGACCCCACCGAGTGCGACGGCGTGTCGAGGGCGCGGTCGAGCAGCTGTTCGGCCTTGCCGATTTCGCGCACGGCCCGCCGCCTGGAGCCGGTCGACGCGAGCGCCACCGCGGCCTGCGCCGACACCGAGGCCCTGGTCAGGACGCTCAGGCGCGGGGAAGCGGCCGACTCTGCCAACTGCAGGGCCGGCCGGAAATGCCCGAGGGAATGTGCCTGAACGCTCATCGCCCGCAGCGCCCAGGCGTACTCCTCGCGTCGGCTTCCGTCGGAGGCGATGAGCAGGGACGTCCGGTAGAACCGCTGGGCCGGGCCCTGAGCATGATCGTCGAAGCTCATGAAGCCGCACAGGTGAGCGAGCTGGCTGCAAACGGCCATGAGTTCGCCCCGTGCGCGGCCATCGGCTGGCGCGCTGAGCCAGGGGCCGACCACGTGTGCCAGGAACGCCGACGCCGAAGCGCGCACGACACCGCCCCCGTAACTCTGATCGACCATCGAGAACAGGCGCACCACGGTGGCGGCCAGCTCCAGTTCCCGCCCCGCCGTCCGCGCCGCCGCCCCGGCGGGGTGGTCCCGGTTGCCC
>NZ_SMJX01000035.1 GCF_004348535.1 Actinomadura sp. KC216
AGGCTGCCGGGGGCGAGCGGCGCGACGAGGGCGTCCACCAAGGTCTGGGCGTCCTCCACGAACTGGAGCATCGCGATCACGGTGAGGGCCACCGGGCGGGCGAGGTCGAGGGTCTCGTGGAGGACGGGATCGGCGAACAGCGTGCCCGGGGAACGCATGTCGGCCTCGACGTAGGCGGTGCGCCCCTCGGGGGTGCTCGTCAGCAGGGCACGCGCGTGGGCGAGGACGACCGGGTCGTTGTCGACGTACAGGACGCGCGCATCAGGCGCCGTCTCCTGGACGACCTCGTGCAGGTTCGGCGAGGCCGGGATGCCGGAGCCGACGTCGAGGAACTGGCGGATGCCGAGGCGCGCGAAGTGGCGGGCCATCCGCCGCATGCAGGCGCGGTTGGCGAGCATCGACGTGCGCAGCCCGGGCCAGCCCTCCAGCGCCTTCGCCGCCGTCTCGCGGTCGGCGGCGTAGTTCACCGTGCCGCCGACGATGTAGTTGTAGACGCGTGCCGAATGCGGGCGGTCGGTCTGCAGGTCTGGCTCATCGGGCATGGGCGGCGGGATGGGCGGCATGGGCCGATCCTGCCCTTCGCTCGCGGCGCTCGTCCAGCGGCGGACTCCGGAGCGACGCGCCGTGGCGGCCCGGTCGCCTGCGGGGCGAGTGTGGCCGGGCCGCCACGGGCGGTCAGCGCAGCGGCGGCCGTCGCGGGCCGCGCTGCGGTTCCGGTGTCAGGACGAGACGGCGCACTGGCCGCGGTCGGCGCGGCGCGGGCCGTCGGCCGTCGGACGGATGTCGAAGTCGAAGATCTCCGTCGGCAGGTAGAGCGAGCAGCAGGCGTTCGGGATGTCGACCACGCCGCTGACGCGTCCCTCGATCGGCGCGGCGCCGAGCAGGAGGTAGGCCTGCTCGCCGCTGTAGCCGAACGTCTTGAGGTACTCGATGGCGTTCAGGCACGCGTTCCGGTACGCGATCGTCGCGTCGTTGTAGTAGTTGGTGTTGGTGTCGTGGTCGACGGAGATGCCGATGAACGACACGAACTCGGAGTAGCGCGGCTCCACGTTGCCGGGCATGAAGATCGGGTTGGTGGTCACGCCGTACTTCTCCATGCCGCCCTTGATGAGGTCGACGTGGAAGTCGATGAAGCCGCCCATCTCGATGGCGCCGCAGAAGGTGATCTCCCCGTCGCCCTGGCTGAAGTGCAGGTCGCCGCCGGACAGCAGGCCTCCGGCCACGTGCACCGGGTAGAACACGCGGGCGCCGCGGGTGAAGTTCTTGATGTCGTGGTTGCCGCCGTTCTCGCGCGGCGGGACGGTGCGGGCGCCCTCGGCGGCGACCTTGGCCAGCGCGTCGCCGGTGAGCGGGCCGGCGAGCGTCCCGGGCTCCAGCGGCGGCAGCGCGAGCGGCGGCACGCGCGTCGGGTCGGTGTCGATGAGCGCCTGCTCGCGGGCGTTCCACTTGGCCAGCAGCTCGGCGGACGGCGCCGTCCCGAACAGGCCGGGGTGCGTGATGCCGGTGAACCTGACCCCGGGGATGTGCCGGGACGTGGCCTGCTGGCCGTGGAAGTCCCAGATCGCCTTGTAGGCGTCCGGGTAGTAGTCGGTCAGGAAGCCGCCGCCGTTCTGCTTGGCGAAGATGCCCGTGTAGCCCCAGCCCTGCCCGGGTTTCGGCCCGGTCTCCTGCGGGACGGGACCGAGGTCGAGGATGTCGACCACGAGCAGGTCCCCGGGCTCGGCGCCCTCGACGGCGATGGGCCCGCTCAGCATGTGGCACGGCTGCAGGTCGACGTCGCGGACGTCGTTCGCGGAGTCGTTGTTGCCGATCTGGCCGTCCGTCCACTCCCGGCATTCCACCCGGAACTCCGCCCCGGGACGGACGGTCGCCGCCGCGGGGATGTCCGGGTGCCACCGGTTGTGGCCGGGAACGTTCTGGTCGCGCATCGACCGGGCCTGGTCGACGCTGAAAACGACTTCTGGCATGAGTGCCCTCCCAGAGTTGGTGCGTTTGAACTTGGTGAAGTGCGGTCGGCGGTCAGGTTCTGGCGGCGGGTTCGGCGGGTCCGGCGGGCGCGCCCCCGCCTGCGCCCGTGCTTCCGCGCCGGGTCAGCGGCCACAGGCCGACGACGATGACGACGGTGCCGACCGCCCAGATCACGGCGTACTTGCCCGCGCTGGAGTAGTTGTCGGTCAGCAGCAGGAACGCGGGGAGCGTCGTCGTCCCCAGCGCGTTGGCGAGGGTCACCCATGCGGTGTAGTCGTTCAGCTCCGCCCGCTTGAGCCCGAGGAGGAGGAAGAACAGGAACCACAGGAAGGACCACGAGAGCCAGATGACCCCGAACGGGTAGTCCTTGACGTCGAAGAAGTTCACGGCCGCGAAGACGATCGCCGAGACGGACACGAACAGCGAGAACCAGCCGACGCCGGTGGAGTCGATGCCGGCGAGGTTGCCGATGCCGACGTAGAGGTAGGTGAAGCCGAACAGGTAGATGCCGGCCGCGAAGCTGATCGCCGCGGTGTCGGTGCCCGCCTGGATCAGCAGGATCGTCGGGAACACGACCTGCATCGCGCCCACGAACAGGTTCAGGACGCCCGCCGCCTTCGGGTCGACGCGTCCGAGCAGCATCACCGCGTTGACGAAGAGCACCGCGCCGACGTAGAGCAGGCCCACGCTTGCCATGAGATCCCCCTAGGGCCGTGGTAGCAGCGCGTGGCGCGGGTCGGACGGCGGTGCGGGACGGCGCTCCGGCGGAGGCGCCGCCTTCACCACCTGCGGCTCGTACCGGCTGGCCTCCTGTGCGTCCAGCGCCCGCGTGAGCGGGGCGCCGGGACGGGTGAGCGACGGGGCCGTGAACACGCGGCGGGCGGTGCCGTCGCACTGGTCACAGCGCTGCTCGGGGCGTGCCCCGCCCATCGGCAGCGCGACGTCGAAGGGGCCGCAGCGCGCGCAGCGGTATTGATAGGTCACCATGACGGGCCTCCCGGCTGCCCATATGCTTACTTTCTGAAGAAAGTATTTCTTTCGGAAGCATCCGTCAATGAGGTGATGCAGGTCTTCCCGATCCGAGGGCGCCGAACCCCGCCCCGGTGAGGATTCGGCACCGCGGCCCTGGGGCGGGTCACGGAGTGCGGGCCGCGGCGGCTTGATGACATGCAGTTACGCGATGTGAGGCAGCGCCGAGAGTGCCGGGAGGCGCTGCGGTCGGGTGAGGCGGGCGTCCCGCGCGCCCCCGGGCGGCTGCCGGTCGGCAGGTCCGGGGACGCGCGGGACGGCCGGATCGTTCGGACCCTAAGTACTATCCAGAGGAATAGTTCTAACGTGAATCTTGCGCCGGACGGTCAGCCGACCGGGCGCGGCATGATCGGGAGGGTGATCGAGGACGGGTGCTCGGCGTCGTGGTAGATCGTCTGGTCGGCGACCTTCGTCCTGGTGTCGGTGCCGAACGTCCGGCCGGTGTTCGGGTTGCGGTCGAACATCGGGAAGTTGCTGCTGGACACCTCCAGCCGGATGCGGTGGCCCGCCTTGAACAGGTTGCTGGTCGGCCACAGCTTGATCGTGTACTTGTAGACCTTCCCGGGACGGATCAGCGACGGCCGCTCCAGCGACACCCGGTACCGGGCCCGCTGGATCCCGTTCCGGACGATCATCGAGGTGCCGTCCGGGTGGACGTCGGTGAGCTTCGCCGTCCAGTCGGTGTCGCGCGCCGAGGACGACGCGTACAGCGTCACCGAGATCGGGCCGGTGACCTCGGTGTCCTTCTGCAGCGGCGGGGTGCTGTAGACGAGGACGTCGCGCCGCTGCTCGATGACCCGCTGGTCCTGGGGCCCGCCGGGCACGGAGCTCTGGAACCGGCCGCCGAAGCTCGGCACCGGGTTCTCCGGGTCGTACCGGTAGCGGTCGGCCGCCTCCTTCGCGGGGCGGGCGGTGGTGAGCGTGCCGCCGCCGGTCAGCGTGTTCGCGTCACCGTTGCTGTGCAGGTAGTACGTGGTGTAGTCGGTGCCGGGGATGGGCCAGGCGTCCGCCGTCCGCCACTTGTTCGCGCCCATCACGAAGACCTTCACGGCGGGGTCCCGGTCCACGCCGTTGCGCTTGCCCTTGAGCCAGTAGTCGAACCAGCGGAGCTGGACCTCCTCGATCGAGACGATCGCCTCCGGTCCCCAGTCGATCGCGCCCGTCCGGCGGCCGGAGCTGCCGTGCGTCCACGGGCCGATGAGCATCTTCGCGCCCTCGCGGGCCGTCCGGGACCCGCCCTTGGCGCGCATCCCGGCGAAGTTCTCGATCGTCCCGTCGAGGAAGATGTCGTACCAGCCTCCGTAGTTGAGCGCCGGGACGGTGATCTGCGAGTGCCGGTCGCGGATGCTCCAGCGCTTCCAGTAGGCGTCGTTGCTGGGGTGCTTGACCCAGTCGTAGTAGTACGGGGCGACGCGCTCGTCCTCGGGGTACAGCGGCGGCCACTTCTTCAGCGGCAGCGACCAGTACCATTTCCTGAACAGGTCGCGGGACGCCTGGCTCATCTCCGCGCTCAGCCTCGCGCCGTCGGGGAGGCGGTCGACCGCGCTGTTGGCCAGGGAGAACAGCGGCCAGTCCTGGGTGAACGACTGGTACATCGCGCCGCCCTCGTACGTCCACCCGTCGTAGACGTCGGCCGAGGTGAACGCCGGGACGATGGTGACCAGGTGCGGCGGGCGGAGGGTCGCCGGGAGCCACTGCGTCAGCCCCGGGTAGGAGAACCCGTACATGCCGACCTTGCCGTTCGAGTGCGGCAGCCGCGCCGCCCACTCGATGGTGTCGTAGCCGTCGGTGGCCTCGTCCCGGTAGGGGTAGAAGGTGCCGTCCGACTTGTACTGCCCGCGGACGTCCTGCGAGACGACCATGTAGCACGAGGCGGCGTAGAAGTCGGGGTCGGCGTAGAAGATGTTCTCCGCGCGGTCCTTGTTGTAGGGCAGCCGTATCAGGATGACCGGGACGCTCTCCTTCCCCTTAGGGGTGAACACGTTGGAGCGCAGGACGGTGCCGTCCCGCATGGTGGTCGGGACGTCCCTCTGGACGGTGAACTCGCACTTCTCGCCCGCGGCCGCTCCCGCGCCCGCGCCGGCGGCGCCGGCTCCGGGGGCGGCCGCCGCACCGGCCAGCACCACGACCGCCGCACCGAGCGACAGCTTCCGGACCCGGCCCGCTCCGGCCGGCCTGACCGTTCCGGCCGGTCCGGCTGATCTGGTGGCACGCCGTCTTGATCTCATCCCGCATCCCTTCGGCCGATCTTCGACGCCGTCGGGCGGAGCATCACATGGTCACGTGACCTGGTCAGGAGGGCCGGGGAGCGGCTGCGGCGAACCGCCGGGCGGGCGCGTCGAGCATCGGGGGCGGCTGCGGCGAGCGGTCGGGAACGCGCGATGAACCGTGGGATTTGCGTGGATTGTCGTGACCTATCGGGTGAGCGTGTGACGGGAGAGAAATTTCGGGGCCGAACGACCGCCCGTCGCAGGGATCCGACCGCTCACCGACCGGCCCCCGCCGGTCACCGCTCCCACGCGGCCGCTGACCGACCGCGGCGGCACCGGACTCTATCCGGCTCCGAAACACCAATTTAATCTTCGATCAACTCGTGATCATTGTGCGCGCGCACACCATCCGGCAGAAGTAAAGGCGCTGCTGCCGTCGCCGGTCCCTAGTGTCAGACACGTCCCCGCTCGTCACGCCATCCTGCCCGGACAGAGAGCGTCCGGTGCATTTCCGTTTTCCGGTGGCGTGGCCGACTTCCCGCGAACACGGCGCCCTCTCTTTCGCTGGCGGCGCCGTCCATTCCCCCCGCGCGAGAGAGAAGGTCGGCATGGAGCCGAAGAAACTCCGATGGCCCGCGATCGCCGCGGCCGCCGCGGCGGCGATGATGTTCACCGCCCCCGCGTCCCAGGCCCGCACCTCCCCGCAGTCCACGACACATGCCGAAGCGGCCGAATGCGCGCCGGGCACCACCGTCCAGACCGACAAGGGACCCGTGTGCGGAACGGTCTCCGGCGGGGTCGCGTCCTGGCTCGGGATCCGGTACGCCGCCCCGCCGGTCGGCGAGCTGCGCTGGGCGCCGCCCGCGCCCGCCCCCGCCTGGACCTCGACGTTCCCGGCCACCGAGCGCGGTACCAACTGCCCGCAGGCGGACGGTCTCGGCGCCGGGTCGACCAACGAGGACTGCCTGAACCTGAACGTCCGGGCGCCGGAGAACGCCGGTGCCAAGCGGCTGCCGGTCATGGTCCAGATCCACGGCGGCGGCTTCAGGTTCGGGACGCCCGCCGACGGGAGCCATCTCGTCCGGTCCGGGAACGTCGTCTCGGTGGAGGTGCACTACCGGCTGGGGATCTTCGGGTTCATGGCGCACCGCGACCTCGGCCGCAACTCGGGCAACTACGCGTTCCAGGACCAGCAGGCCGCGCTGCGCTGGGTGCAGCGGAACATCGCGAGATTCGGCGGCGATCCGGGCAACGTGACCATTTACGGTGCGTCCGCGGGCGGGTCGAGCGTCTGCGCCAACACCGTTTCCCCCACCGCGAAGGGGCTGTTCCACAAGGGGATCTCGCAGAGCGGCGAATACAACTCGCTGCTCGGCACCAACACTTCCTGGCAGCCGCAGGACTGCAAGTCCGAGCTGCCCACCGCGGAACAGGCGCACCGGACCGGTGACCGTTTCGCGGCGGCCGTCGGCTGCGGCGACGCCGCCGACACCGCAGCCTGCCTCCGCCGGGTGCCGGTGCAGACGCTGCTCGACAAGTCCGGCAACGGCATGGGCCCCGACCAGGGGACGATCGCGCCGATCGTCGACGGCAAGACCCTCACCATGTCGCCGGCGAAGGCGTTCGCCACCGGACGCGTCAACGACGTCACGCTCATCCACGGCGTGGACCGCGACGAGACGCAGCTGGCCTCCGCCAACACGCCCGCCGACTACCAGCGGATGGTGCGCGAGCAGTACGGGCGCTACGCCCCCCACGTGTTCGCCCGTTACCCGCTCGACCGCTTCCCCGAGCCGTCGGCGTTCATCGCCTACCGGACGATCGTCGCCGACTCCAACTCGGTCTGCCCGTCCCTGCTCAACCACCGGCGGATGTCGCGCCACATGACCGTGTACGCCTACCAGTCCGACAACTCCGACGCCCCGCCCGCGAGCTTCCTCGACCAGACCAAGCCGAACGGCGCGTTCCACGTCCTGCTGAACCAGTTCCTGTCGCCCCGTCCGGGCGCGAACCTGTCCCCCAACCAGAAGGCGTTCGGCGCGCAGATCACAGCCCAGTGGACGGGCTTCGCCCGCACCGGGAACCCGACCGTGAAGGGCGCGCCCTTCTGGCCGAAGTTCACCAGCCGCGCCCCAGACGTGATGTCCCTGGCCCCGGCCGGCGACAGTGAGCTGACCCGCGAGATCGGGCGCCAGCACCACTGCGATTTCTGGGACCGGCTCACTCCCTACAACCGCTGACCGTCGATCGTGCTTCGGGTGCCGGCGTTTCCCGCCGGCACCCGATGCCGTCACGCGGTCTTCTTGCCCACCCCGCCCCAGGCGTCCACGACCGCCGAAGGGGCGAGCGGATTGTGCTCGGGACGCCACCGGTGAATCTGCACGACACCCGGGTCGACCGGTTCGAGCCCGTCGAGGAAACGGCTGATCAGCCCGGGGCTGCGCAGATGGTAGGGGACGGATCCGCCCTCGTTGTAAAGGCGGATGGCCTCCACGTACGCGAGGTCGGTATCGGTGCCGTCGTACACCGCGAGGAAGCTTCCCGGAGGCAGTTCGGCCGTGAGCCGGCCGATGATGGAACGGGCGCGCTCGTCGTCCTCGGTGATGGGGACGTGCCCCATGACACCCATCAGCATCAGCGCGATCGGTCGGTCGAAGTCGAGTTTCGTGCGGGCGACGTCGATGATGGCTTCCGGTTCGTTCAGATCGGCGTCGATGTAGTCGGTGCCCTCCACCCGGTTGCTCGTCAGCAGGACCCGCGCATGGGCGAGGACCAGCGGGTCGTTGTCGACGTAGACGATGCGGGATTCGGGGGCGACGCGCTGCGCGACCTCGTGGGTGTTGTCGTGGCTCGGCAGCCCGGTGCCGATGTCGAGGAACTGCCGGATTCCCTCGTCTTCGGCCAGGTGGCGGACGACGCGGGAGATGAAGTAGCGGGAGACGCGGGCCATGTCCTTGATGGCCGGGTAGATCGCGGCGAACTGCTCACCGGCCTCCTGGTCGATGGGATAGTTGTCCTTTCCGCCCATCCAGTAATTCCAGATCCGGGCGGAGTGCGGCACGGACGCGTCGATCCCCGCCAGCAGATCCTTTTCGGCCTCGCGCCAGGAGAACGCGTCGTCGCCGGAACTCATCGCAGCCTCCATCGGTGCGCCCCCCGCCGCCTTCCCGGGGGAAGCGGGGGGCTTCACGGGAATCGGTTCCGCGGCCAGGAAATCAAGCCCGCGGTGGGGAGGCAACCCGCTGGACGGCCATTTTGTGATTTGTCACATGCCGGCGCAGAGATCGCGGAGCATCTCGCGGGTCTCTTCCGGAGTTGCGGCCTCGATGCTGAGCCGGTCGAGTACCTGACCGAAATGGAGCATGTCGGCCGGGCCGGTGGGGTAATCGGCGCCGTCGAGCCGTTCCAGATAGAGCACGTCGGGCAGCCGTTCCTCGGCGAAGCGCAGGGCGGTGATCGGCCCGCCCGCCGCGGCGTACCCGCCTTTGCTCAGCGGCATCACCTGTATCCCGACATTCGGCCGGTAGGACATCTCCAGCAGATGCTCCAGCTGGGCGCGCATCGTGGCGGGACCGCCGTATTCGCGGCGCAGCATGGTCTCGTCCAGAATGGCCCACAAACGCGGCGCGTTCGGGCCCAGCAGCCTCTTCTGCCGCAGCATTCGCAATTCGACCCGGCGGTTGATCTGCGCCTCGGGAGCCGTGCCGTGCGCGAGGCGGATGACCGCCTCGGCGTACTCCCGCGTCTGCAGCAGGCCGGGAACGAACTGGGTCTCGTACGCCTGGATCAGCCGTGCGGCCTGCTCCAGTTCGAGGTAGAGCTCCGCCCACCCCGGCACCACGTCCCGGTACCCGTGCCACCAGCCCGCCGTCTTGAAGCGCCGGGCCAGCGCCCGCAGCCCGGCGTACTCGTCCGTCATCTGCTCGCCCTCCCGCGGCGCGCTCGCCGAGCGGCCTCCGGCCGCCACCGTGGCGCGCCGCGCCGCACCCGATGCCTCACGCAGGACCTCGCGCACCGCCGCGACCTCGACCCCGGTGGAACCCCCAGTTGGGGGCGGCGTCTCCCGTGGACGTCCGTGGAACCGGCGCCACGCCTCCTCGTACCTGGCCTTCCACTCGTCCAGGGTGCCGAGGTCGTCCGGGGCGACCCCGTTCTGGGACGCGATCACCCGCAACACGGTCACCAGGGACGCCACCCACGGCCATTTCGGCAGCGTCTTCCCCTGCCGGGACAGGATGCGCTGGATCGTGGACCGCTTGAGCTCCTCCACCCGCAGCACCCGCCCCTGCACCGGGGTGGCGAACTTCCGCGACAGCGCCTCCACCTCCGTGAGGCTCGGCGGCCCCGCCTTGATCCAGATGTCGTCGAGCTCCGCGACGAAACGCGCGAGAACGACCGCCGGGTCATCATCGGACGATTTCATGATCCATTTTCCCCGCCTTCCATCCACCCCTCCCGGGGATAACCGTACACATTGGCCACGGGCGGACAGGAGCGGAATTCCGGTCCGCCATCATCCCCGCGAACACGGACAAAGTGGGCAATAGTGATAAAGATCAGAATTTCGAGCGGCGTCCCAACTCATCCCACCCATGGGCGGAACGCCGCGACCCACGGCCACAGTGGTGCCCGCAGTTCTAGCGAAGGAGAGAACGACCATGTTGCGGGACGCCGCTCCACCCCTGCCGCTGCCCATGCGCCCCCCGGACGATCACGGCCGCCCGGCCGAACCCTGCTGGTCGACCGCCGACACGGCGGTGCTGGCGATGTCGCTGTTCACCACGTGGGCCGCGCGCACCGGACGCGTCCTGCGCAACGCTCCGATCAGCGAGCTGACACCCGCCGAACTGATCGAATTCTGGGCCGACGACCAATTGGAGGATATGGCGCCCGATCCCTTTCCCGCGCCCCGCGCGCACACGACGCTGATCGCCGTGGACGTCGTCGGGTTCGGGCGGCGCTGCCGGGACACCGCGTCGCAGCGGCGCGTCCGCCGCGACATGTACGAGCGGCTCGGCGCCGCGTTCGCCGCGGCCGGGCTGCCGTGGCCGGACTGTCGCCGCGAGGACCGCGGCGACGGGGCCCTGATCGTCGCGCCCGCCGGCGTGGACCCCGTCCACTGCCTCGACCGGCTGGCGCACCACCTGGCGGTCATCCTGCGCGGCCACAACCGGTTCGCGGGCGACGCCGCCCGGCTGCGGCTGCGCATGGCCGTCCACCACGGCTACGTGGAGCGCGACGCCTACGGTGTCTTCAGCCCGGCCACCATGCACCTGTTCCGGCTCCTTGAGGCGCGCGCGTTCAAGGAGGCGCTCCGGGCCGCCGGGACGGACCTCGGCGTGATCACCTCCGACACCCTGTACACCGAGGCCGTGCTGCGCGGCGGCCGCGGCGCCCTCGCCGGCTACCGGCCGCTCCGGGTGAGCTGCAAGGAGATCCGCCGCGCCAAGGCCTGGCTCCGGCTGCCGTCCGGCCTGGTCACGGACCTGGACGATCGTTAGGGTGGGAGAGATGCGCTTCGCGATCTCCCTTCCGCAGGACCTTCCCGACGGCGAGTTCGACCCGGCCGCCTTCCGCGCCTTCATGCGGCGGGCCGAGGAACTCGGGTTCGACGGCGCCTGGACGCAGGAGCAGGTCCTCGGGACCGCGGCCCGGTCGAGCCCGCTCGAGACCATGGTCTACGCCGCCGCGTGCACCGAACGGATCCGGCTCGGCTGCGCGGTGTTCGTCAGCACGCTGCACAGCCCCCTCCACCTGGCCAAGAGCCTCAGCACGCTCGACCAGCTCAGCCTGGGCCGCGTGGACGTCGGCGTCGGGGTCGGCAACGCCGGCCCGGCGCTCGCGGCGTTCGCCGTCGATCCCGGCAGCCGCGTCGCCCGGTTCACCGAGGGGGTGGAGCTGATGAAGGCGTGCTGGACGCGCCCGCGCATCACCTTCGACGGGCGCTTCTGGCAGCTCGACGGCGCCGCGATGGAGCCCAAGCCGTTCCAGAAGCCCCATCCCCCGCTGTGGTTCGGCGCCCGGCATCCGAACGCGCTGCGGCGCGCCGTCCGGCACGGCGACGGCTTCTTCGGCGCCGGGTCGGCGACGACCGCGCAGTTCGCCGACCAGATGCGCGTCGTGCGGGAGGCGCTCGCGGAGCAGGGGCGCGACCCCGCGAGTTTCCAGATCGCCAAGCGCGTCTACATCGGGGTGGACGACGACACTGCCCGCGCCGAGGCGAGGGCGGCCGAGACCCTGCAACGCTTCTACGCGCGCGACGACCTGCTCTCCGTCGCCGTCTTCGGCCCTGCCGGCGAATGCGCGCGGGGCGTCCGCGAGGTGATGGACGCGGGCGCCGAGATGGTCCTGTTCACCCCGCTCTGGGACGACGCGGAGCAGATGGAGCGCCTCGCCGCCGAGGTCGTCCCCCGGTTGCGGTGAGCGGACCGGGGAGCCCGCAACGGGATCGGGCTCCCCGGCACTGGCGCGCCGCTAGCGCGAATGCCTGCGCAGGAACTTGCGCAGGACGGGGTTGTAGATGTCAGGCCGCTCCCAGTGCGGCGCGTGCCCGCACTCGTCGGCGACGACCGTCTCCACGTTGCGGAAGTGGCTCGCCATGACCCGCTGCACGGACGGCGGGCTGTAGAGGTCGCCGTCTCCCCACAGCAGCAGGGTGGGCACCCTCAGCCGCTCCACGTCGGCCCAGGTGGGGCTGGTGAGGTACGGCTGCCCGACGTCGCTGGTGGAGGCCCGGTCGTGGATCTCCTCCCAGGCGTGCATCCCCTCCGGGTTGAGCGCCCGGTAGGACGGCCCCAGCTCGATGAAGGACGCCGGCATGTCGCCGAAGCCCGTGGGCCGGAGCCGCCGCAGCATGGCGACGTAGTCCGGGTTGGTCACGCTGGTCAGGCTGCCGCTGATCGAGAGGCTG
Organism: Actinomadura sp. KC216; assembly: GCF_004348535.1. Lineage (GTDB taxonomy): Bacteria > Actinomycetota > Actinomycetes > Streptosporangiales > Streptosporangiaceae > Spirillospora. The sequence goes on from NZ_SMJX01000035.1 coordinate 12,118, forward strand.
ATGAGCCGCTCCTCATGGGTCAGCGCGTAGTCGAGCGCGACTCCCCCGCCGTAGGCCACGCCGACGAGGTGGAACCGGTCGAGGCCGAGGAACTGGACGAGCGTGTGCAGGTCCTCCGCACCGGTTCCCGGGTCGTCCGGGTCCGGCGCGCTCGACCTGTACTTGCCGCGCATGGAGAAGCCGATGACGCGGTATCCGGCCTTGGCGAAGTAGGGCTGCTGGTACGGCCATATCTCGCCGCTGCCGCTGCCGGGGTGCATCAGCACGATCGGGGTGCCGCGGCCTCCGGTGTCCCAGTACCAGAGGTGTCCGCCGGGCACCGGCGCGTTGCCCTCGCGGGCCGGGACCTGCTCGGGAACGGGGATGATCCTGAGTGGAGGCTGGTTCGATCCGCCCGCGGCGGCGGCCGTCCCGCCGCCGCCGGCGAACACCGCGCCACTGGCGGCCAGCACCGTGGCACCTCCCAGAAGTCCTCTTCGCCCGATTCTTGGAGCGGACGTTACCCGCTCGGCTCTGTCGTTGGTCGTCACTCAAGACCTCCCAGATCTTGATGTCGGCTGACTGTCCCCCGAGTTCTTGGGTGGCGGGAGGTTGGCGGGCGGATCGCGGGCTACCAGGCGGGGAGCGGTGTCGCGGCGGGACGGTCGGGACGGTCGCGGGCGGGACGCACTTCCGGCAGGCCGCCGAGCACGGCGGCGTACTCCTCGACGAGCAGCCGGACGATCCGCGCGGCCGGGAGGATCGCGTCGACCAGGCCCGCCGACTGGCCCATCTCGACCTTGCCGCCCGCGACGTCGCCGCCGACCGCCGCGTCCCGCAGGCTCGACGCGGTGAACTCGGACCGGCGCAGTTCCAGGTCGGTGCCGGTGTCCTCCAGCTCCGCCATGCGGTCGGCGAAGCCGTTGGCGAGGACGCGGATCATGCCGAGGCCGCGGCCCACGGTGCGGGTGTCGCCGGTCCCGGCGGCGAGGACGGCCTCCTTGTAGGCGGGGTGGACGGTCGACTCGGCGCTGGCGAGGAACCTCGTGCCGAACTGCGCGGCGCCCGCGCCCAGCGAGAGCGCCGCCGCGAGCCCGGCCCCGTCGGCGAACCCGCCCGAGGCGATGATCGGCGTCGCCGGGAACCGCCGGGCCACGGCCCTGACCGTGACCAGCGTGGACACGAGCCCGGGGGGCGGGTGGCCGCCCGCCTCGGCCCCGACGACGACGAGCCCGTCGACCCCGGCGTCCACCGCCTTGGCCGCGTGCACCTCGGTGGACACGACGTGGAGGCAGATCGTCCCGAGGTCCTGGAAGCGCCGCAGGTAGCGTTGCGGGCCGCCCTGGGACGCGATCAGGATCGGGACGCGCCGGGCGGCGAGCAGGTCCATGACCTCGTCCACGCCCTTGCGGTAGAGGGGCAGGTTCACCGCGTAGGGGCGGTCCGTGCCCGCCGCGACCTCGGTGATGGCACGGTCCAGGTCGGGGAGCCGCATCGGCCCGGCGGCGACCACCCCGAGGCCGCCCGCGTTCGACACCGCGAGCGGCAGCGCCGAGTTCGACGACGCCCACGACATGCCCGCCTGGACGATCGGCAGATCGCAGCCCAGCAGCCGGGTGACCGGCGTCTCGATCCGCGCGCCCTCGTTCATCGGGTCTCCACTGATTCGAGCAGGCGCCGGGCGTGCTCGGCGAGGTGCCGCTTCTGCACCTTGGAGCTGGCCGTCATCCCGAACTCCTCGAAGCCCGCGACCACCCGGACGTGGTGCGGCACCTTGAAGCGGGCGAGGCGCTCGCGCGTCCAGGCGATGATCTCCTCCGGCTCGGCGGTGCAGCCCGCCGCGAGGACGACGAACGCGAACGGCACCTCGATCAGGCGCTCGTCCGGCACGCCGACGACCGCCGCCTGCTTGATCTTGGGGTGGCCGTGCAGGACGTCCTCGACCTCGGTGGGCGCGACGTTCTCGCCGCCGACGCGGATCAGCTCCTTGGCCCGCCCGACGAACTCGAGGCGGCCGTCGCCGCCGAGCCTGCCGAGGTCGCCGGTGCGCAGCCAGCCGTCCGGGGACAGCGCCTCCGCGGTCTCGGCGGGCATGGCGTAGTAGCCGCGCATCACGTTCCAGCCCCGGACGAAGATCTCGCCCACCTCCCCGGCCGGGAGGTCGCGCCCGGTCTCCGGGTCGTGGATGCGGACCTCGACGCCGGGTTCGGGCAGCATCCGGCCGCTGGCGCGGACGTCCTCGGGCTCCCACCAGGCCGACTGCGCGACGTTCGGCGACGCCTCCGACAGCCCGTAGCCGACGACGCACTCGGTCGCGCCGAGCTCGTCGATGATCCGCCGGACGACGGCGGGCGACGCCGCCGCCCACGCGCCCCGCAGGGCGAGCCGCCGCCTGGCACGGTCCGGGTGGTTCAGGAGCATGAGCGCGATGGTGTCGTTGCCGGAGAAGTGGGTGCAGCGCTCCTCCTCGATCAGCCGCAGCGCCTCCCCGGCCTCGAACCGGTCCATGGTCACGACCGTGGCGGCGTGCTGGACGGACGCCAGCACGGTCAGGGTGCTGCCCGCGGCGTGGAAGAACGGCCGGGCGCTATGGAACCGGTCCCCCGCGCGCAGGCCCAGCCGCTCGCCGGAGAAGAACGCGTCGCCGCACATGTTGAGCTGGGTCAGCAGCACGCCCTTCGGGTGGGACGTCGTCCCGGACGTGTACTGGATCAGCAGCACGTCATCGGGCGTCCCGCACGGCTCGACCGGGCCCGTGGCGCCCGCCTTGAAGTCGTCCCACGAGCGTGCCGCGGCGGGGACCTCCGAGCCGAGGACCACCATGGACCGCAGGTCGGGGAGGCCGGGGTCCGGCAGCCCGGCGTCCACGGCGGGGCATATCTCGCGCAGCATGGCGACGAAGTCGATGTTCAGGAACCGGTCGGCGACGAACAGCATCGAGGACCGCGACTGCCGCAGCGCGTACGCGATCTCCGGCGGGCGCCACCGGGTGTTGATCGGGACGGTCACCGCGCCCAGCGACCCGATGGCCAGGAACAGCGCGACCCATTCCGGGCCGTTGCCGAGGCAGACGGCCACATGGTCGCCGCGCCGCACGCCCGCCGCCGACAGCGCGGCGCGGACGGCGGCGACCTCCGCGTCCAGCGCGCCGTAGGTGATGCGGCCGTGCGAGGCGACGACCGCCTCGACGTCCGGCGCGATGGTCGCGGCCCGGTGCAGCGCCTCGTGGACGGTCAACGGGCACACCCCGTCCAGTCCCGTCGGTCGCGTCGGTCCCATCGGTCAGCTCCCCTCCTGCGCTGCCGCACGGCTCCGGCTCTCGCGCATGGTGGCGGCGAAGTCCTCGACGCCGCCGCGCCAGCCGCCGTCCGCGAGGCAACGTTCGATCGCCGCCATCTCGATCCGGATCCCCTTGGGCAGGTCGGTCTCCGAGCCGAGATCGATCGCCTGCTTGGTCAGCGACATCGCCAGCCGGGGCGCGCTCGCGATCGTCGCGGCGATCTGCTCGCCGGTGGCCAGCAGCTCGCCGGCGGGGACCGTCCGCGCCACCAGGCCCACGGCGACGGCCTCGTCGACCGGCATCGTCCGGGCCGTGAACAGCAGTTCCTTCGCGCGGCGCTTGCCGATGACGCGCTGCAGCCGCTGCGTGGCACCGACCGTGCCCCAATGCGGCTCGGGGAAACGGAAGGTCGTGTCGTCGGCGGCGACGACGAAGTCGCACGACATGGCGATCTCGCCGCCCGAGCCGACGACCGCGCCGTGCACCAGCGCGACCACGGGCTTGGAGCACCGCTCGATGGCCTCGTAGGCGGCGAACGAGGCGAGGCGGCGGCGGCGGACCCACGCCTCGTCGCGTCCCTCGCGCTCCTTGAGGTCGGCCCCGGCGCAGAACGCGGGCCCGTCCGCCCGCAGCAGGACGGCCCCGACGCCGTCGTCGGCGTCCAGGCGCGCGAACGCCTCGCTCAGCCCGTGGCACATGGGGAGGTTCAGCGCGTTGCGCGCCTCCGGCCTGTTGAGCACGACGTGCGCGACGCCGTCGGCCTCGTGCACCAGCACCGGGTCTTCGTCGCTCACCGCTAGATGGTCCCTTCTTCGCGTAGCCGGGCCAGCTCGGCCTCGTCCAGGCCGAGCAGCCCGGTCAGCACGGCGTCGGTGTCGGCTCCGAGCAGCGGCGGGACGCCCGGCTCGGGGTATTCGGTCTCGTCCAGGCGCAGCGGGGTCCGCAGGGCGGGGAACCGGCCCTCGGTGGGGTGGTCGAAGTGGCCGATCATGCCCCGGGCGGCGATGTGCGGGTCGGCGAGCGCCTCGCGGGCCGACTTCACCTCGCCCGCCGGGACGTCGACGGCCCGCAGCGCCTCGGCGAGCTCGTCGCGGGTCCGGCGGGCGACGGCGGCGGCCAGCTCGGCCTTCACCCGCTCGCGCTGCGCGAGCCGTCCCTCGTTGGCCGCGAGGTCGGGGTCGGCGGCCAGCTCGTGCAGGCCGAGCACGCCGCACAGCGGGGCCCAGTGCTGGTCGCTGCCGCTGATGTGCAGCCAGCCGCCGTCCGCGCACTGGAACGCCTCGGACGGGACGCGCCCCAGGTGCGCGGTGCCGGTGCGGCCGGGGTCCTCGTCGAGCGCGAAGATCCGGGCGGCGGCGAGGGCCAGCAGGCTCGCCTGGACGTCCATCATCGCCAGGTCGACGTGCCCGCCGCGCCCGCTGGCGCGCCGCTCCATGAGCCCGGTCAGCGCGGAGATGACGATCCACAGGCCCGAGGTCACGTCGGAGACGGGGATGCCGACCTTGGCGGGCGGGGTGTCGGGGTGGCCGGTCAGCGACATGATCCCGGACAGCGCCTGGAAGACGGTGTCGTACCCCTTCCGGTCCGCGTACGGGCCGGACTGCCCGAACCCGGTGCTGGAGATGTAGACCAGGCCCGGGTTGAGCGCGGCGAGCGTGTCGTAGCCGAGGCCGTGCTTGTCCATCGTGCCGGGCATGAAGTTCTCCACCAGCACGTCGGCGCGGGCGGCGAGGTCGCGGGCGATCTCCTGCCCGCGCGGGGCCCGCAGGTCGAGCGTGATCGACCGCTTGGCCCGGTTGAAGGCGAAGAAGTAGGCGCTCTCGCCGCCCGGCAGCCGCGGCTCGAAGCCGCGGGACTCGTCGCCGCCGCCCGGCCGCTCGATCTTGATCACCTCGGCGCCGAGGTCGGCGAGGATCTGGGTGGCGAGCGGTCCGGCGAGGACGCGGCTGAAGTCCACGACGGTGACGCCCTCCAGGGGCCTCATGAGCCCGCCTCCCGGAACCCCCGCATGATCGTGTTGACGTCGCCGCCGGTCCGCATGGCCTCCGCGAACGGCAGGTCGGCGACGCGGTAGAACAGGTCCTTGGCCGCGGCCATCGCGAGCGGGTTCACCTCGGCCCAGCCGGACGCGATCTCCAGCCCGGCCTTCTCGGCGTCGGCGGGGTCGGTGACCCGGTTGGCGAGGCCGAGGGAGCCGAGTTCGGCGGCGCCCAGGATGCGTCCGGTGCTGATCAGCTCGAAGGCGAGCTTGCGGCCGAGGTTGCGCTGCAGCCCGGTCATCACGATCGCCGGGACGATCGAGTGCCGCACCTCCGGATAGCCGAACTTCACGTCCGTGGCCGCGACCATCATGTCGCAGCCGATCGCGAGCCCGGCGCCGCCGCCCATGGCCGGGCCCCGCACCACCGAGACGATCGGCTTGGTGAGCTGCTGGAGCATCATCTGCGCGCGGGTCGTCAGCTCGGCGCGGCGGATGACGGCGTGCTGGTCGGCGGGCGTCAGACCGGCGAACTCCGACAGGTCGGCGCCGGAGCAGAAGCCCCGTCCCGCACCCGTGAGGACGACGGCCCGGACGGTGTCGTCCGCGTCGGCGGCGCGGAGGCCGTCGTACAGGGCCCGGGTGAGCGCGGTGTCCAGCGCGTTGAGCTTGGCCGGACGGTTCATCCGCAGCACCCGGACCGCGCCGTGGTCCTCGACGATCAGCACCTCGGATTCAGACATTCCGTATCACCTCTCCGCCGGCCACCTCTCGGCCGACCAGGCCCCATCCGGCCCGCGCCACCATGCTGTGCAGCGGGCGTCCGAGCGCCCGCTCGCATCGCTCCGAGGCGGCCATGACCTTGTCGAGGTCGAGCCCGGTGGCGACGCCCTCGGACTCCAGCAGGTTCACCAGGTCCTCGGTGCAGACGTTGCCGGTCATGCCGCCGCCGTACTCGATCTGCGCGGGGTGCCCGCCGACGCCGCCGAGCGAGCTGTCGAAGTCGCGGCAGCCGGACTCCAGCGCGGCGACGCAGTTCGCGAGCCCGCTGCCGCGCGTGTTGTGGAAGTGCGCCACGATCGGGGGTGCGGAGCCGCCCGCCGGGATCCGGCGGAACATGTTCCTGACGGCGGTCGGGGTCGCCAGTCCCGTGGTGTCGCCGAGCGTGACCATGTCGACGCCGAGGTCGGCGAACCGGGCCGCGTCGGAGGCGACCACGCCGGGGTCCACCGCGCCCTCGAAGGGGCAGCCGAACGCCACGGAGATCACGCCGACGAGCCGGAACCGCCCGGCGGCGAGCCGCACCATTTCGGTCACCCGCTCCCACTGCCGTTCCCGGGTGGTGCGCATGTTGCGTTCCGTGTGCGACTCGGTGGCCGACACGAGCAGGCTGAGCTCGGTGGCGCCGTGCCCGGCGTCCAGATCGGCGATGGCGCGTTCCACGGCTCGGGGATTCGGACAGGTCGCCTTGTAGGCCACACCGGCGGGACGGGGCAGCCCCGCGAGCACCTCGCTCGCGTCGCGGAAGGCCGGAACGCGCTCGGGGTGGCTGTAGCTGGTCGCTTCGATCCGCGCGAAACCCGCGTCGGCGAAGGAGCCGATCAGGTCGAGCTTCACCTCCGTCGGGACGTGGGCGGTCTCGTGCTGGAGCCCGTCGCGGGCGAAGCACTCGCAGATCGTGGCGCGGTCGGCCATGCGCGTCCGCCTCCTTGGGGGAGCGTCGATGTCGTCAGGGCGAACAGGTCGTCACAGCAGGAATATAACCTACTGTTGACAACATCAACACCCGGCCCCGGCGGCGGACCTCCGCGGCGGGGCCGGATCAGCGTTCCGAGCGCTCCAGAGCCTTGGCCAGGGTAGCGAGCTTGCGCAGGGCGGAGTCGAGAACTTCCTGCTCAAGAGGGGTCAGGCAGACGAGGAAGGCGTTGTTGCGCTCGTTGGCGGCGGAGATGAGGCCCCGGTAGAGGGACTGCCCGCTGCGGGTCAGGGTGAGCTGGGTCGTGCGGCCGGGACCCGGCTCCCGCTCGACCAGCCCGGCCGCCGCGAGCTTGGTCGCGACCCGGCTCATCTGGGCCTTGTCCAGGCCGGCCAGCCGGGCCAGCCGGTTGACGGTGAGCGGCTCGTCCGCCCCGAGCAGCGCGATGGTCCGCCACTCCTGGAGGCTGACGCCGAATTCCCGCCGGTAGCGGAGCGCGGCGCTGCGGGAGAGCGCGTTCGCGACCCGGTGCAGCCGGTACGACAGCAACTCCCTGATGGGGATGAGCTCGGTGTCCTCGGCGGCGGGGTCCGCTGAGCGGGACGGTAGGGCGTTCATGCCCCCCACTGTAAGACCGCGCGGACCCGGGCAGGTTCCGCTTGGGCAGGTGTTGACAAACACAACACCCGGGGAGAGACTGGCGCGATATCGATTACGGTCGGCGTAACAGAAGGCACAGGGAGGTCCGCAACATGTCCGCAGACCCGTCCGCCACACTGCTCATCAACGGCGTGTGGCAATCGGGAACCGCGACCTTCGACGTGACCGACCCAGCGACGCTGACGGTCGTCGCCAAGGTCGCCGACGCCGGGCCGCAGGAGGCGCTCGCCGCGCTCGGCGCCGCCGACGCCGCGGCCGAGCCGTGGCGCCGGACGACCGCCGAGGAGCGGTCGGCCGCGCTGCGCGCCGGAGCGGCCCGGATCCGCGCCCAGGCCGACGCGCTCGCGGCCCTGATGACCAGCGAGAACGGCAAGCCGCTCGGGGAGGCCCGCGGCGAGGTCATGGGCTCGGCCCGGATGCTCGAATGGGCCGCAGAGGAGGCGCGCCGCGCCAACGGCCGGGTCGCACCGGACGCCGCCGGCGGCCCCGGGATGGTGCTGCGGTCCCCGGTGGGCCCCGCGCTGGCGATCACGCCGTGGAACTTCCCCGCGAGCATGCTCGTCCGCAAGGTCGGCCTCGCGCTCGCGGCCGGCTGCCCCGTGATCGTCAAGCCGGCGGAGCAGACCCCGCTGGTCGGCACCGAGCTGGTGCGGCTGATCGCCGAGGCCGGGGCGCTGCCCGGCGGGGTGCTCCAGTCGCTCACCACGACCCGTCCGGCGGAGGTCGCGGGCGCGCTGCTGGCCGACCGCAGGCTGCGCAAGGTCAGCTTCACCGGCTCCACCGAGGTGGGGCTGAGCCTGCTCGCGTCCACCCGCGACCACCTGCGCCGGATCTCCCTGGAGATGGGCGGCCACTCCCCCGCCATCGTGTTCGACGACGCCGACCTCCCCGCCGCGGCGGCCGCGGCGGCGGCGGCCAAGTTCGCCAACGCCGGGCAGAGCTGCATCGCGATCAACCGGCTGCTCGTGCACCGCTCGGTGCACGACGAGTTCCTGTCTCTGCTGCTGGAGAAGGTCGCGGCGCTGCGGCTCGGGCACGGCTCCGCCGAGGGCACCACCACCGGGCCGCTGATCGACTTCGCCGGGCTCGACAAGGTCGAGCGGCACGTCGTCGACGCGGTCAAGCGCGGCGCCGAGGTGGAGGCGGGCGGGCGCCGCTGGGTACCGGACGACCCCGCGCTCACCGGCGCCTTCTACGAGCCGACCGTCCTGACCGGCGCCGACGACACCATGCTGATCAGCACGGAGGAGACGTTCGGCCCCGTCCTGCCCGTCTACGCCTTCGACGATGACGACGAGGCGATCCGGCGGGCCAACGCCACCGACTACGGGCTCGCCGCCTACGTCTTCGGCGACGGGCTGGCCCGGGTGTGGCGGGCCGTCGACCGGCTGAACTTCGGCGTGGTGGCGGTGAACGAGGCGTTCCCCGTCCGGCCCGAGCTGCCGTTCGGCGGGATGAAGAACAGCGGTCTGGAACGCGAGGGCGGCAGCGAGGGCATCGAGGCCTACCTGGAGTCCAAGTCCGTGGCGATCAAACTCTGAGGCGACTATCCAATGGCGACCGAACAGCAGGCGATCGAGCAGCAGGCCACGACGGCGCGGCACGGCGGGCGGGAGCTCGCCGAGCTGGACGCGCGGACGATCATCCACCCGCACAGCGTCATCGGGGCACCCGCCGAACCGCTGATCCTCGACCGCGGTGAGGGCGCCGTGGTCTGGGACGTCCACGGCAGGCCCTACATCGACGGCACCTGCGGCCTGTGGCAGTGCCCGGTCGGCCACGGCCGCGCGGAGCTCGCGCAGGCCGCCGCCGAGCAGATGGCGAAGCTGGAGTTCTACTCCTCATTCGGGGACTACTCCAACGAGCCGTCCATCCGGCTGGCCGAGCGCCTGCTGGAGCTGGCGCCGCCGTCCATGCGCCGGGTCTTCTTCACCAACGGCGGGTCGGAGGGCAACGAGACCGCGATCAAGCTGGCGCGGCTCGCCCACCACCACGCCGGGCGGCCCGAGCGCTTCGTGATCCTCGCGCGCACCGGCGGTTACCACGGGATGGGCGGCGGCTCGCTCGCCGCCACCGGCATCGACCGGCTGCGCGCGGGCTACGGCCCGCTGATGCCGGGGATCGAGTTCCTCGCCAAGCCGCACGCCCTGCGCGGCGCGGACGTCACCGACGAGCTGATCGCCGAGCTGGAGGAGCGCATCGAGCGCATCGGCCCGGACCGCATCGCCGCGTTCGTCGGCGAGCCGGTGCTCGGCGTCGGCGGCATGGTGCCGCCCCCGCCCGACTACTGGCCGCGGGTGCAGGAGGTGCTGCGCCGGCACGACATCCTGCTGGTCCTGGACGAGGTCGTCACCGCGTTCGGCCGGATCGGCCACTGGTTCGGCTGCGAGCGCTACGGCGTCGAACCGGACATCATCGTCACTGCTAAGGGCCTGTCCAGCGGGTATATCCCCATGGGCGCGGTCCTCGCGGGCCAACGCGTGCTGGACCTGGCCGACGGAGCCTCGTTCCTGCACGGGTTCACCTACAACGGCCACCCGGTCGGCGCCGCGGTGGCCCTCGCCAATATCGGAATCCTGGAGCGCGAGGGGCTTCTGGAACGTGCCGAAACCCTCGGCCGCAAGCTGCTCGACGCTCTGAAGCCGCTCGAACGGCTGGACCACGTACTGGAGGTGCGCGGCGCCGGGATGATGCTCGGCGTCGAGCTGGACCCCTCGGCCGACGCCGCCGGAGTCCAGGCGGGAGCGCGCGCCGACGGCGTGATCGTCCGGGCGTCCGGCGACACCATCGTCCTCTCACCACCCCTGGTGATCGACGAACCACAGCTGGACACGCTCGCCCGTGTCCTGACCAAGCACGTCGCGGCGGCCTGACGGGGCAGGACACGCGAGGCCCGTACACGACCTGCGGAGGAAATCGTGCGGCTCAACATCAGCAAGACGGGCAGGACCGCGAGATTCGCGGCCGCCGCCCTCGCCGTGACCCTGGCGGGCGCAGCCTGCAGCATCGGCAACGCGAGCGACGACGACGGCAAATCGCTGACGTTCGTCTCCACGGGCGCGCCGTTCCAGGACTACCAGGCGGAGGCGTGGCAGAAGCCGTTCACCGCCGAGACCGGGATCACGTTCCGCAACGACGGCCCGGTCGACGAGGCGAAGATGAAGACGATGGTCGAGGCCAAGAAGGTGACCTGGGACGTCGTCGACACCAGCGCCGCGGCGACCGCGCAGTACTGCGGCAAGTACCTGGAGAAGCTCGACTTCTCGGTCATCGACAAGACCAAGTTCCCGCCGGGGACGGTCAACGACTGCGGCGTGCCCGCGTTCTTCTACAGCACGATCTTCATGTACAGCACGGAGAAGTTCGGCTCGAACCCGCCGACCACCATCGCCGACTTCTTCGACGTGAAGAAGTACCCCGGCAAGCGGGTCGTCCCGCCGGAGATCTCGGTCGGCCTCCTGGAGGCGGCGCTGCTGGGCGACGGCGTCCCGCAGGACAAGCTCTACCCGCTGGACCTGGACCGGGCGTTCAAGAAGCTCGACCAGATCAAGAAGGTCACCACGTTCGCCAAGACCTACGGGCAGATGCAGCAGATGATGGTCGACAAGCAGATCGACATGGGCCTGATGCTCAACGCCCGCGCCTACCAGGCGCTGAAGGCCGGCGCCCCGTTCAAGCCCGTCTGGGACAAGACGATCGTGAACTGGGACGACCTGGTGATCCCCAAGGGCTCGAAGAACAAGGAGAACGCGATGAAGTTCATCGCGTCCGCGTCCGGGGACCAGCAGTCGGCGAGGATGGCGGAGCTGGCGTCGGTCCTGCCGATCAAGGAGACGATCCAGCCGAAGTTCGACCAGTACCAGCAGCAGCTCAACGCGTACGCGCCGGAGCGCAAGGACAGCATCGTGCGGTCCGACTCCGTCTGGTGGGGCCAGAACTTCGACCGGGTCACCGAGCGCTACACGGCCTGGCTCTCCGGGTGATCCACCGATGACCGCCCCGACCACCTCGGCCCCGCCGCCCGCGGCGGTCACCAGCGGGGCCGGCCTCACCGGCCGGCCCCGGCGGCGGGCGGCGGGCTGGTTCATCCTGCCCGCCACCGCGCTGCTGCTGGTGTTCTTCTGCTACCCGCTCGGCAACATCATCTGGCGGAGCTTCACCGACCCGTCCGCCGGGCTGGGCAACTACACCAAGCTGCTGGAGGACGGCGTCTCCGTCACCGTCCTGACCCGGACGCTCGTCACCGCGCTGATCGTCGGCGCCTGCACGCTCGTCATCGCCTACCCGTACGCGTACGCGATGACGCGGGTCACCCCGCGCACCCGGAACCTGATGACGGTGGTGGTCCTGCTGCCGTTCTGGACGTCGATGATGGCCCGCAACTTCGCCTGGTACATGCTGGAGCAGCGCGGCGGCCTGATCGACGACGCGTTCTCCGCGATCGGCATCAACGGCGTCGTCCTGCTGGGCACGGTCGCCGGGGTCGCGGTCGCGATGGTGCAGGTCATGCTGCCGTTCGCGGTGCTGCCGCTGTACAGCGGGATGGAGGGCATCGACAAGCGGCTGCTGGACGCGGCGACCAGCCTCGGCGCGCCGCGCTGGCGGGCGTTCGCCCGGGTCTACCTGCCGCTGTCGCTGCCCGCCGTGCTGTCGGGGTTCACGCTCGTGTTCATCCTGACGCTCGGGTTCTACGTCACCCCGGCGCTGCTGGGCTCGCCGCAGCAGTCGCTCGTCCCGCAGCTGATCGCGACGCGGGTGACCGACCTGCTCGACTTCGGCGGCGCGGGCGCGCTCGGCTCGGTGCTGCTGGTGATCACGCTGCTGGCGCTGTTCGTGGTGTCGAGGTTCGCCAACCTCTCGTCGACGACCGAGAAGGCGGTGACCAATGAGTGAGCAGGCATCGCTCAAGAAGGGTGCGCGCGCCGGGCGGGACGGCGGTCTCGGCTGGGGCCTGAAGATCGTCGTCGGGCTGATCGGGATGCTGCTGATCGCGCCGACCGCGGTCGTCATCCCGATGAGCTTCTCCTCCGGGACCACGTTCCAGTTCCCGCCGGACGGCTGGTCGCTGCGCTGGTACGAGTCGTTCTTCACCTCCGAGCGGTGGATGCGCTCGCTGCTGACGTCCGTGCAGATCGGGCTGCTGGTGGCGCTGACGGCGACCGTCCTCGGCGTCGCGGTCGCGTTCGGCCTGAACCGGGCGGGCTTCCGGGGCCGCGGCGCGATCCGCTCGCTGATGCTGGCGCCGCTGATCGTGCCGAGCATCGTGGTCGCGGTCGCGATCTACGGCGTGTTCCTGAAGTGGCAGCTCAACGGCACCGCCCTCGGGTACGTGGTCGCGCACACGGTGATGGCGCTGCCGTTCGTGGTGACGGTCATGTCGACCAGCCTCGCCGGGTACGACCGGACGCTCGACACCGCCGCCTCGACGCTCGGCGCCACCTCCTGGACGACGTTCTTCCGGATCACCGTCCCGCTCGTCGCGCCGGGCGTGCTGTCGGGGTTCGTGTTCGCGTTCGTCATGTCGCTGGACGAGGTCGTCATCGCGCTGTTCCTGCAGACGCCAGACATCCAGACGCTGCCCGTCCAGATGTACAACTCGATCACGCTGGAGATCGACCCCACCATCGCCGCGGCGTCCAGCCTGATGGTGGTGGCGACCAGCGTCGTCCTGCTGATGCCGCAGTTCGTTCGCCGCAAGCGGAGCACATCATGAGCCATTCCGACAGCAACAGCAGCAGCCCCGGGATCCGGATCGCGGGCGTCTCGAAGGTCTACTCGGGCACGTCCCGGGCCGCCGTGGACGACGTCTCCCTCGACATCGCGGACGGCGAGTTCATCACCCTGCTGGGCCCGTCGGGGTCGGGCAAGACGACGATGCTGTCGATGCTCGCCGGGTTCGTGTCGGTGTCCGCCGGGACGATCGAGATCGACGGGCGGGACGTGTCGCGGCAGAAGCCGCACAAGCGGAACCTCGGCGTGGTGTTCCAGCAGTACGCGCTGTTCCCGCACATGACCGTCAGGAAGAACATCGCGTTCCCGCTCCAGCAGCGGAAGATGACGAAGGCGCAGATCGCCGCGAAGGTCGGCGAGGCGCTGAAGCTGGTGCACCTGGAGGAGTACGCGGACCGGCTGCCGAGCCAGCTGTCCGGCGGGCAGCAGCAGCGCGTCGCGCTGGCCCGCGCCGTGGTGTACCACCCGCGCGCCCTGCTGATGGACGAGCCCCTCGGCGCCCTGGACCGCAAGCTCCGCGACGAGCTGCAGCGCGAGATCGCGAGGATGCACCGGGAACTGGGCATGACGTTCATCTTCGTCACCCACGACCAGCATGAGGCGCTCACCCTGTCCGACCGGATCGCGGTGTTCAACGAGGGCCGGGTCGAGCAGGTCGGCACGCCGTCCGAGCTGTACGAGCGGCCGAAGACGCTGTTCGTGGCGCAGTTCCTGGGCGAGTCGACGTGCTTCCGCGGCGACGGCGGGGTCACCGTCGTCCGTCCGGAGCGGCTCGACCTGCACACCGACGCGGCCTCCGTGCCGGACGGGCACAACCGGGTGCGCGCCACCGTCACCGACATCGTCTACGTCGGCAACCACCACCAGGTGGGGCTCCGGTTCGCGGACGGCACGACCGGCTCGGCCATGCGCGTCGCGGGCCGGTCGCTTCCGGCCGTGCCGGGCGAAGAGGTCACGGTGAGCTGGGACCCGGAGCACCAGTCGATCGTGGCCGACCCCGCCGACGATCCGCCGCCGTCCGAGTCCGCCGCCACGCCGCCCCTGGGCGCCACCGCCCGCGCCTGACCCATCGACCCCGAGGAGCCAGCTGCCCATGGCAGTCCCCGACCACCGTTTCGAGCGGATCACCGCAGGTGTCCCGGAGCCATCCGACGACCGGCTGCGGGAGATCCTGCGTGACCGCTACGGCCTGGAGGCCGCGTCCCTGCGCCGCCTCGCCGGGGAGACGGACCAGAACACGCATGTGGTGGACGCGGGCGGCGCCGAGTACGTCCTCAAGGTCAGCGACCCCGCCGACCGGCAGGCGATCGGGTTCCAGACCGCGCTGCTCGCGCATCTGGCCGAGCGGGACCTGGGCGTGGTCGTCCCCCGGACGGTCCCGGATGTGTCGGGCGCGCCGGTCGCGTCCGTCCCCGACGGCGGGCGCGAGCTGCCGGTGCGGTTGCTCACCTGGGTCCCGGGGGCGCCGCTGGCGGAGGTGGGGCGCCGGTCGCCCGAGCTGCTGGCGGACGTCGGCGCGGTGGCCGGAAGGCTGACCGCGGCCACGGCGGAGTTCGCCCACCCCGATCCCCCGGCGCCGCACTACTGGGAGTTCCCGCACGCCGGTGCGGCACTGGCCGCATCGATCGGGCACGTCGGCGACGCCGGGCTGAAGGCCGCCGCCGCCGCGCTCCGCGACCGGTACGTGCCGCTGCTCGACGAGCGGTTCCCCGAGCTGCCGGTGTCGGTCGTCCACCACGACCTCAACGCGTTCAACATCCTGGTCCGCCGGGACGGCGGGCGGCGCCGCGTCTCCGGCGTGATCGACTTCGGTGACGCGCTGCCGACCGCCCGGATCGCCGACCTGGCGGTGCTCGCGTCCAGCGTGATGCGCGGCGCCGCGAGCCCCCTGAACGTCCTGGCCACACTCGCCGCCGCCTACCACGCGGCCTGCCCGCTGACCGAGGCGGAGCTTGACCTGCTGTTCCCGCTGGTCGCGGTGCGGTCCGCGACGGTCGCGGCGACCGCGGCGCGGCTCGACGCGGAGCGGCGGCACGGCGACCCTCGGCACCGGTCGGCCGCGGCGGCGGACCTGGTGCGCACGCTCGCGGGCATCCCGGCGGACGTGGGACGCGCCGCCGTGAGGCACGCCTGCGCGCTGCCCGCGCACCCCGCCGGGCCCGCGGTCACGGCCTGGCTGGGGGCGGACGGCGCGGCCTCGGCCGTGTCCCCGGTGGACGGCCCGCTCGTCGCGATCGACCTCAGCGCGTCGTCCGCGATCTACGACGGCGCCGATCCGCGCGACCCCGACGCGCTGCGCGCCGCCGCCGGTGCGGAGATCCTGCGCCGCCGTCCGGGCGTGCCGGTGGGACGGTACGGCGAGCCCCGGTTCCTCTCCCCGCGCCGCCGCAGCACCGGACCGGACGAGCCCGCCAACGTCCACCTCGGCATCGACCTGTTCGCGGGCGCGGGCACGCCCGTCCGCGCGCCCCTGCCCGGCCGGGTCGAAGCGTCGGACGTCACCGGAGTGGACCTCGTCCTGCTGCACGAGCCCGCCGAAGGCGTCCGGTTCAGAACGCTTTACACGGGGCTGGCCGACACGCCCGCCGCCGGCGACGAGATCGCGGCAGGCGGGCGGATCGGGCGGATCGGGCCCGGTGGTGCGCTGCCGCCGCACGTCCGCGTCCAGGTGGCCGTCGCGCCGCTCGGCGGGTGGACGGGCGTGCCCGCCGCCGTCACGGACTCGGAGTCGGCGATGTGGCAGGGCCTCTTCCCCGACCCGACCCCGCTGCTCGGCGCCCAGAACGCGATCACCCCGTGGACGTCCGGGATCGGCAAGGCACTGGAGGGCCGCCGCGCGCACCTGCCCGACAGCCACCCGATGTACTTCAAGCGTCCGATCAGCATGGCCAGGGCCCGCGACTGCCGGTTCTACGACGAGGAAGGCCGCTCCTACCTGGACGCCCTCAACAACGTGACCCTCGTCGGCCACGGCCATCCGCGCCTCGTGGAGACGGCCGCGCGCCAGCTCGGCCGCCTGAACACCAACACCCGCTTCGTGTACGACACGCTCACCGAGTACGCCGAGCGGCTCACCGCGACGCTCCCGGACGGCCTCGACGTCGTCTACTTCGTCAACTCCGGCAGCGAGGCGAACGACCTGGCGCTGCGCATGTCCCGCTACCTGACGAAGCGGGACGACGTCGTCATCATCGACGACGCCTACCACGGCTACACCTCCGTCGTGTCCGACGTGAGCCCGTCCCGCTACAAGCACTACGGCAAGCCGGACACCACGCACCCGACCCCGAACCCCGACCGGTACCGCGGCGCGTACGGCTACGACGACCCGGACGCCGGGGCCAAGTACGCCCGGCACGTGATCGACGAGTTCGACCGGCTCGCCGCCGAGGGCCGCGCCCCCGCCGCCTACCTGTTCGAGGCGCTGCTCGCGGGCGGCGGCCAGGTGGTGCTGCCGCCCGGCTACCTCGCGCCGATCTTCGCCGCGGCGCGCGAGCGCGGCGTGCTGACGATCGCCGACGAGGTGCAGGTCGGATTCGGGCGGCTCGGCGAGGCGTTCTGGGGCTTCCAGACGCAGGGCCCGGACGTCGTCCCCGACTTCGTGACGATGGGCAAGGCCATGGGCAACGGCTTCCCGATGGCGGCCATGGTCACCACGCGCGAGATATCCCGCGCGTTCGACCCGACCGGGCGGTTCTTCTCGACCTACGGCGGCAACCCCGTCGCCTGCGCGGTCGGCCTGGAGCTGCTGAACATCGTCGCCGACGAGGGCCTCCAGCACAACGCGCTGGTCGTCGGCCAGTACCTGCGCGACCGGCTGGCCGGGCTCGCCGACCGGCACCCCCTCATCGGGGACGTCCGCGGCCAGGGCTTCTACAGCGGGGTCGAGTTCGTCCTCGACCGCGAGACCAAGGAGCCCGCCTCGGACGAGACGCTGATCATCTGCGAGCGGCTCAAGGACGAGGGCGTCCTCGTGTATCCCACGGGCCCGGCCTGGAACATCCTCAAGCTCAAGCCGCCGCTGACGTTCACCCGGGCGGACGCCGACGAGTTCACCGACACACTTGACGACATTCTCGAAACGGGCTGGTGAGATGACAGGACACGCGGACAAGGTGCTGCTCGGCGGCAAGGTCCTCACCGTCGACGCGGGGTTCACGGTCGCGTCGGCCGTCGCGGTGACCGGCGACCGGATCACGGCGGTCGGCGACGACGACCACGTCCGGGCGCTGGCGGGCCCGTCCACCGAGGTCATCGACCTCGCCGGGCAGACGGTGCTGCCGGGGATCAACGACGCGCACCTGCATCTGGCGCTGTTCGGCCTGTCCGGGCCGCCGTTCTCCGTCGACCTGAACGGCATCGACTCGCTCGGCGCGCTGAACGAGGCGCTCGCCGGAGGCCCGCCAGGGCCCGGCGGCAGCCGGTGGCTGATCGGCGAGGGCTGGCGCGAGGCGAACATCCCCGAGTTCGACGCCGCCGTCCCCGGCCCGCACCGCTCCCTGATCGACGAGGTCACCGGGGACCGGCCGACGGTCCTGCACCACGCGTCCCGGCACTCGGTGCTCGTCAACACCGCCGCGCTGCGGATCGTCGGCATCACCCGCGACACCCCGGACCCGGACGGCGGGCAGATCGTCCGCGGCCCGGACGGCGAGCCGACCGGCCTGCTGCTCGAAGGGGCGAAGGGGCTGATCGACAAGCAGGTCCCGGACCACTCCGAGAAGGAGCGGCTGGACGCGATCGAGACCGCGATGCGGAAGCTCAACGCGCTCGGCATCACCAGCGTCACCGACCCGATCGTCTGGCCCGAGCTGCTGCGCGACTACACCACCCTGCGCAGGGACGGCCGGATGACGGTCCGGGTGAACACGCTGATGCACTGGGACTGGCCGTCGCCCGCGAGCTCGTCCGAGCGGCTGGAGACCGCGCTCGGCTACGCGGGCCTGTCCACCGGGCTGGGCGACGACTGGCTCCGGATCGGCGGCTGCAAGCTGTTCGCCGACGGCGTCCCCACGCAGTGCACGGCATGGCTGCACGACCCGTACCCGTCCGGCGACCACGGCCACCTCATCACCCCCGGCGACGACGACGAGGCACGCTACGAGGAACTCCTCCGCATGATCGAGCTGGCGCACCGCAACCGCCTCCAGGTGCAGGTGCACGTCACCGGCGACCGGGCCGCGGACGCCGCCGCCGACGGGATCATCCGCGCGCTCAAGGCCGACCCGTGGCCACGCGCCCGGCACGCGCTCCTGCACGGCACGCTGCTCTCCGAGGACTCCTACGCCCGCCTCGCCGAGCACGACATCAGCGTGATCACCAGCTCGCTGATGAAGTCGCACAGCGGCGCGTCCATGACGCGCGCCATCGGCGAGGAGAGGTGGTCGCGGGCGTTCCCGGCCGGGGCGCTGCTCGCCGCCGGGGTGCACGTCGCCGACAGCTCCGACGCGCCGGTCACCTACCCCGACTGGCGGCGCGGCATCGCCACGTTCGCGGGCGCCGCCCCGGGACCGTACTCCGACGTCCCGCCCGACCTGCGCCTCACCCGTGAGCAGGCGATCCGGCTGTGGACGACCGCGGGCGCCTACATCGAGAACGCCGAGGACCGGAAGGGGACCATCACCCCGGGCAAGCTCGCGGATCTCGTCGTCCTGGACGGGGACGTCCTCACCGCCGACGACGACGCGTTGCAACAGATCACCCCCACCCTCACGCTCGCGGGCGGACGCGTCGTCCACTCCGCCTGAGCCGCTTCTCACGCTCGGTCTCACGCTCGCCTGAACGAAACGCACTGGGGACGGAGTACTTCCGGGTGAGACCGAGCGTGAGGAGCCCCATGAGTCATCCACGGCACGCGGATCATCCGCTGTACTCTCCCCCGCCTCCTCGTACGTGGCCGCAGGACGATTCCTTCAGGCGCCCGGCGCCGCCGACCGTCCCGTGGACCATGCCCGGCTACGAGCGCCACGAGGGCTACGACCGCTACGACCGCCACGACGAGCCCCGCCGCGGCCGCGGGGGCTCCGGGCGGGCGGTCGTCGCGGCCGTGCTCGCCGCGCTGCTGGCCGGTGGCCTGGCCGGGGCCGTCACCGGACGGGTGACCGCCGGAATCCCGGCGCCCGCGGCGCTGTCGCCGCCCGAGGCCACGCCGGTGGACGGCGGGGCCGGGGACCTCAGCGAGGTCGCGTCGCGGGTCCAGGCGAGCGTGGTGTCGATCGAGGTGCGGTCGGGAGGCGCGCGCGGCACCGGGTCCGGGTTCGTGATCGACCGGCGGGGTCACGTGCTGACCAACGCGCACGTCGTCGACGACGGCGGCACGGTCACCGTCGTGCTGGCCGACCGGCGCCGCGTCCCGGCGCGGATGGCGGGCGCCGACCGCGCCCTCGACCTGGCCGTGCTGGCGATCCCCACCGCCGCCAGCCCGGCGCCGCTGGCGTTCGGCCGGTTCTCCGACGTCCGGGTCGGCGACCAGGTCCTCGCGCTCGGCTCCCCGCTCGGCCTCCAGGGGACGGTGACCAGCGGCATCGTCAGCGCGCTGAACCGCCGGGTGCGCTTCGGCGAGGGCGGCGCCGGCAACGCGCTGCAGACCGACGCGTCGATCAACCCCGGCAACTCCGGCGGGCCGCTGGTCAACCTGCGCGGCGAGGTCGTCGGCGTGAACACGGCGATCGCGACGCTGATGCGGGACGGCGGCGGCTCGATCGGCATCGGCTTCGCGATCCCCGCCGACCGGGCCCGCGACGGCGCCCGCCGCCTCGCCTCCTGAACGCCGGGCGCCTCGCCTCCTGACCGCCGGCGGATCCGGCTTCATGATGGAGGCATGGCGAATCCACACATTCCGGGACCACCCGCGGGGGACGACGGCACCGCCGCGATCGTGGCGGCGGGCGGGCTGCACACCTACCAGCTGAAGCTGCACGCCGAGTACGGGCCGGTGGTGCGGTTCCGGCTGCCCGGCGCGGACCTGGCGGTGTCGGTCGCCGACCCGGTGCTGCTGGAGGCCACCGCGAAGATCGACAAGCGGCCGGAGAGGCTGTTCGAGTTCCTGGCGCCGCTCCAGGAGTCGGGGAACCTGCAGACGATGCCGGCCGCCGAGCACGAGCCGTGGCGCCGGGTGATGCTGTCGGTGCTGGCCGGACGCCCCTCGCACGAGGCGCACTTCGCCCGGTTCGCCGCGCTCACGTCCGAGCTGGCCGACCGCTGGGCCGCACGCGCCGCCTCCGGTGCCGCCGTCGCGCTCCAGAAGGATCTGAGCGAGCTGTCGCTGCGCATGATCTGCGAGTACGCGCTCGGCAGCGGCCTGGAGTCGGACGGGGCCGCCGGACGGGTCGTGTCGGCGTTCGAGGACGTCCTCACCGAGTACCTGGCGCGGCTGTACCACACGGACGTGCCGGGCGACGCGGATGAGCGCCGCGCCCGCGCCGACGAGGGCCTGGCCTACCTGCGCGCCACCGTCGACCGCGTCCTCGCCGCGCACGAGGCGTCCGGCGGGGCCACCGCGAAGGCCGGTCGCAGCGACATGATCGCGGCGCTGGTGGAGGCGGGCGAGTCACCGGCCCGGATCCGCGACTCGGTCCTGATGACCATGCTGGCCGCCCACCACACCACCGGCGTCGCCATCTCCTGGACGCTGTACCTGCTCGCCCGGCACCCGGACGCCGCCGGGCGCGCCGCCGCCGAGCTGGACCGCGTCCTCGGCGGCCGCGCCGCGCCCGGCTACGCCGACCTCAGGGACCTCGCCTACCTGGAGCGGGTGCTCAAGGAGGCGATGCGGCTGTACCCGCCGGGCCCGTACGGCGCGCGGGAGACCACCGAGGACCTCGTGCTGGGCGGCCATGCCGTCCCCGCGGGCACGACGATCTTCTACCCGTTCTGGGCCGTGCACATGAACCCCGACTACTGGCCCGAGCCCGAGGTGTTCGACCCTGACCGGTTCACGCCGGAGGCGTCCGCCGGGCGTCCGAAACTGGCCTACATCCCGTTCGGGCTCGGCCCGCGCAGCTGCGAGGGGGCCGCGCTCGCCATGGTCGAGGCGGAGCTCGTGCTGGCCATTCTGCTGAAGCGTTTCCAATTCCGCCTGGTACCGGGGCACACGGTGACGCCGATCGAACGCTTCGTCCTGTGGGCCGCGGAGGACATCCGCATGACCGTTACGCCGCGCACCCCTGTCCATAATCGGGATTAAGTCCTGACCGGGTAATTCCCGATATGCGACATGGCCAAGTCAGATATCACTTCGTATCGAACTACGGTGGAATGATTCAGGGCAGCCAGGTTTCCGCACGGTCTTGACCGGAGGACCCCCATGAGACCCAGCACAGCCCTAAAGACGGCGCTGAAGGTGACGGCGTCGCTCATCATCGCCGGAGCCGGACTGACGGCCGCGAACACGGCGGCGGCCGCCCCGGCCGCCGCGCCGCCGCCCTGCTCGGACGGCACCCTCGTGCAGACCGACCGCGGCCCCGTCTGCGGACTCGACGGCGACGGGATCAAGAACTGGCTCGGCATCCCCTACGCCGCCCCGCCCGTCGGCGACCTGCGCTGGGAGCCCCCGGCGCCGCATCCCGGCTGGTCGTCGCCGGTGCAGGCGACCGAGCCGGGCAGCATGTGCCCGCAGCCGGGCGACTTCCGGCCCGGCTCGACCGACGAGAACTGCCTGAAGCTGGACGTGCGCGTGCCGGAGGACGCCGGCAGCGGCCCGCTTCCCGTGATGGTCCAGCTCCACGGCGGCGGGTTCCGGCTCGGGACCCCGTCCAACGGCACCCGTCTCGCGAAGGCGGGCAAGGTCGTCCAGGTCGAGGTACGGTACCGGCTCGGCATCATCGGGTTCCTGTCCCACCAGGCCCTGGGCTCGAACGCCGGGAACTACGGGATCGAAGACCAGCAGGCCGCGCTCGGCTGGGTCAAGCGGAACATCTCCAGGTTCGGCGGCGACCCGGGCAACGTCACGATTTTCGGCCCGTCCGCCGGAGGGTCGAGCGTCTGCGCCAATATGGCGTCGCCGACCGGTAGCGGGCTGTTCCACAAGGGCATCATCGAGAGCGGCGAGTACAACTCGCTGCGCGGCGTCCACGCCACCTGGCAGGCCCAGGACTGCGCGACCAAGCTGCCGACGCAGGCGGAGGCGCAGGCCGCCGGGGCCCGGTTCGCCGCGGCCGTCGGCTGCGGGAGCGCCGCGGACGTCGCCGCCTGCCTCCGCCAGGTCCCGGTGCAGACCCTGCTCGACCAGGCCGGCAACGGGCTCGGCCCGGACAGCGGCACGCTCGCGCCGATCGTGGACGGCAAGACCCTGACCATGTCACCGGGGCAGGCGTTCGCGACGGGGCAGTTCAACAAGGTCCCGGTGATCCACGGCGTGGCCCGGGACGAGTCGCAGATCCGTCCCGCCGAGACGCCCGCGGCGTACGTGGCGCAGGTCCAGAGCCAGTACGGGGAGTACGCGCCCAAGGTGCTGAAGCGCTACCCGCTGTCGCAGTATCCGGAGCCCTCGGCGTTCATCGCGGCGCGGACCGTCCTCGCCGACTCGACGTCGGTCTGCCCGGCGCTGCTGAACGACCGGCGCCTGGCGAAGCACATCCCGGTGTACGCGTACCGGTTCGACGACACCAACCCGCCGCCGCTGCCCTTCGTCGACCTGACGAGGCCGGCGGGGGCGTTCCACGTCGGCGAGTTCAGCTACCTGTACCACGGGACGTTCCCGAACCAGCCGCCGCTCGACCCCAACCAGCAGGCCCTGCAGAACCAGCTCACCTCCCAGTGGACGAACTTCGCCCGCACCGGTGACCCGAACGGGACCGGCACCCCGCGCTGGACGCCGTTCACCGCGGAGAAGGAGGCCCAGATGTCGCTGCTGCCCGCCGGGACCAGCCGCATGACCCGCGAGATCTCGGGACCGCACCACTGCAACTTCTGGATCAGGCTCGCCCCGTTCACGAGCTGACCCGCGTCCCGCCGGACGCTCCCGCCCCGGGCGGGGGCGTCCGGCGCCGCCTTCCGGCCGTGGGACGCGTTACCGGTTGTACGGCGCGTTCCTAGTCGTAGGACGCGAGGGTGCGGGCGTGGACGCCGAGCACGTGGGCGAACAGCGCGGGGGCGCGTGAACCGTCGCCCGCGTCGGGGAGCACCTCGGGGGTGAGCGTCCAGTCCGTGCCGACCCACGAGTCCGCGATGGTGCCCTCGCTCGACGGCAGGTTGTTGCAGGACTGCCGGACCCGGATCGCGCGGACCGTCTCCGACGCCGGGGTGTCGGTCTCCACCATCAGCACCGGGACGCCGACCAGCGGCCCGTCCTCCACCAGGCGCAGCAGGTGGTGCGCGTCCTCGCCGTCGAGCGCGGCACCGGCGTCGAGGACCACCGCGAGCCGCACCGGCGGCCCCTCCGCCAGCCCGGACGGCAGGTCCCCGTCCTGCCCGCCGCCGACCTGCCGCAGGTCGACCAGGTCGAGGAGGCGGCGGAGCCGCTCGGCCGCCGCGGGCCCGGTCGCCACGCCGCCGCCGAGCAGCCGGGCGCTGACCACCGGGTCGAACCCGTGCAGCCAGCCCGCGCCCGACAGGCCCGCCGCGTCGATCACCTCAAGGCCGACGAGCCCGGGCGGGACGGCGGCCAGGAACCGGGTCACCAGCGACCAGGCGTAGGCGGCCGAGTCGCCGGGCATCGAGCCCTGCGAGATCCACACGCCGCGCCGCCACGGCAGCCGCAGGACCAGCGGCACCTGGAGGTCGGGCAGCTCGGCGGTGGACAGCCGGCCCGCCAGCATCCCCTCGGCCAGGTCGGCGCTCGGCTGCCAGGTCAGCCAGGACGGCGCGTCGAACGGCGCGACCTCGGCGGTGACCTGCGGCTCCACCCGGGCGAGCTCGTCGCGCAGCTGGCCCGCGTCGGCGCGCAGCCGCTGGTCGGCCGCCGCCATGAGCTGGTCGAACCGGCCGCGCGGCGCCCGCCCGGCGATCTCCTCGTTGCGGAGGTTCAGGGCGTGCTCGGTGGACGCGCGGAACGAGGCGAGCGAGCGGCTGGCGTCCTCCCAGACGAGCCAGCACCGTTCGAGGTACCCGACCTCGTTCCCGGACGGCGCCGCCGGCGCCCCCTGCGGCATCCCCTGCCGCGGCGGCGGCGCCTGCGGTGGCGGTGGGGCCTGCGGTGGCGGTGGGGCCTGCGGTGGCGGCGGCGCGCCGACGGCCGGGCCCGCCGGCGCGGAGGCCATGGCGGGCTCCGGCTCGCCCGCTCCGGCCGTTCCGGCGGTGTCGCCCGGGTCGTCGACCTCGACGCCGTGCGCCTCGACCAGCTCGGCCAGCCCGCCGGCGTAGCCCTGCCCGACGGCGCGGACCTTCCACCGGTCGTCGCGCCGGTAGACCTCGAACCCGATGATCGCCGTCTCCGGGCCCAGCCCGTCGACGGCGAACACCGCCAGCGTGGCGCCGTCGTCCCCGGTGAGCCGCACCTGCGGCGGCGGCATCGCCCCGAACGACGACGCCCCGGACAGGCTGACCGCGATCAGCACCGCGTGCGCGCCGGCGGGGACGGCGTCGAGGTCGAGGTCGACGCGCTGCCGCCCGCCGCCGTCCGCCCAGCGCACGCCGGGCGCCTCGGGGGCGTTGAAGAACACCAGGTCGGAGTCGGTGCGCACGCGCAGGTCCGGGCCGACCAGCAGGGCGCTGACGTCCACCGGCACGGCGCAGGACACCGAGGCGGTCACCCGCCGGGTGGGCAGCGGCGCGTTGGCGCCGCGGGAGAGGTCGGTCATCGGCGGTCAGGCGTGGTTGGCGATCACCGGCAGCATGTCCTCGAACGTGCGGCCGTGGCACGGCTCGCCGATCGCGTTCATCTTCCAGCCGTCGCCGTGCCGGTAGATCCGGGACATCACCATCGCCGTGTGCGCGCCGCCGCCGGTCAGCGTGTACCGGGCCATCTCGCCGCCGTCCATCTCGTTGACGAGCCGGCAGAACGCGTTCTCGACCTCGTTGAACGTCTGCCCGTTGAACGAGCTGACCGTGAACACCAGCGAGGTGACGTGCACCGGGAGCCGGTTCAGGTCGACGATGACGGACTCGTCGTCGCCGTCGCCCGCCCCGGTCAGGTTGTCGCCGGTGTGCCGGACGGACCCGTCGTCGCTGGTCAGCTTGCCGAAGTAGACGACGTCCGCGAGCGCGCCGTCGGCGAAGAGCACGCAGGACGCGTCGAGGTCGATGTCCCGCTCCCGGGAGCCGAAGAACCCCTTCTTCTTCACCGCGTCCCAGCCCAGCCCCATCCGGACCATGCTCAGCGTTCCGCCGGGCTTCTCCAGCGAGATGCGCTGACCCTTCACCATCGAGACGGTCACAGCCGTCGCCTCCTTGATGTCCCCTTCGCCGCGCCGCGAGGCGCTCGGCCTGTAGACGCCCCGGCCACCCTTGCAGGGTCGTCCGGGGCATGAGCAAAGCGTCGCAGCCTATCAGGCCCGTTGTCACCCGTACCGGACGATCCGGTAGACCCGGCCGGGCCGGCGGCCCCTCCCGGGGCGCTGTGGGAAATGGCGGCGCCGGCCCACCGCCGGAGCCCTCGCGAAGCCCCGCTCGGACGGTGGACCGGCGCAAAATCCGGTCAGCGGGCCCGCCGCTTCTCCTGGCGCGCGGCGGGCCGGGACGTCAGCCGAAGTCGACGTCGATGCACTGGTAGAAGGCGTTGCCGGTGTCGGCGATGTCCCAGACGGCCAGCAGGATGTGCTTGCCCTGGCGCTGCGGAAGCGTTCCGCTGTGGACCGTCGGGTTGGACGGCTGCCGCCCGCCCAGGTTCGCGGTGATGAACGGCGCGAGGTCCAGGGTGTCGCGGGTGATGGGCTTGGTGATGTCCCAGCCGTCCTTGGTGAGGAAGTAGCGGAACGACGTGGTGGAGTGCGGGGCGGTGAAGCGCCAGGAGATGCTGAGGTTCTGCCCCGCCGTCACCTTGGTCGCGGGCCAGCCGGTGCCGCCGCGCTGGTCGTCGAGCTCGGCCCAGCGCCCGTCGGCGGCGGCGCATATCTTGCCGTCGGCCGGTCCGCGCGCCGGGAACCCCTTCGGGCCCTCGACGCCGTCCGGGTCCCACTGGACCTGGCCGCAGTTCTTGACCTTGCCCTGTCCGCACAGGTAGCTGCGGCTCGGCGGGGAGGTCGAGAACCCGTGCGACCACGCCGGGACGGTGAGCGTCAGCGGCAGCCCGACGGTCACGGCCGCGGCCACGGCGATACTGGTCTTCCTTGGCATCCTGCTTCTCCTTGGCGGGAGGTACGGCGTACGCGGCGTACCTGGAGGCGGAGGCGAGCCGGCCCGTCGAGCGGAGCTCGTCCGTCGACGCGACGACCCAAAAGGAAACTTTCCTTTCAGTAAGGTGAACCCTGCGCGGCCTTCCGTCAACCCCGCGGTCACTGATGAGAGTCTTTCTGGCACGGGATGCATAGTCCCGGCGCCGGGCCCGGGCTACCCTCCCCGCGCACCGCGGCCCCGATCGCCCGCGGCGGAACGAGCGAAACCCTGACTTTGCCGTCATTCGCCTATCGCATTAGCGATTCCGGTGCGAATTGGTGTGCTATCCTGTGCGCTGCAAATCGTTGAAACAGCGTATGGCTTGTTGTTTGGCGTGTGGAGGCGTGCGGTGCGTTCAGGCAGGATTCTCAAGTTCGACGAAGTCCGCGGTTACGGATTCATTGTTCCGGACGGCGGCGGCGAGGACGTGTTCGTCCACGCGAACGAGCTTCTCGACGACAAGGCGGCGTTCTCGCCCGGCACGGCGGTCGAGTTCGAGGTGACCGAGGGCGAGCGCGGGCTCAAGGCGTTCGCGGTGCGCGCGGTGGGCTCGCCGTCCAACGGCTCCGCGGCCACGGCCGACCGCGCTCCGGCCGGTGTCCCGGCCGACGACATGCTCTGCGACGTCCTGTCCCGCAAGGAGCTCAGCCGGGAGATCGTCGACGTGCTGCTCGCCGAGGCGCCCGACCTCACCGGCGGCCAGATCGTCAAGATCCGCGGGAGCATCGTGGAGATCGCGCACAAGCACGGCTGGATCGACGACTGATCGCCGTCCGGCGCAGCGCGTTTCCCTTCCCGCGAGAACAATGTTCCGCGCGGCCGGTGACGGGCGTTTTGTCCATTCCTTGGAAATGCACGGCGTGCGGATTACGGGCCACGGCGCCCGGCGTTCCGGACGGGTCGCTCAGGCCCCGCCCGATGCCGTGCGGACGGCCGCCGGGATCATGATGGCGCTCGGCCACGTGATGGCGTCGCGCATGCGGATATGGCCGCCGTCGGCGTCACCGGCCCCGAGGACGGGCGGCGCGGCGGCGCTGTCGTCGTCCGGGTCGGCGACGCGCCGGAAGATCCGCACCGACTCCTCGAAGCACCCGATGGCGCGGGACGGCCGCCGCGCGCCGAGGTAGGCGACGGCGAGCCGGTTCAGGCTCCACGCCTGGCCGACCAGATCGCCGAGCCGGCGCTGCACGGCCAGGGCCTCGCGGTGGTGCGCGATGGCCTCGCCGAAACGGTCCGCGTCGTTGCAGGCCATGCCGAGGCCGTTGAGCATGAGCGCGACCCCGCGCCAGTCGTCGAGCCTGCGCGCCGCGCCGAGCCCGATCTCGTACGCGGTGATCCAGTCGCCCCGGCTCCGGCCGAGGCGGAAGAACGTCAGCAGGACGGCCGGGAGCCGCCACGCCACCGCGTGGCTGCCGTGCTCCACCGCCGCCTTGATCACGGCGAGGAAGTTCTCCGACTCGGCGTCCAGCCAGGCGAGCGCCTCCGCGCGCGTGCCGAAGGCGGGCACGGGGCCGGTGTCGCCGCCGGGGATCTCGATCGGGACGCGCCGGTCATGGGTGTTCAGCACCAGGTCGGCGGCATGGGCGGCGCGCAGGTACCAGGCGAGCACGCGCCCGGCCGCCGCCTCGCGCTCGCCGTCCGCCCAGTCCTCGTGCTCGCGGGCCTTCCGCCTCGCGTGGGCGCGCAGCAGCGGGTGCATCCGGTAGCGGCCGGGAGCCGCCTGCTGCAGGAGGTTCTCGTCCAGCAGGGCTTCGAGCAGCGACTCCGCCCGC
Organism: Actinomadura sp. KC216; assembly: GCF_004348535.1. Classification (GTDB taxonomy): domain Bacteria; phylum Actinomycetota; class Actinomycetes; order Streptosporangiales; family Streptosporangiaceae; genus Spirillospora. Next base: position 40,464 of record NZ_SMJX01000035.1, read on the forward strand.
GCGCGGGGCAGGTCGGCCAGCGCGGCGGTGGAGGCGGCGGTGAAGTCCGCGCCGGGATGCAGGCCGAGCAGCCGGAACATGCGCCGCTGGTCGGCGGCCAGCGCCCGGTAGGACAGGTCGAACGACGCGCTGATGGACCGGTTGCGGAACTCCAGCTCGTCCGGCAGCCGCTCCTCGTCCTCCAGCCGCGCGGCGAACTCGGCCAGCGTCCAGGCGGGACGGGTCTGCAGCCGGCGCGCCGCCATCGTGACGGCCATCGGGAGCTGCCCGCACCGCTCGGCGATCCGCGCGGCGGCGGCGCGGTCGGCCGTCACCCGCCCCCGGCCCGCTATCCGGCCCAGCAGGTCGGCGGACTCCGGCGGCGCGAAGCCGGCCAGCCGGAGCCGGTGGACGCCGTCCAGCCCGGCCAGGCTCCGCCGGCTGGTGATCAGCACCAGGCCGGTCGGGTCGCCCGGGAGCAGCGGCTCCACCTGGGCCTCGTCGGTCGCGTTGTCGAGGATCACGAGCGCGCGGCGGCCGTGCAGCCGGTCCCGGTACAGCGCGGCCCTCGACTCCAGGTCGGGCGGGATCCGCGCGGGGGGCACGCCGAGCTGCCGGAGGAACGTCTCCAGCACCTCCGCCGGATCGGCGGCGGGGACCTCGGGGTCCATGGCGCGCAGGTCGGCCCACAGCTGCACCGCGCCGAACCGGCCCCGGGAACTGATCTGGTGCGCGGCGCGGACGGCGAGGCGGGTCTTGCCGACCCCGGCCATGCCCTCGATCGCGATCACCGTCAGCGCCGTGTCGCCGCGGCCGCCGGCGCCGTCGGCGAGCCGGTTGAGCGCGCGCAGCTCCGCCTCCCTGCCGGTGAACTCGACGATGTCCATGGGGAACTGGCGCAGCGTGCCCGCCTCGCCGGGCGCCGGTGCGGGCGCCGCGACCGCGGGCCGTCCGGCCGCACGGCCGGTGTCCCCGCCGCCGCCCGCGGCGCGCGGCGGTGCGGTGTCCAGGGCCGGGTCGCCGCTGAGGATCCGCCGTTCCAGCGACTTCAGCCGCGGGCCGGGGTCGATGCCCAGATCGTCGGCGAGATGCCGGCGGACCTGCGCGTACGCGTCGAGCGCGTCCGCGGACCTGCCCATCCGGTAGAGGACGAGCATCAGCCGTTCCCACAGCCGCTCCCGGAGCGGATGGCGCGCCACGAGCCGCCGCAGGTCGGGGACGAGCGCGTCCGAGCGGCCGAGCATCAGCAACGCGTCCGTGTACTGCTCCATGAGGAGGAGCTCGCGCTCCTCCAGCCGCTCCACGTCGGCCTGCAGCGGGGCGCCCAGCGCCATCCCTTCGAGCGGCCGTCCCCGGCACTGGCGCAGCGCCTCGGCGAAGTCCTGCGCGGCCTGCTCCGGCCGCCCGCCGAGCAGCGCCTTCTCTCCCCTGGCGAACGACGCCTCGAACCGGCACAGGTCCAGCTCGCCGGGCTCGACGCGGAGCAGGTAGCCGGGCGAGCGGGTGACGAGCCGGTCCGCGGGCTCGCCCGCCGAGCGCAGCATCCGGCGCAGCGCGGCGATGTATCCCCGGACGTTCGCCCTGGCGGAGGGGGGCGAGGTCCACCAGACGGCGTCCACCAGCCGGTCGATCGCGACGACCTGGTTCGTCGCGAGCAGCAGCGCCGCGAGCACCGCCTGCTGCTGCGGGCCGCCCGCGCTCACCGGACGGCCGTCCACGGCGATTTCGAGCGGTCCAAGGATGCGGAATTCCATCTGATCCCCTTACCGGGGCCTGTCAGGAGCGATCACCCCGCACCGCTCTTCAGGCTCCGGTCCCACCGTCGAGGAAGACATCGGCCCTATATACGGAAAATATACGGCACCCATGCGCGATCCAGGGCAACCTGGGTGTCGCGGATGATCAGCCAGGACCAGCATTAGTCACATTGCGAACACAAAACGTAATGACGGGGACTTCGGTATGGCGGGACACCACGTGGAACGTGTCAGGGGCCTGAGCGGGAGGGAGCCGGATACGGGTGGCGGGCGGCCGGATCCGGCCGGAGAACGCCGCGCGCCGGCGCCGCGGGCGCGCGCGGCCCGCGTACCCAACGGCCGGATCCGCTTGCGCCACGGCCGGATCCGCGCGGCGCCCGGGGTGCGGTGACCGCAAGGCTTCAGGCCGCGCCTCCCCTCCCGCGAGGGTCACGGGAGACCAGGGACAGGCGCTCCGCCTCCGTAGCCCAACGGCAGAGGCATACTCCTTAAAAGAGTAGAAGTGTCGGTTCAAATCCGACCGGGGGCACAGAACTTCACCGCCGAGCGCATCGTGGCGGGCATCGTCCGGTTCGTGCGGGGAGACCGGCGATCCGGGGACGCAACAAATCCACCGAGATGATCAGCTGAACCTCTCGTTACGCGAGATGGACGCCAGAAAAGGTGAATTTCGTTCGGGTAAGGGTGCCCGGTCGTGGTGCCCGTCCGGGCAGGCCGCAGGGAGCCCGCCTCTTCCC
>NZ_SMJX01000360.1 GCF_004348535.1 Actinomadura sp. KC216
GTAATGCGCCGGGCGCGACAATCCGAGGCCGACACCGGTCAAATGTCCGAAAAATACGCTCTCTGGGTTATTTCTCCCGTTTGTTCTACTTTGAGGGCGACCGAGGCTCGGACCGGCGAAGGGTGATCCAGTGTTCGCGCGCACGCGTATGGGAACGGCTCTGTCGATCGCGCTGCTGGTCGCCGTGGTCGGCGGGTCCGGGCCCCTGTCCACGGACGTGGGGGCGGCGGAGGGCTGGCCGCAGACCCCCAAGGTGGATCCGCCCCCGCTCCCGGTCGATCCCAGGTCGCCCCAGGAGGAACTGGACGCACTGGGGATCACCGGATATCCGGACCGGATGAGCGTCCAGCCGGGCGAATCCGTGAAGCTCATGGTAAGCACCAAGAGCCCGGCGTTCCGGGCGACGATGGTGCGCGTGGTGCACGGCGACGCGGATCCGCGTGGGCCCGGCATCAAGGAGCAGGTCGTCGCGTCCGACGTCAACAAGGAGTACCCGGGACGGCATCAGCCGCTGCCGCTGGGCTCGTACGTGACCGTTCCCGACGACGGCGAACTGCGCCCGGACGGAAGCTTCACCATCGCGGCGTGGATCGCCCCGACCACCGTCCCCGGGTCCAAGCTCAACCCCATCGCCCAGAAGCGGACCCCGGTCGGCACCGGAGCGGTGCAGGGGATCGTGACCAAGTGGTCGGACGCGGAGCGGGCCGGATACGGCATGGTCGTGGACCGGGACGGCGACCTGGGCCTGCGGCTGGCCGACCGGTCCGGGAGCGTCCACTCGGTGAGCACCGGCGTGAAGCTCAAGCCGTGGGCCCCGGCGCTGCGCGGTGTCGAACCCGGCGGGAGCATCCGGCCGCAGCATGTGAACTCGTCCGGCTGGTACTTCGCCGCGGTCTCCTACGACGCCGGGACCGGCAAGGTGAAGCTGTACCAGGAGCCGCTGACCGGCCACCCCAACGACTCCCACGCCGTCGTCACCCGGACGATCGCGGCACGCGGACTGAAGAACACCGCCTCCCCGCTGCTGATCGCGGCCTACCAGGGCGATCGTGACCGTCCGGCCGGGTTCTACAACGGCAAGATCGAGGCTCCGCGGGTGTACGACCGGGTTCTGGACGACGGCGAGATCCGCGCCCTGCGACGCGGCGACGCCGCCGGCGGGGCGGTGGCGGCCCTGGACTTCTCCCAGAAGATGGACACCGACCGGGTCGTGGACACCTCCGCCAACCGGCTGCACGGCCGCGCGGTGAACCTGCCGGTCCGGGCCGTCACCGGCCACAACTGGCAGGCCGACGAGCAGGACTTCAAGCGGGCGCGCGGCCAGTACGGGGCGATGTACTTCCACGACGACGACCTGGGCGACGCCGCCTGGAAACCCAGCTTCACCTGGCGGGTGCCCGACGACGCCCGCAGCGGCGTGTACGCGGCCAGGCTGGAGGCGGGCGGGAGCGTGTACCACGCCACCTTCGTCGTCCGCCCCAAGCGGGCCGAGCCCGCGTCGAAGGTCGCCCTACTGGTGCCGACCTTCAGCTACCTGGCCTACGGCATGACGGGCAATTTCCAGAGCGGGTTGAGCCAGTACTCCCGCCATCCCGACGGCAGCGGCGTGGTCTATTCATCGCATCTGCGCCCGCTCACCAACCTGCGCCCGTACGCCACCGGGCGCACCGGGCAGGGCAGGCCGTGGCAGTTCGAGGCCGACACCCACATCACCGACTGGCTGGAGTCCACCGGCCGCACCGTCGACTACATCACCGACCACGACCTGCATGAGGAAGGGACGAAGCTGCTGGACGACTATGAGGTCGTCATCACCGGCAGCCATCCCGAGTACACGTCCGAGCCCATGCTCGACGCCCTGCAGAACTGGCTGAACGGCGGCGGCCGCCTCATGTACCTGGGCGGCAACGGCTTCTACTGGGTCACTCCGCTCGACCGTACGGGCACGTACACAGAGCTGCGCCGCTATGACGGCACCGAGGCTTGGCAGGGCGCACCTGGCGAGCAGTACCACAGCACCACCGGCGAGTACGGCGGGCTGTGGCGCTTCCGCGGACGCCCGCCCCAGCAACTGGTCGGCGTCGGGTTCACCGCGCAGGGCTTCGGCTCCCGCCTGGGCACCGGCAACTACAGCAGACCCCTGGTCCGCTCGTCCGAGAGCCACGACCCGGGAGGCGCCTGGGTGTTCGACGGCGTCAAGACCACCGGCCCGATCGGCGACTTCGAATCCCTGCAGAGCCCGGGCGGGCCCATGGGCGAGGAACTCGACCGGGCCGACTACGCCCTGGGCACCGCCGACAACACCATCGTCCTGGGCTCGGGCACCGGCTTCGGCGACGAGTACCTGTTCGTGAAGGAAGAGAACAACACCGCCAACCTCATGGAGGGCGGCACCGTCAACTGGCTCGTCCGCGGGGACGTCACCCTGACCCGCTACCCGCGCGGCGGCGCGGTCTTCTCGGCCAGCTCCATCTCCTGGGCGGGCAGCCTGTTCTACAACGGCTACGACAACGACATCGCCACCATCACCGGGAACGTCCTGGACGCCTTCGCCTCCGGCAAGCCGCTCCCCGGCTCCGGCTGACGTGTACGTCTCCGTCCGCGGCATCCCGCCCGGCACGCGATCTGGGGGCCGGGTGCCGCGGGTCGTCGTGGTCCTCGGCCTGGTGAGCCTGATCACCGACGTGTCGACCGAGATGGTCGCGGTCGTCCTGCCGCTGTTCGCGACCCTCGCCCTCGGGCTCACCCCCGTCGCGTACGGGCTCCTGGACGGCCTCTACCAGGGCGCGACCGTCCTGATGCGGCTGGCCGGCGGCCTCTTCGCGGACCGGCTGCGCCGTCCCAAACTCGTCGCCGGCACCGGGTACGCCCTCGGGGCCGCCGCCAAGCTGATGCTGCTCCCGGTCGGGGGCGCGGGGGCGCTGTCGGCGGCGGTGGCCGCCGACCGGATGGGCAAGGGGCTGCGGACCGCCCCGCGCGACCAGCTGATCGCCGCGGCGGGGCCGCACGACCGGCTCGGCAGGTCCTTCGGCGTGCACCGGGCCCTCGACGCGACGGGTGCGCTGCTCGGCCCCCTCGTCGCGTTCGGGCTGCTCGCGCTCGCGCCGGGCGACTTCGACATGGTCTTCGTCGTGTCGTTCTGCGTCGCCGTCCTCGGCGTGCTCCTGTTCGTCCATCGCGTTCCGGAACACCCCGCGGCCGGGCACCGCGTCCCGGAACGCCGCACGCCGGTCTCGCTCGGCGACGTCACGGCCCTGCTGCGGACGAGCGGGTTCCGGCGGCTGCTCGTCGCCGCGGCCGTGCTGTCGGCGGCGACGATCAGCGACGGGTTCCTGTACCTCGTCCTGCTGCGCAACGGATCGGTCGAGACCCGGTGGTTCCCGCTGCTGTTCCTGTGCACCAGCCTGGTCTACCTCGCCTTGGCGGTGCCGCTCGGCCGGACCTCCGACCGGCTCGGCAGGACCCGCGTCTTCACCGCCGGGTACGGCCTGCTGCTGTGCGCGTACCTCACCGCGGTCCTCGCGGGCGGGCCCGCCGGGGCTCTGCTGTGCCTGATGTTCCTCGGCGCCTACTACGCGGCGACGGACGGCGTCCTGCCCGCCGCGGCCGCGCCGCTGCTGCCCGCCGAGCTCACCGCGACCGGGATCTCCATCGTCCAGGCGGCGGTGGCGGGCGGGCGCGCCCTCGGCGCGGTGGCCTTCGGCGCCGTCTGGACGGCCACCGGAAGCGACGTCGCCATGTGGACGTTCGCCGCCGCCCTCACGGCCGCGCTGCTCACCGCCCTACCGATGATCACGCAGGCCCGCCACCGCCGGACGGAGGTCCGATGAACCGCCTCGACCCGCGCAGGCTCCACGACGGCAGGATCATGTTGACGATCGCGCTCCTCGTCATCGCGGTGGCCGGGGGCTGCGTCGCCACGTCGGCGCTGCGCGCGGGCACGATCGGCGGCGGGCCGGGCGGCTCGGTGGAGCTGCCCGAGGGGCGGCAGATCGTGTTCCGGTCGCTGCGTCCGGGACCCGCGTTCGGCCACATCGCCGTGCTTCCGGCCGCCGACGTCCGGCGCGAGCGCGCCGTCCTCCCGACCCGCTGCGAGCGGGCGGCCGCGTCCCCCACCGGCGGCCTCTGCCTGCGCCAGACGCGCAACCCGACGCAGCTCTTCGCCGCCACCCTCCTGGACGGGCGGCTCCGTCCGGGAGAGAAGATCCCCCTGAACGGGATCCCGAGCCGTGCGCGCGTCTCCAGGGACGGCCGCTACTACGCCACGACCGCCTTCGTGACAGGCCACTCCTACCTCTCCGACGGCTTCTCCACCGAAACCGTCATCGGCCGGATGGACGGCGACAGGGACGGCAACAGGGACGGCAACAGGGACGGCGGCACGGTCGGCAACATCGAACGGTTCACGTTCCTGCTGAACGGGCAGCCGAACCAGAACGTGGACCGCAACGTGTGGGGGGTGACGTTCGTCCCCGGCGGAGAGCGGTTCTTCGCCACCGTGGCCACGCAGAACCGCAGGTACCTGGTTGAAGGCGATATCGGGCGGCGTACCCTCACCGCGCTGCGCGACAACGCCGAGTGCCCGTCGCTGTCCCCGGACGGGCGGCGCCTCGTCTACAAGAAGCGGACCGGGCCCAACGCCGACGTGTGGCGCTTCCACGTCCTCGACCTGGCGACCGGCGCCGAGCGCCCGCTCGCGGAGACCCGCAGCGTGGACGACCAGGCGGAGTGGCTGGACGACGGCCAGGTGATGTACGCGGTGCCCAAGGGCGGCGCGGGCGGCCGCAACGCCGACGTGTGGGTGACGTCCCTGCGCGGCACCGCGCCGCGGCTGCTCATCCCGGACGCCGACTCGCCCACCGTCCGGACGACGCATCGGGGCCGCCTCGGTTGACGTCGCCCGGTGGCGCCCGATCGGCCTGCCGGACGGCTCGCGCTCCCGCGCGTGGGCGAGCGTCAGATCACGCCGTCGGCGCGCAGGGCGGCGATCTCCGCCGTGGTGCGCCCTAGCTCGGTGAGGATCCGTTCGGTGTGCTCACCGGCGGCGGGCACCGGGTCCATGCGCGGGCTGACCCCGGCCAGGTCCGCGGGTGGCCGGAGGGCCTGCATCATGGCGCCCGGAACGCCGGGGATGCCCGGCAGGCCGACGTCGTGCCAGCGTCCGCGCTCGGCCAGCACCGGATGGGCGACGAACTCCTGGACGTCGTTCACCCCCGCGTTGGCGATTCCGGCCTCGTCCAGCGCCTCCATGATCTCGCCGCTGCCGGACCTCCCGAACCGTTCGGCGATGATCGCGTCGAGCTCGTCCCGGTGCGCGACGCGCGCGGAGCCGGTGGCGAATCGCGGGTCGTCCACCAGGTCCGGGCGTTCCAGGAACCGCTCGCAGAGCGCCGCCCACTCCCGCTCGTTCTGGATGGAGAACAGCACCTGCCCGCCATCGGCCGCGGTGTAGGCGCCGTACGGCGCGACGGTGGCGTGATGCGTGCCGATCCGCGGCGGCTGGATGCCCCCGTACCGCGTGTAGTAGGCGGGCTGGCTCATCCATTCGCCCAGGGCTTCGAACAGCGAGACCTCGACGGCGCGCGCCGAACCGGTCATCGCGAGGGTGTAGAGCGCGGTGAGGATGCCGGAGTAGGCGTACATGCCCGCGGCGATGTCGGCGACCGACACCCCGACGCGCGCGGTCGCATCGGCGGTTCCCGTCAGGGAGACCAGGCCGGTCTGGCATTGGACGAGCAGGTCATAGGCCTTCCGGTCCGCCCAGGGGCCGGACGTGCCGTACCCGGACACGGTGCACGGGATCAGCGACGGGTACCGGGCGGTCAGGGAGGCGTTGTCCAGCCCGAGCCGTCCGGCGGCGCCCGGAGCCAGGTTCTGGACGAACACGTCCGCCCCGGCGAGGAGCTCGTCCAGGACCTCACGGCCGCGGGCGGACTTCACGTCCAGGGTCAGCGACTCCTTGGACCGGTTGAGCCACACGAAGTAGCTCGACTGGCCGTGGACCGTCGTGTCGTACCGGCGCGCGAAGTCCCCTCCGCCGGGCCGCTCCACCTTGATCACGCGGGCGCCGAGATCGGCGAGCTGCCGGGTGGCGAACGGCGCCGCCACGGCCTGCTCCAGGCTCACGACGGTGACGCCGGAAAGCGGACGTTCGGTCATGCCGCCACCTCCAGCTTCCATGATCGGAGGTCACGCCGTCCCGGGCAAAACGCCGTGCGGGCGGTGGCCGTCCGACGGCCACCGCCCGCACAGAGGCCGATCGTCAGCCTGCGTTGTCGAGGACTTCGCGCAGCTTGCGCGCGAACGCCTCCGGCTGACCGCTCTGGCCGAACTCGCCGCCCAGGAAGCCGCCGTGATGGCTCGGGAACACCGTCGCCTGCCGGCCGAGCAGCTCGGCCGTCGCCACGGCGGTGCGCGCGGTGAAGGTGTCCGCGGACTCCTCCCCGACCGCGATCACGATCCGCGTCGGCGCCGCGGCCAGCGCCTCGGCGTCGGGCCGGTAGTCGCTGATGGCCCAGGACCGGTCGGACAGCAGCGGATCGTCGCGGGAGCCGTCGTCCTCGGACGGCATCCCGAACATGGCGGCGTCCGGCGCGGGCTGGGCGAAGTAGTCGTCGGTGAACTCGCCCTGCCACGACGTCATCGCGATGAAGGCCGCCATCCCGGCGCCCCAGCCCTTGGCGTCGTAGACCTCCTTGAAACCGGCCCGGGCGCGTGCCGCGGCCGCGGCGTCGGGCAGCACCGGGATGATCGGCGGCTCGTGCGCCACCAGGGTGGTCACGTCACCGGGGTGGGCCGTCACGAGGGCGAGCGCGGTCACCGCGCCGCCGCTGCTGGCGAACATCTCGACCGGGCCCGCGCCGAGCGCCTCGATGAGGGCGTGCAGGTCACCGGCCTGGGTCTCGGGCGTGCTGTCGACCCGGCCGTCGTTCCGGACGCTGCGTCCCACACCGCGCGGGTCGTAGGTGACCACGGTTCGCTCGGGGAAGTGGGACACGAGCGTGCCGAATCCACTGGCGTCCATCGGCTGGCCGATCATGACCAGCACCGGGCGACCGTCGGCGGTGGGCAGCGGGCCGTGGACGTCGTAGACGAGATCGACCCCGGGAATCTGCAGTGTGTGCGTACTCATGCCCTTATGGACCATCCCCATCTCGAAAACTCATCGGCCGGAATGGGGTCAGTTGTGCCAGTGGACGACGAGTTCGGCGTACAGGGGGCTGCGGCGCAGCAGCGCGTCATGGGTGCCGAGGGCGTGCGCGGTCCCGTCGAGGAGCAGGATCAGGTCGGCGCGCTCGGCGGAGCTGATGCGGTGGGCGATGACGATCAGTGTGCCGCCGCGGTCCGCGAGCGCCCGTTCGGCACGGGCCTCGGCCGCCGGGTCCAGGTGGCTGGTCGCCTCGTCCAGGACGATGATCGGCGCCGCCGAGAGGTAGGCCCGCGCCAGCGTGATGAGCTGGCGTTCTCCCTGCGAGAGCGTGGCGCCTCCGGGCGGGATCTCGGCGTCGTAGCCGCCGGCGCGGTCGACGGTCCCGGCCAGCCCGATCGCGTGGACGGCGTCGTCCAGCCGCGCCTCGGCAGGGTTCGGGCAGAGGTAGGTCAGGTTCTCGCGCAAGGTCCCGGCGAACACGTAGCTCTCCTGCGGGATGAGCGTGATGGCGGCCGCCGTCCCCGCGGGGTCCAGGGGCGCGCCGCCGAGTGTGACGCGGCCCCGCCGCGGGGCCGCGAGCCCCGTGAGCAGGTTGGCGAGGGTCGATTTGCCCGCACCGCTGGGGCCGACCACGGCGAGGTGCGTGCCCTCCGGGACGTGGAGCGACAGGTCCTCGATCACGGGGGCCGCGCGCGGTGAATAGGCGAAGGTGATCCGGCGGGCTTCGAGGTCGAAGGACCGGGCGGCGGCCGGGGCGGCTGCCGGGGC
>NZ_SMJX01000361.1 GCF_004348535.1 Actinomadura sp. KC216
TGGGAGACCAGCGCGTCCTGGCTCGGGACGCGCTGGTCTCCCACGGCCTCACCTACCAGCAGCTGATGCCGTCGTCCCTGCGCGCCGTGACGGGGCAGCCCGAGGCGTCCGCCACCAGCGACCGCATGTACATCGACGGGCGGTTCTCCCGGCCGAGGCTGCTCTACCTGGGCTGGGACGTCGGCGCGTGGGAGCGCGTCCGCGTCGTCGCGGGCAACCCCTCCTACAGCTTCGACCTGAAGCCCGGCGAGGACCTTCGGGTCATGGTCTCCAGGACGTTCGCCGACCGGCTCGGCTACAAGGTCGGCGACCGCATCGCCGCGGCGGGCGGCGCGCCCGCGGAGCCAGCGCTGCGCGTCCAGATCACCGGCCTGTACGAGCCGGTGAACGCCGCCGACCCGTACTGGGCGCCCCGCGCCCGGATCCTGCACCCGGTGCGGGAGACGGTCGGTGACAGGGATCCCTTGGAGGCCGATGCGGGCACGGCGCTGATCGACGGCGCCGCCTACGCCATGGCCGCGCGCACGCCCGGGCGGGACTTCACCTTCAGCTGGCGGTTTCCGGTACGCCCCGGCGCGATCGGCGCGTCCGGCGCCCGCGAGGTGGCGGGCGACATGGACGCGTTCCGCTCCGCCGTCCAGGGCCGCACCGGGATGTTCCCCTGCGCCGTCGTGACCGCGCTGGACGACCGGCTGGACGCCTTCGCGGGCCAGCTCCGCACCGCCGAATCCGTCCTCGCGCTCGTGCTCGGCGGGCTCGTCGCGGTCGCCGCCGGGGTGCTGCTGCTGGCCGCCGGGCTGCTCGGGGAACGGCTCAGACCGGTCCTCTGGACGATGCGGGCGCGCGGCGCGTCGCTGCGGCAGCTCGCCGTGCCCGCCTGCGGGCTGACGGCGCTGGCCGCCGTCCCGTCCGCCGCGCTCGGATACGCCGCCGGACGCCTCCTCGGCGCCGGTCCGCCCCAGACCAGCTCGATCTACGCGGTCGCCGTGCCGGTCGCCGCCGTCCTCGCCGTCCCGGTCGTCATGGTGCTGCGGGAGCGGGACGCAGGCGTCGGGTCCTCGTCGGGCCGCCGGGACGACCTGGTCTCGGCCCGGCCGTCGCGGCGCCGGTTCGTCCTGGACGCGCTGCTCATCGCCCTCGCCGTGATCGCCGCCGTGCTGCTGCGCCAGCGCGGGGAGCGGGCGGGCACCGACCCGCTGATCGCCGCCGTCCCGGTGCTGCTCGGCGCGGCGCTCGCAGTGCTGGTCCTGCGCGCCTATCCGTACCTGCTGCGCGCCGCCGGTCCGTTCCTGCGGCGGCGCCGCGGCGCGGTCGCGTTCATCGGCATCGCCCGCGCGTCCCGGCAGACCCTCGTCGGCGCGCTCCCGCTCGTCGTGCTTCTGCTCGCCGCCACCGTCGCGGGCTTCACCGCCACCGTCGAGACGGGGCTGCGGACCGGGCAGGAACGCGCGTCCTGGGCCGAGGTCGGCGCCGACGGCCGCATCGAGGCCGGGCCGATGGACGAGGCGGCCCTCGCCCGCGTCCGCGCCGTCCCCGGCGTGACCGGAGCCGTGCGCGCCCGCGTCATCACGGAGGTGACGACCGAGTCGAACACGGCGCCGATGACCGTCGTCGGCGTGGACCTCGCCGCCTACCGCGACCTGGCGCCCGGCGTGCCCGGAATCCCCGGCGGCGCGCCAGCCGCGCTCGCCTCGCCGCTCGCCGCCCGCACGATGGGACCGGGCGCCGCGACGCTCAGCCGCGCCGGAATGGACCCGATCCGCGTGCAGTCGCCGGGGGTGATCGAGCACTTCCCGGGGCAGTCGCCGGGGAGCGCGTTCATCGTCGTCCCGTACAAGGCCGTCGCGGGCGCGACCGGGTTCCCGTCGCAGGTCTTCGTCTCCGGGGACGACCTCGACGCGAGGAAGCTCAGCGCCGCCGCCCCCGGACGCGGCGTCCACCTGCGCCAGGACGTGCTGCGGACCATGACGGACGTGCCGATGGTGTCCGTCGTCCGCGACACGTTCCGGGACGGCTCCCTCATCGGCGGCGCCTTCGGGCTCCTCGCCGTCCTGCTCGTCCTCGTCGTCGGGGCCCGCGCCCGCGGCCGGACCGTCGCCCACCTGCGCGCCCTCGGCCTCAGCCGGCGGCAGAGCCGCCGCCTCGCGCTCGTGGAGATCGCGCCCGTCCTGCTCTGCGCGGTCGGGGCCGGCTGGGTGCTCGGGCTGATGCTGCCCGAGATCACCGGCCCGGTCGTGGACCTGCGCCCCTACACCGGCGGCCATGCCGTCACCGCCCACGTCCCGAGCCTGCCCGCGCTGCTCGGGCTCCTCGGCGCGCTGCTCCTCGCCGCCGCCGCTGCCGTCGCCGTGGACCGCGCCTTCGACGCCCGCCCCGGAACCGTCCTGAGAACGGGGGACTCTTGAGCACCAACGCACCCGGCAGCACCAACGCGCCCGATCTGGCCGAGCTGGAGCGGCGCGCCGCCGAACGCGGCCCCGTCTACGGCGAGGGCGCGCACATCGTCTGCGACAACCTCGTCCGCATCTACAAGACCGACGGCATCGAGGTCGTCGCGCTGCAGGGCCTCGACCTGCTCGTCGACGCGGGCGAGCTGGTCGCGATCGTCGGGGCGTCCGGCTCCGGGAAGTCGACGCTGCTGAACATCCTGTCCGGGCTGGACGTGCCGACCGCCGGGGTCGCCCGCGTCGCCGGGTCCGACCTGCTGACGATGGCGTCCAAGGAACGCCTGAGGTTCCGGCGCGAGCAGGTCGGGTTCGTCTGGCAGCAGACGTCCCGCAACCTGCTCCCGTACCTGACCGCCGGGCAGAACGTCGAGCTGCCGATGCGGTTCGCCGGACGGCCCCGCCGCGCCCGCGCCGCCCGCGCCGCCGAGCTCCTCGGCATGCTCGGCGTCGGCGACTGCGCGGGACGCCGCCCGCACGAGCTGTCCGGCGGCCAGCAGCAGCGCATCGCGATCGCCGTGGCCGTCGCCAACGAGCCCCAGGTCGTCCTCGCCGACGAGCCCACCGGCGAGCTCGACACCGCCACCGGCGCCGAGGTCTTCACCGCGCTCCGCCGCGTCAACGAGGAACTCGGCACCACGGTCGTCGTCGTCACCCACGACAAGCAGGTGACCGAGCGCGTCGACCGGACGATCGGCATCCGCGACGGCCGCACCAGCAGCGAGGTCCGCCGCCGCTCCGCGGAGGACGGCACGCGGACCGCCGAGGAGTACGCCGTCCTCGACCGCGTCGGCCGCGTCCAGCTGCCGAAGGGGTTCACCCAGGCCCTCGACATGCGCGACCGCGTCCGCCTCAACCTGGAGACCGACCACGTCGGCGTCTGGCCCGACCGGCTCGGGCGATCCCCGGAAGAAGGTAGGGATGACTGAGCCGATGGTGGTCGTGGAGTCGCTCACCCGCACCTTCCGCACCGGCGACCTGGAGGTGCCCGCGCTGCGCGGCGCGTCCTTCACCGTCGAGGCCGGGGAACTCGTCGCGATCAAGGGCCGTTCCGGCTCGGGGAAGACGACCCTGCTGAACCTGATCGGCGGCCTCGAGACCGCGGACGGCGGCACCGTCCGCGTGAACGGCGGCGACGTCGGCGCCCTCAGCGAGGACGAGCTGCTGGCCCTGCGCCGCGACCACATCGGCTACGTGTTCCAGTCGCACGGCCTGATCCCCGTGCTGTCGGCGGCGGAGAACGTCGAGATACCGCTGCGCCTGGTCAGGACGCCCCCGGCGGAACGCGACGAACGCGTCCGCGTCCTGCTGGGCCTCGTCGGCCTGGCCGACCACGCCGCCCAGCGCCCGTACGAGCTGTCCGGCGGCCAGCGCCAGCGCGTCGCGATCGCCCGCGCCCTGGCGAACCGTCCCCGGCTGCTGCTGGCGGACGAGCCCACCGGCCAGCTCGACTCCGAAACGGCCGCCGCGATCATGCCGCTGCTGCGCGCCGTCGTCTCCAGCGAGGGCGTCACGGTCATCGTCGCCACCCACGACGAGGCGCTCCTGGCCGAAGCCGACCGCGTCCTCAACCTGGAGGACGGCGTGACGACGGAGACCCCCGTTCCCACCCCCGGCTGAGCCGGTTGCCCTCTGATCATCCGGGGAATCGGTACCGGGATGGGAGGGCCGCATGGCGACTGTCGTACTGGTGGGGACGCTGGACACCAAGGGGCCGGAGTACGCGTGGCTGCGTGACCGGGTCCGGGAACTGGGCTGCGATGCGGTCCTGGTCGACGTCGGCATCGGCCCGTCCGAGCTGGACGCCGACGTCACCGCCGAGGAGGTCGCGCGGGCCGGTGGCGCGTCGCTGGCGGCGCTGCGGGACGCGGGCGACCGGGGCGCGGCGGTCACGGCCATGGGAGAGGGCGCGGCGGCCGTGCTCGCCCGGCTGGACCCGATCGACGCCGTCCTCGCCGTCGGCGGGAGCGGCGGCTCGTCCATTGCGGCACGGGCCGTCCGTGACCTGCCGATCGGCCTGCCCAAGCTGATCGTGTCGACCATGGCGTCCGGGGACGTGACCCCCTACGTGGGCGCCAAGGACGTCACGATGATGTACAGCGTCGTCGACATCGCAGGCGTTAACCGGGTGTCACGGCTGATCCTCGGCAACGCCGCCGCGGCGGCGGCCGGAATGGCGAAGGCCCGTGTGTCCCCTCTGGCCGAGGAGCGTCCGCTCGTGGCCGCGTCGATGTTCGGGGTCACGACACCGGCGGTGGACGCCGCCCGCGAACGGCTTGACGAACTCGGCTACGAGGTCCTGGTCTTCCACGCGACCGGCGCGGGCGGCCGCGCTCTCGAAGGTCTCGTGGAAAGCGGCCTGCTCGCCGGGGTCCTCGACCTGACCACGACCGAGCTGGCGGACGACCTGGTGGGCGGGGTCCTTTCGGCCGGACCCGACCGCCTCACCGCGGCGGGCCGGCACGGGGTTCCGCAGGTCGTCGCGCCCGGAGCCCTCGACATGGTCAACTTCGGGCCGCGCGAGACCGTCCCGGAGCGGTTCGCGGGCCGGAACCTGTACGTCCACAACCCGACCGTCACCCTCATGCGGACGACGCCGGACGAAATGTCCGAGCTGGGACGCCGCGTGGCGGCGAAACTGGCCGCCGCGACCGGCCCCACCGCCCTGTTCATCCCGCTCGGGGGCGTGTCGGCGCTGGACGCTCCCGGCATGCCCTTCCATGATCCGAAGGCGGACGAGGCGTGCTTCGCGGCGATGGAGGGCGCCGTGGAGACGGAACGCCTCGACATGAACATCAACGACCCGGCCTTCGGCCGCGCGATGGCCGACCGGCTGCACCAGATGATCACGGAAGGATCGGAATGAACCGTCAGGACGTCCTGGCGCGGCTGCGGAGGAGCGTCGCGGAGGGGCGGCCCGTCATCGGCGCGGGGGCGGGCACGGGCCTGTCCGCCAAGTGCGCGGAGGCGGGCGGCGTCGACCTGATCATCATCTACAACTCGGGCCGCTACCGGATGGCGGGACGCGGATCACTCGCGGGCCTCCTGCCCTATGGGGACGCGAACCAGATCGTCGTGGAAATGGCGTCCGAAGTCCTACCCGTAGTAAGACGAACACCCGTCCTGGCCGGAGTATGCGGCACCGATCCCTTCCGCCTCATGCCGGTATTCCTTGACCAGCTCAAGGCGATGGGTTTCTCCGGCGTACAGAACTTCCCCACGGTCGGTCTTTACGACGGGGTGTTCCGGCAGAACCTCGAAGAGACCGGCATGGGCTACGACCTGGAAATCGAAATGGTGCGGCTGGCGCATGAGCGCGACCTCGTCACCGCCCCGTACGTCTTCGACGAGGACCAGGCGCGGGCGATGGCCGAGGCAGGCGCGGACGTCCTGGTCCCGCACGTCGGACTCACCACCAAGGGCAGCATCGGCGCAGGCACAGCCCTTTCCCTGGACGAGGCCGTCGCCCGAGTGCAGGCCATGCGGGACGCCGCGTCCGCCGTCCGCCCCGACATACTCGTACTCTGCCACGGCGGCCCCATCGCCGAACCGGACGACGCCGCCTACGTCCTGTCCCGCACCCAAGGCGTCGTGGGCTTCTTCGGCGCCTCCTCCGTCGAACGGCTGCCGACCGAACAGGCCATCACCCGACAGGTGGCCGCCTTCAAGAACCTGGAGCTGTGAATGCTGCTGAATCCCGGCGACGTGACGACGATGACCTTCGACTGGGGCTCGATCAAATGGTTCGTCACCCCGTCCGGCGTGCCGGGCGCGAGCAGCACGCTCGGCGAAGTGATCGTCAACCCCGGCAAGGGCCACGCGCGCCACAACCATCCCACCGCCGAGGAGGTCATCTACGTGATCTCCGGCGAGGCCACGCAAATGGTGGACGACGCCGAGCCGTTCACCATTCGCGAGGGCGACGCCGTCCACATTCCGAAGGGCGTCTGGCATTCCACGTACAACACGACATGGCGCCCGCTCCGCCTGATCGTCACCTACAACCCAGGCGGCGAAGAAAAGGCATTGGAGTCCGCCCCCGACTTCTGCCTCCACGCCCCCGACATCATCCCGGAATGGCGCCGGGCCTAGCGATCACTGCGTGGCTGCAAGAGCCAAGGAGGCCACGGCCAAGGCGAGAAAGGTTCCCGGGAACGCGATGTTATGCAGAACGCGTTTCCACAAGTGGAGGCCGACCGCGCCGACGAAGAAGGCCACGAGCCCAGCGGCCGCGGCGATGCCGATCACGTCCAGCCCCAGCAGGCCGAGGGCGAGCCCACCCGCCCCGGCGGCCTTGAGCGCCGCCAGGCCGGGGATCGACCACTGCGGCGTTCCCACCTCGGCCGCATTGGCCAGGACGAAGTCGGTCCTGGCCAGATCGGCGACGACGATCGCGACGTTGGCCAAGATCGTCACAACGGTGACCACGATGTACGCGACGTGCATGATCCCCCCTCGATGTCCACGTGTCCCCACACAGACGGACGAGCACCCGAGAAGGTGACGCAATCGCTTCAGTGCGGGATGCCGTCGATCAGGTCACGGGCGCCCTTGCGCAGTAGGTCGCCTGCCACGTACGCGCCCAGATCCTGGCCCTTGTCCGGTGCCGACCATTCGTGCGAGTGCACGAACTTGGACCCGTCCCGGGTGAAGACCATCCCACGCAAGGACAACTGCCCGTCCCGCTCCAGCCGCGCATATCCCGCGATCGGGCTGTTGCAATGGCCCTGCAACCCGTGCAGCATCGCCCGTTCCGCGCTCACGCAGCGCCGGGTGTCCGTGTGGTCCAGCAGCCGCACCAGTTCCACGATGTCGTGATCAGCGCGGCGGCAGTCCACCGCCAGCACGCCCGCGCCCACGGCCGGGACGATGTCGAGCACCTCGCCCGCCCGGTCGATGCCCAGCCGCGCCAGACTCGCCCGCGCCAGCACGACGGCGTCGAACTCCTCGCCCGCGTCCAGCCGCCCGAGCCGCGAATTGACGTTGCCGCGCAGGTACTCGACCCGGAGATCGGTGCGGATCCGCCCGAGCTGCGCGCGGCGCCGCACCGCCGAGGTCCCCACCCGCGCCCCGGGCGCGAGATCGGCCATGCGCTGGACCTTGCTCGCCATGGGGAACAGCAGCACGTCGGCGGTGTCGTCACGCTCCACGTAGGCGGCGAAAACCAACCCGTCCGGACGCGGTACATCACCGGGCACGTCCTTGAGGCAGTGCACCGCGATATCGACCCGGCCCGTCACCAACGCCCGGTCGATCTCACGCATGAACGCGCCCTTGCCGCCCAGCTCACCCAGATGGCCCCGATGCCGGTCCCCGGCCGTCTGAATCCCGATCACCTCGACCCGGACATCGGCCAGCTCCTCCAGCCGCGCGGCCACGCCACGGGCCTGCACCATCGCCAGCGGAGACGTACGCGTACCCAGCCG
>NZ_SMJX01000362.1 GCF_004348535.1 Actinomadura sp. KC216
GGCCCGCCCCTTGTTGGGCACGGACGGATCCTCATGCATCTCCGTCCCGATCCCATGCCCGCCGGACCCGTCCGCGATGCCGAACCCGGCCGCCCGCGCCGTCCCCTCGATCGCCGCCGCCACGTCCCCGATCCGGTTCCCGGGCACAGCCGCCGCAATGCCTTGCTCCAGAGCGGCCCGAGTCACCTCGATCAACCGCAGACCACCCTCGTCGGCCGCCCCCACCATGAACGAGATCGCCGCGTCCCCGCAGTACCCGCCAACCGTCGCCCCGGCGTCGACGGTCACGAGATCCCCGTCCCTCAACGGGGCCGCGCCCGGAATGCCGTGGACCACCACATCATTCACCGACACGCAGATGTTCGCCGGATACGGCATCGGCGCCCAAGCAGGCTTGTAGTGCAGGAACGGCGACGTAGCCCCGCACTCCTTGAGAACCCTCGCCGCCACCGCGTCCAGCTCCGCCAGCGCCACCCCGGGCTCCGCCACGTCCCGCACACTCGCCAGAATCCGCGCGACGACCCGCCCCGCGTCCCGCATGCGCTCCCACTCCCGTGGGCTTCGATAGGTCACCATGCGGAATATTTTAATACCAGTATTACAATGCTCGCATGGTCCGTACCCCGCTCACCGACGAACAGCGCGACCGCGGCAAGGCCCTAGGCCAGATCCTCCGCGCCGCCCGAGGCCCCCGCCCGGCCGCCGCCGTCGCCGCCGAGGCCGGCATCTCCCTCGACACCCTCCGCAAGATCGAACGCGGCGCCATCGCCGTCCCCGCGTTCTACACCGTCGCGTCCCTGGCCCGCGTCCTGGACCTCGACCTCACCGACCTCGCCAAGAAACTGGATGAATTCGACCGAACCATCCCGGAGTCAGCGGCGTCATAACACACGAGAGCGCGCCGGCCACTTCTGCGGGGGATGGGGCCGGCGCGCTCCTTGTATACGGGCGACTACCGATAGTTGACGAACTGCAGGGCCACGTCCAGGTCCTTGCCCTTCAGCAGAGCGATGACGTCCTGCAGATCATCCTTCTTCTTCGAGCTGACCCGCAGCTCGTCCCCCTGGATCTGCGCCTTGACGCCCTTGGGCCCCTCATCCCGGATGATCTTGCCGATCTTCTTGGCGTCCTCCTGGGCGATCCCCTCCTTCAGGGCCACACCCAGCCGGTACACCTTCCCCGAAAGCCTCGGCTCGCCCGCGTCGATCGCCTTCAACGAGATCCCCCGCTTGACGAGCTTGTCCTTGAGCACGTCCAGCACGGCGTTCGCCCGCTCCTCCGTGTTCGCCTGGATCTCGATCGACTCTCCCGACCACTTGATCCCCGCGTCCACGTTCCTGAAGTCGAACCGGTTCGCCACCTCCTTGGCGGCCTGGTTCACGGCGTTGTCGACCTCCTGCCGGTCGAGCTTGCTGACGATGTCGAAAGACGAGTCCACCTGGGCACAGCTCCCCTCTGCTCCCGGGCCTCCGCGAGAGGAGGCGGAACCGGGTCCTTATCTCCTACTACGACGACGAGCCGGAGCAGGTACCAGAGCGCGGATTCTACCTTGATGATCTAGTAGGCCCGCGGGCGCCGTTCGGGAGGTCCGATCAGCGGAACGGCGTTCAGACCCCCGCCGGCCTGTTCGCGTGGGGGCGCAGGTAGAACAGCCAGGTGAGCGCGCAGCACAAGGCATAGAAGGTGATGAACGCGATGTATGCGGCATCTGCGGACTTGTAGGCGATGAACGACTGGCGGAAGGCGACGTTGACCAGCACCCCGCCGAACGCGCCGATC
Source organism: Actinomadura sp. KC216 (assembly GCF_004348535.1). Lineage (GTDB taxonomy): Bacteria > Actinomycetota > Actinomycetes > Streptosporangiales > Streptosporangiaceae > Spirillospora. The sequence goes on from NZ_SMJX01000362.1 coordinate 1,780, forward strand.
GCACCGGCCACACCGATCACCGCGCCGGCCATGCGCCGCGCCTCATTCTCGGCGGCCACGGCGTCGCCGTCGCCGAGACCGCGCCGGGCCGTGGCGCGGAAAATGGCCGGGATCATCTTGTAGGTGGAGCCGTTACCGACGCCGCTGAAGACGAAAAGCATGATGAACCCCGCCAGGTACAGAGGCAGTGACTTCTGCCCGGAAGCGACCAGGACCAGGGAGGCCGCGACGGCCATCGCGACGAAGTTCCAGAACGTGAGCCTGGCTCCGCCCAGCTGATCGGCCATCCAGCCGCCGACCGGGCGGAGCAGCGAGCCGAGCAGCGGCCCGAGGAACGTCAGGTACGCGGCCTTGATCGGGGTGTCGAAGTCGGTCTGGAACTCGATCTGGAGCACCTGTCCGAAGGCGAACCCGAACCCGATGAACGAGCCGAAGGTGCCGATGTAGAGCACCGACATGACCCAGGTGTGCGGATTGTGGCACGCGTCCCGCATCGCCCGCTTGTCGTTGCGGGCCTGAGAGAGGTTGTCCATGTAGAGCGCCGAGCCCAGGGCCGCCAGCACGATCAGCGGGATGTAGATCCCGGCGATCAGCCCCGGATTCGAGTCGCCGGCCGTGGCCAGCACCGCCAGGCCGACCAGCTGGACCGTCGCGACGCCGAGGTTGCCGCCACCGGCGTTGAGGCCCAGCGCCCATCCCTTGAGGCGCTGCGGGTAGAACGCGTTGATGTTGGCCATCGAGGACGCGAAGTTGCCGCCGCCGACCCCGGCCGCCGCGGCCAGCAGGAGCAGCGTGGAGTAGGAGACGCCGGGCTCGGTGAGGAGCGCGATGAGCACCGAGGGCACCAGCAGCACGACCGCGCTGAAGATCGTCCAGTTGCGGCCGCCGAACTTGGCGACGGCGAAGGTATAGGGCAGCCGCAACACCGACCCGACGAGCGCCGGTACCGCGGTCAGCACGAACTTGCCCGCCGGGTCGATCCCGTACTCGGGCCCGAGGAACAGCACCAGCACCGACCACAGCGTCCAAACCGAGAAGCCGATGTGCTCGGAGAAGATCGATAAGACTAAGTTCCGGCGCGCGATCCGGGCGCCGCGGGCGCGCCAGAACTCCGGATCCTCGGGTCGCCAGTCATCGATCCAGCGCCCCTTGAGCCGATGACCCGCGGCCTTCCGCTCATCGCCCGTGGTGACGGTCATAGGGGACTCCTCATGGTCGTTGGGATGCCGCGACGCTAGGAATTTCGCCGCCGTGCTCTCCATGATGCGGCGGCGGAAATTCCGCCGCGCCGGACGCGAGTGGCCAGTGTGAGACGGGCACGGCGCCCATTCCCCGCAGGAACGCCTGACCTTCGTAAACGGCCCGACGTGAGGCACTGTTTACACCTGGCCACATGCAGAACCCGACCACGAAACTACGTCCACCCACGCCCGGACACACGACCGGACGCACTGCCTGTATTGACCTGGGAAGGCTTCGGACGGACGGCGTTCCCACGGCGGGTCATATCTCGCGAGGACGTGTCGGCCAACCGCGGTGGGTTGTGTCACGAGGCTGGACGGCCACCGAGATGCTCACCGTCCCGGACCGGCTGACCACCCCACTGCTGCGCCGCCGGCGGGACGCGCCACTGGACCCCTGCACCTGGGACGAGGCGCAGCGGGCTGACCAACGAGAAGGCCTACCACCTGGGGAAGTTCGCCCGCAACGCGCTGCGCACCTCCCAGCTCAACAACAACGGCCGGTTCTGCCTGTCGTCGTCGGCCGCCGCCACGGGCCGGGCCTTCGGCCTGGACCGAGGGCTGCCGGGCCCGATCACCGGCCTAGCCCTCGCCGACACGATCCTGCTCGCCGGGTCGACGTGATCGGGGCTGAGCCGGAAGTGTGAATGTAAGGACGGGGCGAACCGGACGAGGGCGTCCCAGTGCTACTGGACCGAGTCCGGAGGCTGCGGTGGTCGAGGCGTACGCCGAACCGTCCGGCTCATCTTTGGACGACGTGGCAGTACGGATCAAGGCCCCCCGTAGTGGCCGTCCCGCTCATGCTCTCCCGCGGGTATCACGCACTCATCGACAGACCCGGGCGGCTGTGTCCTGGGTCGGTGGTGTTGAGCCCGCTGGGGCCGCACCCACTGCCGACGGCCGCACTCGCTGATCGCCTGCGGGAGGACCCGGGCGGTGGGCCCTCCGGACAACACCAGCCGTGCCGAGCGGACGCTGCGGCGGCCGGCCCGGCACTGGCGGACGTGGCAGCCACCCATAGGAGAGAAGGAACGCGCCGGGTACTGGTGGCCTCATACCTGCTGGCGCCCCCGGCCGGATGCCGGAGTCGGGAGCCGAAATGGCGAGCGTGCCGCTCGGTGCGCACGACGCGCTCGCACGCCTGGTCCTGCGCCGCTTCGACGAAGCACGTGCCGGGTGGTCGCCCCATGGACGAGCCGAGGCCCCACCAGACGCTCGATGTCACACCCGCTCCCACCGTCCGCTATCCTTTCCAATGCCGTCGCGACAGCGACGCCACGGCGGGTTGCCCGAGTGGCCAATGGGAGCGGACTGTAAATCCGTCGGCTTAGCCTACCCAGGTTCGAATCCTGGACCCGCCACCCCACCAGAAACAGCCTCTGACCTGTGCCAACGGTCGGAGGCTGTTCGCGTTCCAAGGCCCCCGGCATGCAGCCAGATGCCACAGAATGCCGCCGGATGTCACTGGTCCCGGAATATACGCGGAACGAGTCCGAGCCTGTTCCCGCAGGTCGCGTCGGGAACGGCGAAGGGGCTTCGGCGTAAACCGAAGCCCCTTGAGGGTAGGTCGGATCAGTCATCGAGCGCATCAGCGATTCGCTGGTTCGCCCGGTCGTGCTGGCCCAGGATGCACTTCGCGTAGACCTGCAACAGGACCTTGACGCTATGGCCCGCACGTTCGGCGACCTCAGTTGCCGGAACTCCGGAGTTGAGCCACAGCGAGACCCCCGCGTGTCGAAGGTCGTACGGCCGCCGAGCCAGGGGAGAGGCGACCTGTTCCGGAGTGAAGGCCAGTGCCCGAGTCGCCGCCCAGACGTCGCCGTACGCCGTTGACCCGACGATGCCGCCCCGTTCGGTCTGGAAGATCCGCCCGTCTTTCGCCGTCCCGAACTCGGCGAGGTGTCCGCGGAGGATCTCCACCAGGACCGGCGGTATCGGGACCGTACGGACCTCGGCCAGCGGACGAAGCTTGAGGCCGCGTTGCTCGTGAGTCGACCCGCTGTCCGTCCAGCGTGACCCTGTTTCGGGGAGCGTTCGAGTCAGGACGAGGCGTCCCCAGCCAGTTGCCGGAAGATGGCAGTCGTCCTTGAGCAGCGCCACCGCCTCAGCCGGACGAAGCGCCGCGTAGTACATGCAGGCGTACAGTGCCCGCAGCCGCCGCCCCCTTCCTCGCTTGCCGACGTAGCTGACGGCAGTCAGGCACTCCCGCATCTGGCGAGGCCCGATCACTACGCGCCAGTCGACCTCTTCGGCGAGCTTGGGCGGAGTCCACTTGACCTTGTCGATCGGGTTCCGGTCGAACTCCTCCAGCTCTACTGCGTACTCGAAGGCGTTGTAGAGCACCGCACGCTTACGCGCCACAGTGGAGGCCGCCGCCGGTTTGCCGTCCAGACGTAGCGAGAGCGCGTTGAGTGCGGCCCGGACGTTGGCAGGCTTGGCGACGTCTGACATGTCCAGAGATGCCTTCTCCAGCCAGGTCAGCGCATCAGCGATCTCGACCGGGCGAGGTTTCTCCCGATCCTTGGGCGCCAGGTAGTAGGCCCGCAGCGCCCGCCGGAGTACTTCAGAGTCTGGTGAGTCCGGCGCATCCTCGCGTACCAGCGCAGGCGAAACCGTCGCGATCGTCTCGGTAAGCCCGTCGCGGCTGTTGGGTGCTGCCCCTGGCCATTTCATGTCTACGTAGGCCCGGCTGAACTCCAGCCATGTTCGAGCTGGCTTCTCCGCCGTCTCGTTCGGAAGCTTGGACAGCGGCAACCCGGATGCGATGTCGAACTCTTCGCCGTTCTTGGCAGCCTGCCGCAGGTCAGACAGGAAGTTTTTCGCTTGCGACGACCGCTGGAAGGTCTGCGACTTCTCCCGCCCGGCGACCGTCCACCGCACCGTGTACGAGATGACCTTGCCCGCCTTGCTCGACTTCGGCCCGGCTTTGTTCGGGCGGATCTCCCAGAACTTGACCTTGTACGACGTCCTCACGCCGCCTCCCGGAGCGTCCCAAGCCAGCGCATCAGCTCACTACGCCAGACGCGAAGCTCGTTGTTCGGGAGCCGGATAGCCTCCGGAGCCTTTCCGATCTCGCGCCAGCGGTAGAACGTCCGCTCAGACACGCCGCCCAGTTCTTCCAGGACCTGGGGGACGGTCAGGAGTTCATCGCGCCGAGTGCTCACGCTGCCTCCGCAGTTGCCGAAAGTTCTGGGGTGGGGTTGTTGGTCGCCGCGTCGAGCTGGCGGCGTCGTTGGATGCGTTCGTTGATGAGGAGGAGGAGTCGTTGTTCGGTGGGTTTCACGTCGGGGTCGCCGGGGCCGGCGCGTTCCCAGACGTGGATGGCGGTGGGGTCGGCGGGGTTGGTGACGGGGATTCCGGCCTCAGCCAGCCGCGCCAGGGCCCAGGCTTTGCGGTCGGCTTTGTGGTCGGCGAGGGTTTTGCCGGACCATTTGCGGGAGACCAGGACGCGGCGTCCGCCGTAGCCGAGGTGTTCGCGGCGGTGTGCCTTGCCTATGCAGAAGCCGGGGGTCATGCCTTTGCGGGGGTTCTTGGGCTGGATGCCGTAGCGCAGCCAGTTCGCGCACGTCGGTGAGCACGGTTCGTAGCGGAGTGCTTCGGCCATCCGGTCGACGTGTTCGCGCTGCGCCTCAGTTGTGGCCTGGTGGCATTCGGCCACACCTTTGACCAGGTATTTGGTGAGGTAGCCGATCAGCTTGCGGGATTCTGGAGTGTCGGCCAGGACGCCTTGCGCGTCGATCTGGCGTCCGAACCGGACCACGTGCAGAGGTTCGGCGTCCGGGTCTGCGCCGAGCGCGTCGAGGGCCTCATCCCAGGTGGGCAGGACTTCCCCGGTTGCCGGGTCGAGGTAGCCGCCGTTGTCCCCCGCCGCCGCATCCCAGACGGGCAGCCGCTCCCCCTCGAAGACCACGCGGTCGGTGGAGGGCCACCACACCTGGTGATAGGTGGCCGCGACCACCTGCCGCAGTTCCGCCCGCGAGATGGTTCCGCGAATGGCCATGTGCAGGTGCGGGGCCAGCCGCCGCTGTGGTTCGACGGTGGCGAAGTACTGCACGTCGTAGCCGACGAAGCGGCGCAGGTTCTGCACGAACCGGTCCACCAGCTTGGAGAAGTGCAACGCGTCCCGCGCCGCCCGCGCGTAGTCGTAGGACTCGGGGTCGACCGGGGTTCCGTCCGAGCGGACCCGGCCGTAGGAGTCCAGGGTGAGGGTGAGGAACAGCGAGGGCCGGAAGGTTCGGCCGTCCCGGCCGCGGAACACCTTGCCGAGGGTGCGGGAGTCGACCGGCCGCCTAGGAAGGTCCGGAGCATCTTGCCGCCGCCGGGTGGACCGGGTCCGCCGGCCCCTGAACTCCTCACCGGTCTTGAGCGCACCGCGCACGCCCGAGCGTTCGAGTTCGTGATCCAGGTCGCGGACAACGGCGTCCCAGAACTCGGCGTCTTCACCTTCCGCCGCGCCGTTCTGGGCCGCGTGGTCGCGGGCCGCCGCCGCGTGCGCGCGTAGCTCCATCCACGCGCGCTGTTCCTCATCGGGGTCGGCGCGGGTGATGACGGGTTCGGTGGTGAGGTGCCAGCCCTGGCGGCATTGGACCGCGCGGAGCTGGCGCTTGCGTTCGGCGCACGAGGGGCACACCGACGCCAGCGTGTGCCCGCAGGGGACATAGACCACCTCGGCCGCGCCCGTGGTCAGGTCGACGCGCCGCATGGGCACCGGCCGGATGCACACCCCGTGCTCGACCGCGACCGACTCCAGCACGCCCCGCGCCAGCGGAGGGAGTGTCTTGACCACTGGTTCCGGGTCAGGATCGGACGAGGCAGCGGCCGGGGTGGGGGCGAGGTCGGGGGC
>NZ_SMJX01000363.1 GCF_004348535.1 Actinomadura sp. KC216
CCCTGACCCCTGGCCCGCTCCCCAACGAGAGCCGGGCTGGGGAACGTGCAGAAACTCGTCCACATTTGAACAAACGTGGGCTGCTGCTGGCCATGCTGGCGGTGGCCGCGTTGATGCTGATGGTCGGCTCGGAAGTGTCGCAGGCCATCTAGGCGTTCGTGCAGGGTCCGACTCCTCATTGGGTGTCCTGGCCGAGGGCGCAAGGCCTGAGGAAGCCCGTCTGACGTCTGCCGTACTGACCCGCGCACACCAGATGAATGGTCGACGGGGTCGCGACTCGGCCAGGCCGATCTCAGAACCCCCGCCAAGTGCGGCCTTCGAAGAACAGCCCACCCGGGCCAGGGGTAAGCCCTCCGCCAGATCCCGCTGGCCAACCGGGACGTCGGCGGGCGGCGGCTACGCTGAGCGGCGTGAGAGAACCTCAGCCAGGGCGACGGTACGCCGACTCTGCGCTTCTAGAGAGCACGCTCGACCTGTACATCCAGACGGTTGAAGCGGGCAACACCGTTCCTCTGACGAAGGACGGTGAGCTGGTCGCCGTGATCGTCTCTCCTGAGGTGGCGGAGGCGGGGTTGCGCGCGTTGGGGCGCAAGTCCTGACGTATGTCTGTTTGAGCATTGAGGCCCGGGCCGCCGAGGATGGTCCGAGCCTCGCTGTCCTCAAGATGAGTCACCGTATGAGTCTGCTGGTGAATCCGGCCTCGACCAGGCGTTCGTAGGCCGCTTCGACCTCCGGCGGGATTTCCTGCGGGATGGCGAATCCCCGTTCGGGGTAGATCATGATGCGTTGGGTGTCGCCGACCAGCATGCTGATGACGCGTGTGACATCGCCGATGCTCGCGATGTACTCATCCAGCGAGAGCGGTCGTGACGCACAAATGATCTCAAGCTCTGGCCACACCTTCTTGGCGGTGGAGTAGGCACGGCGCTGCTGATACGGCCGAGAGACCAGGATCGCTGAGCGGACTTCGATGCCGTGGTCGGTGAGGAGCTTGCGGGTGAACTCGATGTTCTGCCCGGTGTTGGTGGCATTGGGCTCGACAAGGACGGCCTTGGCGGGAACACCAAGTTGGAGCGCGTGTTCGCGGTAGTGGACGGCCTCGCCGCGTGGGAACCGCTCGATCGTCGTTGGTGCGTTGGCGCCGGTGAAGACGATGCGAGGAAACATGCCCCTCTGGTAGAGCTCCGCCGTGAAGGTGGCCACCCCAAGGTCATGGCTGCCGAGTCCGATTCCAACGTCGCTAAGCCGGATGGCATGGTGCATGTCGTGGTAGTCCCACAGTGTCTCCACGTCGGCACGGTAGGCGTCGGGCAGCAGCACGGCAGGCAAGGACCGCTCCTCAGTCGGGAATCTTGAACGTGTACGACCAAGAGAACCGCGAGGCTGCATGGACGCCCCTCGCGAACTCGACCGTGCGTCCATCGCGCGTGTACGTCTGGCGCTGAAGGATCATCACGGGTTCTCCGGCAGGCAGTTGGAGGAGATCGATTTCTTCTCGTGTGGGCATGCGGGCGTGGAAGCTCTCCGTCATGCTGTCGGGCTCCAGTCCCTGAAGGGTGAGAACAGCGAACCCTCCGCCTCGACCGGCAGGCCCTGGCGTCGGGTCGACGAGCGGTGTTCCTTCGACGTCTTCCGGTCTGTAGTAGCTGGTAAGGGTGTGGGTCGGTGTGTCGCCCTCCTTCACCAAGCGGGCCCGTTCGTAGACGTGGGCACCCGGTTCCAGTTCGAAGGCCGCAGCTACCTCGGCGTCCGCTCCCACCTTGCGGACCTGCTGTGTCTGGTCGGTCGGCTTCCACTCACGGCCTGATGCTTCGCGGTCCGCGGCGAACGCGACCAGACCGCTGAACTTCCACTTGCTCTTGGCGTAGCGGTCGATGCCCAGTCGCTCCATGGGGGGTCGCAGCCGGACCACGGTCCCACGGCGCCGAACCGGCGTGACGAGCCCCTCGGCCTCAAGCATCCGGATGGCTTGGCGGACTGTCTTGATGTTGACCCGGTGCTCTTGAGCGAGCTCCTCCTGTTTGGGCAGCGTGCTACCCGGCAGGTACTCGCCCCGCCTTATGGCATCCCTGAGGATGTCGGCCAGCTCGCGGTAGCCGATGCCCATACTTGCCTCCTCGTGTCGGATTAACGGTAGCGGTAACCGTCGATGTGAGCAGTGTAGGTCAATAGGGGTACCTCTATTGACACGGCAGAGCGCGCGTGTTCTAATAGAGCTACCTCTAATGAGGTTGTGTTTGGAGGGGCTGGCTGACGAGCCATAGAGCCCCGAGGCGTGCACATCCTCGATGCCTCACGACACGACGAGCCCGGACGCAGCGATCGTCCCGCTGGCCGAGCTTTGACCGGAAGGTGGGTCCCGCCATGAAAAGTGGTGAATGCGAGACGTCGAACGCTTCGGCCATGCCGCTCGCGCGACTGGGGCACCAGGCAGTCGTGCAAGGAGGGACGCTCGTCCCATCGTTGGCGCCGTCGCAGTTGGCGCGGTGGTCGTGATGCGGTGCGGGCCGGTGGGCACGCACGTGGTGCCCGATGCCGGGCTGAATCTGACGTGCTTGGCGGCGCGAACAGTGCCGGGGCGGGTCCGGACGTTGGTGGAGCTGCGGCTGGTCTCGTGGGGGCTGGACGTGCTGTGCGACGACGTGACGCTGATCGCGAGCGAGTTGGTGACGAACGCGATCCGGCACACGCCCGGGCGGGAGATCCGGGTGCGGTTCTCGCGTGAGGCGGGCGGGGTGCTGCTGGCGGTGTGGGATTCCTCGGACGTCCTGCCGATGCGCAAGCGGGGGCCGGAGACGGTCGCCGGTGACGTGTCCCCGGACGCTTCGGCGTTGGAGACGGGAGGCGATGACGGCACGGGTGGTCGAGGGCTTCCGATCGTGGAGATGTTGTCGTCCGAGTGCGGGGTGACGGTGACCGACCCGAAGGGGAAGTGGGTCTGGTCGCGCGTCACCGCCTGACCCGTGCGTGTGAGCTGAGCAGCGAACAGATCCCGGAAAGGTGCCGAAAATGGGCGTGCGTCAGGCGGTCGGGCGGTGGCAAGCCGTCCTGCGGTGGCGGACCCTCCTCGGGGACGAGGCGGCGGTGCGCAACCTGGAGCTCCTTGTCGTCGCGCTCAAGCCAAAAGGCTGGCGGTGTGTGGAACTGTACGAGAAAGAAGAGTACGGATTTCCGGTGCCGCTGCTGTGGGTCTATGCGAGCGGGGCGGCAGAGGACGTCGGGGCCGTGGTGACCGTTCGGGCGACGCCGGGCGGTGCCTGGGCCTACTTCGAGGCAGGAAAGGGACGCGGCGGTCTCCTGTCCCCGTGCGGCGATGCAAAGCAGGCAGCTGAGCGGATCGACCGGCTGTTGAAGTACCGCATGTTCCCCAACGTCGAGTGGACCTGGCCTCGGTGAGCCGTATAACCCAGGTCTGGAGCGGAAAGGTGCGGCTGCGGTGAAACGTTCGTTGATTGTCGATTCGCGAGCCAGCTCTTGTTACTTCCGGACATCGGTGGGCGATGGGGAGCGTAAGGCGCTCGTCCAGATCACCGAGCGGTGCAATCTGCACTGCGCTCACTGCTTCGTGTCCTCCACCAAGGAAGGCACGGACATTTCCCTGGACGACTTCGGGGAAATCGTTCTGCCTCGCCTGCAGGCTGCGAGAGTCGAGCGCATCACGCTGACCGGCGGAGAGCCGTTCGTCCATCCCGACCTGATCGCGATATGCCGCGCCGTTTCCGGCTCCGGGCTTCCGGTGGGCATCTGCACGAACGCGACCCAGACCACGGACGAGCAGATCGCCGAGCTCGCTGAGCTCGGCGACGTCCATGTCAACGTCAGCCTCGACGGTTTCCGGCCCGGCTCGCACGGCAAGTTCCGCGGCAACACCTCCTCGTTCGGGGTGACGGTCGAGACCGCGCGTAAGTTCGCCGCCGCCGGGCTGCTGCAAGGCCTGCTGTCTACGCCCAACGCCCTCACTGACCCCGAGGAGTTCGGTGATCCATGCGCTTTTGCAGTGGAGGTCCGGGCGAAGTACGTGCTGATGAATCCGCTGTCGTCCTTCGGGCGCGGAGTGAAGTCACGTGGGCGCCTTGCTGCGCCTGGGGAGGTAATGCGAGCGATCCGAGACGTCACTGGGCGCTTCGCAGGGCAAGGCGTCGAGCTCGTGCACATCAGATTCCCCAACGACGGCAAACCCCTGGCCGGCTGCGACGCAGGCAAGCTCATCTACGTCTTCGCGAACGGTGAAACGGCCGTCTGCCCGTACCTCGTATTCGCCGCGCGAACGCCGCTGTCACGGTATTCCGACACAGAGTTCCTCGTCGGAAACATCCTCACTGGTGACGTTGCAGATGATCTGGACGACTACGACCTGGCCAGACACCTGGGCATGGGCTCGAACGCAACCTGTGGCTCATGCTCGTTGAACAGCGGTTGTGGGAAGGGATGTCCGGCGGCGCTGATCTCACGAGGTGAGCGAATTGGTGACGTGGACGTCGAGCAGTGTCCGGTGGTTGACGGCAAGCCACTGCTGCAGATCGGGCGGTATTCGGCATGACGGCCGCATTCATCGTCATTGAGGGGCCAAACGGTGTCGGCAAGACGACCGGAGCCCGCCTTCTAGCAGCACGGCTCGCTGCGCGCGGGCACGGCGTACACCTGACCGCCGAACCCACCCGGACGCGGCTGGGAGATTTGATCCGTGAAACCGAGGATGAGTTGCCTGGCAGGGCGCTTGCGCTGGCCGTAGCCGCTGACCGCGCGGTGCATGTGGGGAACGAGATCACTCCCGCCCTCCGCGAGGGAAGGATGGTGGTCAGTGACCGATACGTGCCCTCGTCCCTGGTCTTGCAACGCCTCGATGGGTTCCGGCTCTCGGAGATATGGCGCCTCAACGATTTCGCGCCGCGTCCGTCCCTGACCATTTATTTGGAAGAGGACCCGGAGATCATCACGGGACGGCTGGAGGAACGCGGGACCCTCAGCAGATTCGAGAAGTGTTGCTCTCCAGCACGGGAACTGGAACTCTACAGGGGAGCGTACCGCTTCCTGCGGTGGCACCGATGGCGGCAGGCGCGGATCGACTGTCGTGGTATGAATCCCGCAGGAGTTCTTGCGGGGATGCTGAGAAAGATCGACCCCTTGGGGTTGTGAGGGAGACTGGCCAAGGCATGCTGTCCGTCTTGACCCTTAACCTGGGCGCGGCGGCGCGCCCCCGGGCTGAAGCACTCTTGGGCTGGCTGTCAAAGCGGTCCGAAGATGTGCTGCTACTGACCGAGACCAGCGCCGGGCCAGGGACCGCCTATCTGCTGGATCAATTCCGCCAGGGCGGCTGGACGGTGATCAAGGCCGCGGATGAGGGAGATCGTGGCGCTGCTCTGGTCAGTCGGGCGAAGACCTTGGCTGCTGATCCGAGGTGGCTGGCGGGCGTGTCGGTTCCTGGCCGGGTCGCCGCCTGTCTGCTGGACAGCGATCCTCAGGTCTTTGTGGTGTCGGTCTATGTGCCGAGCAGGGATCGAAGCGAGTCCAAGACCGCACGCAAACAGATGTTCATCGCGACCCTCTTGGATGCGTTGGACGCGCTGCCGTCGGACTTGGCGTCACATACCGTCCTGGGCGGCGACTACAACGTCATCGCTCGCGATCACCAGCCACGCCACCGTGGGTTTCTGCCGTTCGAGTACGGGCTGCTGGAGCGGCTGGAGGCCAGCGGCTATGCGGACGCGTACGCACGCGTTCACCCCGGTGAGCAAGCCCACTCGTGGATCGGCCGTACCGGAGACGGGTATCGATACGACTACCTGCACACCGGTGTGGCGGTTGCTGGGCTGGTTTCCGGATGCCGGTACCTGCACGAGACTCGCGAAGGCAAGCTCACCGATCATGCGGCGGTCACCATGAGTCTCAGAGTCGTCCCCAAGTTGCTGGCAACAGCCGATCCGTCCAGCGTTGGCGCGTTGTTCTGATCGGCCCGCCTCAGCCGATGCACTGCTGGTTCGCGCGTACGACTGAGTCGTAGGTCTCGGTGACGCGCTCCAACTTGGCGTCTAGACCATTCGCCCACGCGTCCAGCCGAGCCTGGGCGACGGTGCCGGATTCCGCATCGCCGAGGACGGTCTCGATCTCGAAGAACAATCCCGCGTCTCGGACGTCGTCCAGGCACAGCGCCATGTTCCCGGCCTGGCCCCTCCGGCGCTCCTTGACGATGCGGACTGTCGGACGGAATCCCATCAGCAGCAGAGCGGCGTGCATCTGCTTGGCATCGGCGACGACCGTCTCGGCTTCCAGGCAGGCCAACTCATTGTCCTGGGGCGTCTTGACGGTCAAGAGGTGCTGGTCACCGACGGTTCGGAGTCTTGCGAAGGGGACACCGGCCTTCGGCTGGCCATAATCCCACCACTCCGGGGCGTAGGCCTGATCGTCCTGGTGGACCGCATCGGACAACTTCACACCCTGGTCGGTGAGCGCACGTACCAAGCGGTCTTCGTCGATCACCCGGTACTTGACCTCGATCTCTTGCATTTTCCCTGAGCTCCCTGCCGCGGGTGCGGAACCAGCAGAGCCTAGCGGGAGACCGCTGTGTCACCACGGTCCAAGGGAACGACTTGGGTGGGTCAGGTGGGTTTGTGGCAGTGGCACGCCACGTGCGGTTATTGGGGGGTGAATGTGGTGATGGGGCGGCCAGTGTTCCAGAGTTCGGTGACGTGGTAGGCGAAACGGTCGTAGAGGCCGTCGTCCTGGTGGCGTTTTATGTGGAGCATCGGGGAGTCGTGCCCGACCAGGTGTGCCAGGTGCGGGGTCACGAGCATCTCGTCGTCGAAGACGAAGACGCTCATGGCGATGTGGTCGTCGCCGTAGCGCGCCTCGATGCCGGGCACGTCCGCGATCCTGGAGAGCTCGTCCAGGGTGATCTTGATGCGGGTGCTCACGGTGAGCGGGACCGCTTCGAGTCGCTCGCGGTGCCGCGTGACCTCGCTGTCGGGGTCTCCGACCAGGAACCTCACGCGGCAGCCGCCTTCGGCCTTGCGGCGCAGGACGGTCCGCAGGTTGGGGATCTCCAGCCACAGGAAGTAGTTCGTGTAGCCGGCGAAGGTCAGTTCCTTGCTCGCCTCCCCGATGAGGCGGCGCCAGACGGTCTTGGGGCAGGCGGAGCGGTAGGGGTACACCGCCGCGATCTCGCGGTCGGGTCCTGTTTTGACGTTCTTGCGGATGGCGTCAGGCCACAACATGCCCTCATCAACTCCCAAGGCGTCCGAGGCTGCCCAGCGGTGACGCGGGTGCGGTGTGCGATCTTCTTCGGCTACCCACCGGGCCACGGTCTTGACGTCCACTTGACAAGCTTCGGCGAGTTCCTGCTCTGTCAGTCTCGCATTCGTCATGGCCTGTCGTAGCGCGTCGTTCGGCACACCTGCACCCCCTCGGCTGGACGGCTCGGACGTCGTCGACGCTAACTCGAAAGCGTCCTGGACGTCCTGGGAACGGAGTTCCGGCGTCCGGCTGCACGGGCGCATCCTCGACACACCTCACAGCACGACGAGCCCGGACGCGGCGATCGCCTCGCCGGCCGAGCCCTTGACCGGAAGGTGGTTCCCGGGGGCATGCCACATCGCAGGTGCGGGCCGTGGTGATGCCGCGGTGGGCGTGATGGGGTGCGGTCCGATCGGCGAGGTGCCGGAGGCCGGGCTGGGCCTGACGTGCTTGGCCGCGGAGACCGTGCCGGGGCGGGTTCGGACGTTGGTGGAGTTGCGGCTGGTCTCGTGGGGGCTGGACGTGCTGTGCGACGACGTGACGCTGATCGCGAGCGAGTTGGTGACGAACGCGATCCGGCACACGCCCGGGCGGGAGATCCGGGTGCGGTTCTCGCGTGAGGC
>NZ_SMJX01000364.1 GCF_004348535.1 Actinomadura sp. KC216
GAATCCTGGGTTTTCGGTGCGGTACGCGTACGCGCGGGCCTGTTGGGTGCAGCGTTGGGCAGCGGAGCTTGGGATCGGGCGGGGCCCGCTGCGGGAGGTTCAGGCGGAGGAGCTTGAGCTTGTGGGGGTGCTGGGTGATGTGCGGGGACGGGTTCTGCAGGCGGAGCGGGAACGGGATGCACGGCCGCTGATGTTCTGTTTGGAAAGAGTGGCCGGGGCGTACCACGACGTCCACGAGCGGTGTCCTGCCGTGCCGAAGGGCGATGAGGCCCCAGGGGCGGTGCACGAGGGACGGATCGGCCTGGCGGAGGCCGTGAGAGTCGTCCTCGGCGATGGGCTGAACATGATCGGTGAGACCCCTAGAGAGCGGATATGAGTCGAGTACATCCTGCTGGGCCGCGGCATGCCGACGTGCTGCCGGAGGACCATCCGGCCGGTCCGGCGGAGGATCTGAACGCGCTGGAGCCTGCGATCTGGCCGCGGAGCGCCAAGCGGGTTGATGGCGTCCTGTCGGTCGGTGGTGTCGATGTGCGGGATCTGGCACGTGAATATGGGACGCCCCTATACGTGTATGACGAGGACGACGTGCGGAGCCGTGCGCGGGAATATGCGGCGGCCTTCCATGACGGGGACGTGCACTATGCCGGTAAGGCGTTTTTGTGCACTGCCGTCGCGCGGTGGCTGAAGGAGGAAGGGCTCGGTCTGGACGTTTGCAGTGGGGGCGAGCTCGCCGTTGCGGTGGCGGCCGGATTCCCCATGGAGCGCGTGACTCTGCATGGGAGCAACAAGGCGTCTTGGGAGATTGAGAAGGCGCTTGATGCTGGTGTTGGGCGGATCGTGCTGGATTCGTTCGAGGAGATAGCCCGGGTGGGTTATCTCGCCCAGGAAAAGGGTGTCCGGGCCAAGGTGATGGTGCGTGTCACCACGGGTGTCGAGGCGCACACGCATGAGTTCATCGCGACCGCCCATGACGACCAGAAGTTCGGGTTCTCCAGGAGTTCCGGGGCCGCGCTGGAGGCCGTGCGCAGGGTTCTTGAGCTGAAGCAGTTGGAGCTCGTGGGGCTGCACAGCCATATCGGGTCGCAGATTTTTGATGTGGACGGTTTCGAGGTCGCCGCGCACCGGCTCGCCGAGCTTCTGGTGGCCATCCGGAACGAGCACGGGATCGAGCTCCCGGAGCTTGACCTGGGCGGCGGGTACGGAATCGCGTACGTGCCCGGGGAGGAGCCGCACGATCCGAAGTCCATCGCGGACGGGCTGCGCGACATCGTGGCGCGCGAGTGCCGGGCGTACGAGCTGGCCATGCCGCGGCTGACGGTGGAGCCGGGCCGGGCCATCATCGGCCCGGGAGGCGTCACGGTGTACGAGGTCGGGACGGTGAAGGACGTCGAGGGCCTGCGCACGTACGTGTCCGTGGACGGCGGCATGAGCGACAACCTGCGGACCGCGCTGTACGGCGCCGAGTACACCGGGGCGCTGGCGAGCCGGTCGTCGGACGCATCGCCCATGCTCAGTAGGCTTGTCGGCAAGCACTGCGAAAGCGGCGACATTGTGGTGCGGGACCTGTGGTTCCCCGAAGATCTTGCGCCGGGGGACCTTGTGGCGGTGGCGGCGACCGGTGCGTACTGTCGGTCGATGGCCAGCAACTACAACTTCGTCCCGAAGCCCGCCGTGGTGGCGGTGAAGGACGGCAGGTCGCGCGTGATCGTCCGCCGGGAGAGCGCGGACGACCTGCTGCGGCTCGATGCGGAGGTCGGAGCGTGAAACGCGGACTGCGCGTGGCGCTGCTCGGTTGCGGCGTGGTCGGCACGGAGGTCGTCCGGCTGCTGAGCGAGCAGGCCGACGATCTCGCCGCGCGGGTCGGGGCGCCGCTGGAGCTGGCCGGGATCGCGGTGCGGCGGCCGGACCGCGTGCGGGAGGGCGTCGACCGGGAGCTGCTGACGACGGACGCGCAGACTCTGGTGACCAGGGACGACGTCGACATCGTCATCGAGGTGATCGGCGGCATCGAGCCCGCCAGGTCGCTGATGCTGGAGGCGATGAAGTCCGGCAAGTCGGTCATCACGGCGAACAAGGCGCTGCTGGCGGAGGACGGCGCGACGCTGTTCGCGGCGGCCAGGGAGTACGGCGCCGACCTTTATTACGAGGCTTCGGTTGCCGGTGCCATTCCGTTGCTGCGGCCGTTGAGAGAGTCTCTGGTCGGCGACCACGTCCATCGGGTGCTCGGCATTGTGAACGGCACCACGAACTACATCCTCGACCAGATGGACACGTACGGCGCAGGGTTCAACGAGGCGCTGGAGGAAGCGCAGTCGCTCGGCTATGCGGAGGCCGACCCGACCGCCGATGTGGAGGGTTTCGACGCGGCGGCCAAGGCGGCGATTCTGGCGCAGCTCGCGTTCCACACTCCGGTGACGGCCGCGGACGTCCATCGCGAAGGCATCACCGAGGTGAGCGCCGCCGACATCGCCGGTGCCAAGGGCATGGACTGCGTCGTCAAGCTTCTTGCTATTTGCGAGCGGATTCCTTCGGCGGACGGGCACAACGGGAATGGTCGTGGTGTGTCGGTTCGTGTTTATCCGGCCATGATTCCCCGGTCTCACCCATTGGCGAGTGTCCGCGAGGCGTACAACGCGGTGTTCGTCGAGGCGAAGTCTGCCGGTTCGCTGATGTTCTATGGCGCGGGCGCCGGTGGCGCTCCGACGGCCTCTGCGGTGCTGGGCGATCTCGTTGCGGTGGCCCGGAACGTGGCCGGTGGGACGCCCGGCCCAGTGGAAGTGACGTATGCGGAGCTTCCCGTCCTGCCGATGGGTGAGACGGTAACGCGCTACTACGTCCAGGTGGACGTGACCGACGAGGCCGGGGTCCTCGCCACCGTCGCCGAGGAGTTCGCCAGGCACGGGGTGTCGATCCAGGCCGTCCGGCAGGTCGGGCTGGGCGAGGAGGCACAGCTCGTCGTCGTGACGCACCGGGCGCCCGACGCGGCCCTGGCGGCGACCGTCGAGGGGCTGCGCGGGCTGGAGATCGTCCGCGAGGTGACGAGCGTCATGCGCGTCGAGGGCGAGGAATAAGCCCCTGTCCGTAATCTCCCGCCCGGGCCGGAAGAGGTGGGGCGGCACCGGTAGACTCCGGGCAACATCGCAGGTCATTCAGGGAGACCGACGTGAACGCGAACGCCCGCCCGTGGCGGGGCCTAATCGAGGAGTACCGCGACCGGCTTCCGGTGTCGGACGCGACGCCGGTCGTCACGCTGCTGGAGGGCGGCACGCCGCTGGTCCCCGCCGCCCGGGTGTCCCAGCTGACCGGCTGCGAGGTGTTCCTCAAGGTCGAGGGCGCGAACCCGACCGGGTCGTTCAAGGACCGCGGCATGACGGTCGCGATCAGCAAGGCCGCCGAGGACGGTGCGAAGGCCGTCATCTGCGCCTCGACCGGCAACACCTCGGCGTCCGCCGCCGCGTACGCGGTCCGGGCCGGGATGACGTGCGCGGTCCTCGTCCCCAACGGCAAGATCGCGATGGGGAAGCTGGCGCAGGCGCTGGTGCACGGCGCGCGGCTCCTCCAGGTGGACGGCAACTTCGACGACTGCCTCGAACTGGCCCAGAAGCTCGCCGTCGACTATCCGGTGGCCCTCGTCAACTCCGTCAACAAGTACCGGCTGCAGGGCCAGAAGACGGCCGCGTTCGAGATCGTGGACGCGCTGGGCGACGCCCCAGACATCCACTGCCTGCCCGTAGGCAACGCCGGCAACATCTCCGCCTATTGGATGGGCTACAAGGAGTACGCCGACGGGAACACGGCCTCGAAGACCCCGCGCATGCTCGGCTTCCAGGCGTCCGGGGCGGCACCGTTCGTGAAGGGCGAACCCGTCCTGAAACCGCAGACCATCGCGACCGCCATCCGGATCGGGAACCCCGCGTCCTGGGATCTGGCGATCGCCGCGCGGGACGAGTCGGGCGGCGCCATCGATTCGGTCACCGACCGGCAGATCCTTGCCGCCTACCGGCTTCTCGCCAGGGAGGAGGGCGTCTTCGTCGAGCCCGCCTCTGCGGCGAGCGTCGCGGGCCTTCTGCAGGCGAGGGAGCAGGGTGTCGTCGCGTCCGGGGCCAGGGTCGTCTGCACGGTGACGGGCAACGGGCTCAAGGACCCCGACTGGGCGATCTCCGGCGCGCCCGCCCCGACCACCATCAAGGTCGACGCGCACTCCGCCGCGTCGGAGCTCGGTCTCACCTGACGTGAGCCCCACAGACGACGAAAGCCCGACAGACTCCGGGGGCTGGACGGTAGGGCCGATCCTGGTCCGGACGCCGGCCACCAGCGCCAACCTCGGGCCCGGATTCGACTCGCTCGGCCTCGCGCTGTCCCTGTACGACGACGTCGAGGTCGAGATCGGCACGGCGGGCGCGGTAGGCGCTGCGGACGGCGGGCTTTCCATCGAGGTGGACGGCGAAGGCGCCGAAGTCGCCGACCGGGGCGAGCGGCACCTCATCGTCAAGGTCCTGCACCGCACCTTCGACCTGCTCGACGACCTGGCCGGAACCGGACCCGCAACGCGCCCCGGCGGCCTGCGGCTGCGCTGCCGCAACCGCATCCCGCACAGCCGCGGCCTCGGCTCGTCGTCCGCCGCGATCGTCGCCGGGATCGTCGCGGCCCGCGCGCTGCACCCCTACGGCAAACTCCTCGGCGACGACGACGCGCTGCGCCTCGCCACCGAGATCGAAGGGCATCCCGACAACGTCGCGCCGTGCCTCGCGGGCGGCCTCACCGTCGCCTGGACGACCCCGCACGGCCCCCGGCTGGTCCGCCTTGAGACGCAGATCACGCAGGTCACGGCGTTCGTCCCGGAGCAGCGGCTGGCGACGGAGCGGGCCCGCGGGCTGCTGCCCGAGACCGTCCCGCACGCCGACGCCGCCGCCAACGCCGGACGCGCCGCGCTTCTCATCGCGGCCCTCACCGGCGGGCTGGACGCCGACGTCCTGCTCGACGCGACCGAAGATCGCCTCCACCAGAACTACCGCGCGCCCGCGATGCCCGAGTCGGCCGCACTCGTCGGACGGCTCCGCGCCGCGGGCGTCCCGGCCGTGATTTCGGGGGCCGGACCCACTGTCCTCGCCTTCACAAGCGCATCACAAGTTGATTCGATAGCCCCCGAAGTGGGTAATGGCTGGCTCAAGCACCCGTTGGACGTCGCGACCCGCGGCGCACGCGTCGTGGCCGGAGAATCGGAGTTCCGGTCCTGATGGCGGCGCCGGGGGCGGGGGAGGCGTCGCGCAGCGGCCGACGCGGGTTCCGGCACGTTCCCGCTAGGTAAAATGCGAAGACATCGACCTCTGGGGAATAGCAGTGCGCCCTGGTGATGTTAGGCTGAATGCCGCACCAGATGCCCCGTTCGGGGCAGCGTGCTCGTCAGCCGTGCGTCACCTGACCGGCCTCTCGGCCGTGTCGGTCCCGCGTACTAGGCTTCCCGACACCGTGACATCCCGTTGTCCGGCATTCCAGCGAAACTTCGGACGTGGCGGTAGCGGGAGCACACGCGAGCGAACCGTCCCGTCCACCATCTGGCTGTGCCCAGAACACGCAGATCCCGGCCCCACCGTGATCAGCGGAGCCCGTCCCGGCGCCCCCGCCGGGCCGCACTACCGGGTCGGCTGGCCGAACACCGGCCAACGCCCGCTCCCTGGGAAGGACCCTTAGTGAGCGAATCCAGCGAACTCCTTACGGACGCATCGAGTACGGGACCCGTCGACGCCGCACAGGCCGCCGACGCCGCTCCCGCCACCCCCCGGCGCCGCCGGTCGGGCACCGGCCTGTCGGCCATGGTGCTGCCCGAGCTCAAGGCGCTCGCGTCCGACCTCGGCATCACCGGCGTGACCGGGATGCGCAAGAGCCAGCTCATCGCGGCCATCCAGGAGAAGCAGGGTGGCCAGGGGCAGGGCTCGGCGGGGGGCGCGCAGGGAGACGCTGCCGCGGCCACACTCGACTCGGCCCAGCCCGAGGCGGGCCGCACCGAGCGTCCCCGGCGGAGCCGCACCACCGCCGCCAAGCGCGAGGTGTCCGACGACCAGGTGAGCCTGAACGACGTCGTGCCCTCGGGCGAGCAGGGCGGCGATCAGGGCCAGGCCGCCGAGCAGGCGCCGGCCGCCGCGTCCGCCGGAACGGCGGAGAAGGCGGAGCCGGAGACCGCCGAGAAGCCGGAGCGCGCGGAGCGGGACGGTCGCCAGGGCGGCCGCCAGCGCGGCGAGCGGCAGGACCGAGGGGGCGAAGGGCGCGGCGAGCGGGGCCGCGACCAGCGAGACCAGGGCCGGGAGCAGAACACCGACGACGGCGAGTCCCAGGGCGGACGCGACGGGCGTGACGGGCGCGAGAACCGCGACGGAGGCCGCGAGGGCGGCGGACGGCAGCGGCAGCGCGGCGGCCGGGAGCGCGGAGAGCGCGGCGAAGGCCGTGACCGGGGCGAGCGCGGTGACCGTGGAGAGCGCGGCGACCGCGGCGAGCAGGGCGGCGGCCGCCAGCGAGGCCAGAACCAGGGCGGCGGCGGCCAGCACGACGACGACGAGGGCGGCAGCCGGAGCCGTCGCGGGCGCCGCTTCCGCGAGCGCAACCGCGGCCGCGGCCGCGACCGCTACGAGGAGCCGGTGATCACCGAGGACGACGTCCTCATCCCGGTCGCGGGCATCCTCGACATCCTCGACAACTACGCGTTCGTCCGCACGACCGGCTACCTGCCCGGCCCGAACGACGTGTACGTGTCGCTGGCGCAGGTCCGCAAGAACGGGCTGCGCAAGGGCGACGTCATCACCGGCGCGGTCCGGCAGGCGCGCGAGGGCGAGCGGCGCGAGAAGTTCAACGCGCTGGTCCGCCTCGACACCGTCAACGGGATGGAGCCCGACCAGGCCAAGGGCCGCGTCGACTTCAGCAAGCTGACCCCGCTGTACCCGCAGGAGCGGCTGCGGCTGGAGACCGACCCCGGCATCCTGACGACCCGGATCATCGACCTGGTGTCGCCGATCGGCAAGGGGCAGCGCGGCCTGATCGTGTCGCCGCCCAAGGCCGGCAAGACGATGGTGCTCCAGTCGATCGCCAACGCGATCACCAAGAACAACCCGGAGTGCCACCTGATGGTCGTCCTCGTGGACGAGCGTCCGGAGGAGGTCACCGACATGCAGCGGACGGTGAAGGGCGAGGTGATCCACTCGACCTTCGACCGTCCCGCCGAAGACCACACCACCGTCGCGGAGCTGGCCATCGAGCGTGCCAAGCGGCTGGTGGAGCTGGGCCACGACGTGGTCGTGCTGCTCGACTCGATCACCCGGCTCGGCCGCGCCTACAACCTGGCGGCGCCCGCGTCCGGGCGCATCCTGTCCGGCGGTGTCGACTCGACCGCGCTGTACCCGCCGAAGCGGTTCTTCGGCGCCGCGCGCAACATCGAGAACGGCGGCTCGCTGACCATCCTCGCCACCGCGCTGGTGGAGACCGGGTCCCGCATGGACGAGGTCATCTTCGAGGAGTTCAAGGGCACCGGCAACATGGAGCTGAAGCTCAACCGGGGCCTGGCCGACAAGCGGATCTTCCCGGCGGTGGACGTCGACGCGTCCAGCACCCGCAAGGAGGAGATCCTCATGGCGCCGGAGGAGCTGCGCGTCGTCTGGCAGCTCCGCCGCGTGCTGCACGCGCTCGACATGCAGCAGGCGCTGGAGCTCCTCCTGGAGAAGATGAAGGAGACGAAGTCGAACGCCGAGTTCCTGCTCCAGGTCCAGAAGACGACGGTCTCCGACGACCGCTGAGCCCGAGCGGCGCACGCCCCCGTCCGGAACGGTCCCGGCCGGGGGCGTTCCCGCGTCCGCCCCCACCC
>NZ_SMJX01000365.1 GCF_004348535.1 Actinomadura sp. KC216
CGTTCAAGCACGCGCTGCGGGAGCTCTACGCCGGATGGGACGACGCCGCCGCGGGCGGCCACGTCGACGACCCGCCCAAACTGGGCGTGGTCGACGCGACCGCCGACGTGATGACCGGCCTGCGCTCGGACAAGACCGTCCTGGACAACCTCCTCGCCTCGATGAGGCTGCCGGACCGGCTGAGGCCCCCCACCGGCGAGCTGTCCGAGCTGACCGAGGTGATGGCCTACCCGGTGTTCGACATGCCGATGTACCAGGACCTGCTGAAGATGTCGGTCGACACGTTCGTGCCGAACCTCGGGCTGATCCCCGCGAACTCGATCACCCTGCTGGAGAACAACCGCCGGTTCATCGAGTCCTATCTGGTCGGGCTCAACCACGAGATGGCGCGGGAGATGCTCTGGCGGGAGTTCCCGTCCGACTCGCGCGGGACCCCGTTCCGGCAGTTCTGGGATCCGCGGACGGCGCTGCCCAGGCCTGGCGAGACGGCCGCCGAGCGGCGCGAGCGGCTGTACGACATCCCGCCGATCCACAGGTGGAGCACCACCACCGGGCTGGGCGGGAACAGCCGCCGGAAGAACGACCTCGTGCTGGTGATCCGCGGCGAGCTGCTGAAGAAGTACCCGAACGCGGCGATCTACGCGCACAAGGCGGCGTGGCTCGTCCTGAAGGACCCGCCCGGGGTCCCCGACACCAGCGGCGAGCGCGAGCTGGCGAAGCTCCCGGCGAACCTGCCCCCGCCCCCCGAGCTGGTCAAGCTGCCGATCTACGAGGCCAAGGTGGAGCCCGACGTCTACCTGCTCGGCTTCGATCTCGACGCGGACGAGGCACGTGGCAAGGGCGGCGACCTCGGCTGGTTCTTCGTGATCAAGGAGCGTCCGGGCGACCCGCGCTTCGGCGTCGACGAGGACCCGCCGGGCGAGCTGCCCCCGGTCGAGGTGTGGAACGACCTGTCCTGGGGCCGCGTCGACCCGCAGGACCGGCACGGGTTCATCCAGTTCGACGCCGACATCAAGGTCAAGCTCGCCGACGAGTTCAACGGCGACGAGGACGACCAGGAGAAAGCAGAACAGCGCCTGGACGATGTGAAGATCCTCGCGGGCTGGCAGTCCGACATCAGCTCCGCGGACGTCGCCTACATCCTCTTCCAAGCACCGGTTCTGGTGGCCGTACACGCACAGGAGATGCTGCCGGATGCCCGACCTCAGTCTTGACTTCCCGGTGCTGCTCGGCCCCGTCCGGGTGGAGACGCGCTTCACGCAGAACGAGCTGCTCGTCCGGGTCTTCCCCGACGAGTGGGCCATCGACAAGTTCGAGCCCCGGCCCACCCGGGCCGAGATCGCCGCGCTGGACGCCTACTGGACGGGCCTCTGGGCGTCCGGCGGGTCGGCGGCGGGGGAGCGGTCCGCCTGGCAGGAGCTGGCCGGACGCGTCCCCGCCGGGCGCGCGGGGTGGCTGCTGCAGGGGCACCGCCCCGCCAACCCGGCCGATCGTCCGACCGGGGTGCCGGCGGGGACGACCGTCCTGGTGATCGTCAGCGCCGCGCCGCTCCCGGCGAACGACCGGCAGCCCGCCGTCACGTACTGGACGGCCGTCTGGCGCGCGCACGGCGACCGCGCCAAGCTGCGGGACGCCGACATCGCGCTGCTCGCGTCCGTCGGGAAGCCCCGGGCCGACGCGATCCGGGCCCGCCGCCCGCACGGCGTGGACGCCGCGCCGGTCAGCAGCGGAGACAACGTCGTGGTGGCGTTCCTCGTGCTGCCACCGCCGCCCGCGGACCAGATCGCGCCGCAGTCCTGGACCGTGGCCGCGAAGGCCACGCTGCTGCCCGACCGGTTCGTGGTCTTCGGGTACGTGAACGGCGCGCAGGTGTTCGCGAAGCCCGGCGGCCCGGTGCGGCCGGCGCTCGCGGTGAGCCCGGATCCGGGCGAGACGAGGGAGAACCAGCTCAGGATCAACGAGACCACGGGCGTGCTGACCGTCCCGCCCGCGCTGCGCTGGCTGACCGACTTCACCGAGGCGGTCAACGCCGGGATGGGAATCCGGATCCCCCTCGAAGCCGCGTTCCGGAACCGGGTCGACCGGCTCATCGTGCTGGGGCTGCGGGAGCAGGCCACGCCGGAGCAGTCCGCGACGGCGCTCGGCGGCCTGTTCACGCGCCAGCTCCGCAGCCCGTCCGGGTTCGGCCTGCTGCCCCAGGGCACGCCGACGAACAACACCGAGCAGGCCCCGGCCGGCCAGGACGCCGCGGCCGAGGCCGAGGCGGGGCTGGCCACGGCCGCCGGGTTCGCCGCCGCGGCCGCGGACTGGACGACCAAGACCGACGGCGAGTGGTTCGCCGAGCTGCTCGGCCTCGACCCGGCGGTGCTGGCCGGGATGCCGAACGCCGAGGGCACCGACCGGCGCGACGCGCGGGCCGCGCACACCGCGCTCTGGCCCGCGACCTGGGGCCACTACCTGCAAGCGCTCCTGAACGGCGTGCTCAACGACGAGCAGATCGCGCAGACCAGAAGATTCTTCCTTGAGCACGTGTCCGGGCGTGGCCCGCTCTCCGCGGTGAAGATCGGCCGCCAGCCGTACGGCATCCTGCCGACGACCGTGTTCTCCCGGCTGGCCTGGCCGGACACCGCGAAGCACCGCAGGGCGCTGAACGTCGTCCTCAAGGAGGCGGCGAAGGACTGGCAGGCCGCGCTGGAACACGTCAAGCACCTGAACGGCCCGGCCGATACCGGGGCGGACGGACCGCACCAGAAACTGCTGGACATCCTGGCGCTGCACCCGACCTCGGCGGAGTTCCACCAGCGCTACGCGCAGAGCGTCGAGGACATCTTCAACCGGGAGAACCTGCGCGCGCTCGGCCCCGAGGTGAAGGGCGCGCTCGACCAGCTGGCCATGCCGCAGCCGATCCGCGCGCTGCTCGCCCGGTTCGGCCGTCCGACGAGCGACCCGGCGGCCGACCCCGACCTGCTGCGCCGGCTGTTCACCGACGTCCACCATCCGCTGCTGGCGCCGCTGGTCGACGACCGGCCGCTGTCGGAGACCGAGCCGATCCGCGCCTACACCGCCGACCGCCGCAACTACCTGCGCTGGCTCGCCGACCACGCCCGCGACGACCTGGACAGGGTGCGCAAGGAGGAGGGCTTCCTCGACAACCTGCCGCCGTCGGCAATGCTGTACCTGCTGGCCCGGCACGCGGTACTGCTCGGCTGGGCGGAGGCCGCGCGGCGGCTCGCGCTCGCCACCCCGGGGTCCGCGGTGCCCGACCCGCGGGACGCGCCGTTCGTCCACATCAAGATCCCCAAGCCGGGCCAGACGATCCCGAGCGAGAGCCGGTACCGCACGCTGTACTCGACGAACCCGCCGATGACCGGCAGCCAGACCACGCTGGTGCACGAACACCTCCGCACAGTCCTCGGCACCCACCCGGCCACCGCGGAACTGGACGAGCAGGCCAAGGCGCTCGGCCTGCTGGCCGGGCTGCCCACGGCGCGGCTGGAGCGGGTGCTCGCCGAGCACATCGACTGCGCCACCTACCGGCTCGACGCGTGGCGGCTCGGCCTGGCGAACGAGCGGCTGGCCGAACTGCGCTACGGCCCGGACGGTACCGCCGCGCCGAAGCGGGGCGTCCATCTGGGCGCGTACGGCTGGCTGGAGAACATCATCCGGCGGGAGAGCGACGAGGGCGAGCACGTCACGCCGCCCGCCGACCTCGCGACCGTGTTCGGCACGGCCCCGATCCCGATCGACACCGCCAACGGCGGCTACGTCCACGCGCCGTCGCCCGCCCACGCCCGGACGGCCGCCGTGCTACGGGCCGGATACCTGGCCAACAGGACGCCGGACACGAGCGCGTTCGCCGTGAACCTGAGCTCCGAGCGCGTCCGGCTGGCCCTCACCATCCTGGACGGCATGCGCCAGGGCCAGTCGCTCGGCGCCCTCCTCGGCTACCGCTTCGAACGCGGCCTGCACGACCGCAGGGTCGGCCTCGACCGGTACATCGCCGACCTGCGGCTGAAGTTCCCGCTCCGCGCCAACAAGATCGACGAGACCGCCCCCACGCCGGACGATCCCGCGCCGCCCGAGCGCATCGAAGAAGTCGAGGCCCGCATCGTGATCGACGGGCTGGCGCTGCTCCGGCACGTGAACGCGCTGCCCGAGGCGGACCAGCACTACCCGTTCGGCTTCACGGACCTGCCACCCGCCGACGAGGGCGTGGTCGCGGACATCGGCAAGGAGATCGACGCGCTGCGCAACGTGCACGACGCGCTCGCGGATCTCGCCGTGGCCGAGGGCACCCACCAGGCGTTGCAAGGCCATCCGGAACGCGCTTCGGCGACCATGGACGCCTACGCCAAGGAAGGCGTCGCGCCCGAGCCGTCCATCGTGGAGACCCCGCGCAGCGGCACCACCCTGACGCACCGCTTCGGGCTCCAGCTCATGGCGGACCGTCCCCCCGGCCTCGGCACGCCCCGTGCCAGGGCCGAACCGGCGGTGAACGCCTGGCTGCCGGCGGTGCTGCCGAGCGCCACGGCCGTCGCCGCGCTGGTCACCTGGAAGGACCCGGACAGCGGAGCCAGGAGGCACCGCCTGGTCACCCAGCACGAGATCGGCCTGGAGGCGATCGACCTGCTCTGGGCCCTGCGCCCGGCGGACGCGGCGGCGATGACCGACCTGGACGACCGGATCCTCGGCGTCGTCATCGAGCAGTCGAGGCCGCGCCCGGACGTCGAGCTGACGATCGAGTACACCACCCGCATCTCCGACCAGGACGGCATCGGATTCGCCGGCAAGATCGGCTTCTTCGAGCTGTCACCGCTGGTCGCGGCGCTGCGCACGCTGCTGACGACCGCGCGGCCGCTGCGCCCGAGCGACCTGGCACCGGCCGCCGGGAGCGCCCCGCTCGCCCGCGCCGCGGACGACGCCGTCACGCTGCCGCGGGAACGTCCGGCCAAGGTCCTGGAGTCCCTGACCGACCTGCGGGACGACGTCGCCGAATTCATCACCGACCTCGGGGAGCTGTACCCCGCAGGCGCGCCCCCGGCGCGCGCCGCGGTGATCAGCGGGATCGACACGTTCCTCGGCCGGTACGCGAAGCTGACCGTGGCGGCCGGCGGATTCGGCCTGGTGCACAGCGGCTGGGGCGAGGTGGCGCTGTGGCGGCGCGGCGTGTTCACCGCCGTCCTGGCCGCCGTCGCCGAGGTGGCCGCGCGGATGACCCGCGCGCTCGGGGCCGCCGACGCGCTGCTCGCCCAGTACGACGCACTGCCGCCGTCCGCCCCCCTCGAGGAGCGGTTCCGGATCCTGCAGCAGGCCGAGGGCCTGCTCACCACCAGGCCGGGCCCGCGCCCACCGGACGTGGACGACCTCCGCGACCGCGTGGACGACCTCCGCGACGACTTCGACGAGCGCCTGAAGACGCTGAACCGGATCGCCAAGACCACCAGGACGACCCTGAGCGGCCTGCTCGCCGAGGTCGCGGCCCTCCTGCCGCTGACCGACGTGGATCCCGCCGGACTAGACCTCACGCCCTACGAAGACCAAGTAGTCGCTTTCGGCAGCGAACTCCTCACCCGCGCAGGAAAGCTGAAAGACGAGCTCTCCGCACGCGGCGAAGCCGCGAACACGGCCCTGGGGATTTACGACAAGGCAATCCCAGGCCCAGACCGGGTGCGGGCCGCCGCCGACGCGCTCAAGGCCATGCTCGGCGAGGACGTCCTGGCCGTGCCCCAGTTCACCCCGCCGAGCGGGCTCCTCCAGCAGTGGAGCAAGGCCCGCAACGACAGCGACAGGCTCGTCGCGCACCTCACGCCCGCCCGGGACTTCCCCGTCGACGACTGGCTGCACGGCATGGCCCGCGTCAGAGAGAAGCCGCGGCTGTGGGAGAAGACCGTGACCCTCGCCGGCGGGCTCCTCGGACCCGGCGGGCTGCTCGGCATCCTCGGCTGGAAGGAGCCGGCGCTGTCGCCCGTCCAGCTGCCGTACGTCGCGGGCGACCACTGGCTCGCCATGGAGTTCGCGAAGGACCCGAACCTGCCCGACCAGCTCGGCGAGGACCGGCTGCTGTTCACCGCGCACTACACGTCCCCGCTGATCGGCGACCAGTGCGGGCTGGTGTTCGACGAATGGACCGAGGTGATCCCGGCCGAGCGCGAGACCACCGGCATCGCGATGCACTACGACGGCCCGGACGCCGAACCCCCGCAGGCGATGCTCCTCGTCGTCCCGCCGGTCCGCGACCCCGCCGGACGCTGGACGCCCGGCGACCTGATCGACGCGATCGTCGAGACCTTCGACCTGGCGAAGACCCGCGCCGTCGAGCCTGAGCATCTCGGTGGCACGGCGTACGCGCACCTGCT
The DNA here is from genome assembly GCF_004348535.1 of Actinomadura sp. KC216. Classification (GTDB taxonomy): domain Bacteria; phylum Actinomycetota; class Actinomycetes; order Streptosporangiales; family Streptosporangiaceae; genus Spirillospora. The sequence goes on from NZ_SMJX01000365.1 coordinate 6,357, forward strand.
CCCGGCCACGGTGATGTCCGCGACCCGGCGGCAGATCACCATCGGCACCGACCTGGCGATCGCCAACCTGCGCTGGAGGGCCGCCCATGAGTGAGCCGAACCCCGTCCCGCCGACGTTCGCCGAGGAACTGGCTCAGCGCCGCCACCCGACCGTGGGCGTGTGGAACCGGCTGGAGGGCCGCCCCCGCACCGCCGACTTCGAGCGGGCGCTGCGCGTCGAGGTGCGCGACCCGCTGTGGATGCTGACCCGGCAGTGGCAGCTGGGCGAGTTCCGCGGCACGGACGCGGGATCGCCCGTCACCGCCACCTACGCGGTCAGCCCCTCGCGCCCCACCCGGTTCCGCCCGCACGGCGGCCCGCCCGAGGACCTGCCCACCGACCGGCCGCTGGAGACCATGGCCGAACGCCGCCTGCTGCCGTTCGCGTTCGGCGACGAGGAGATCGGCTTCGACCTGCGCGTGCTGATCGGCCACCGGTGGCTGAAGCTGCTCGGCAAGCACAACCTGCTCGGCCTGGACCTCTTCCGCTTCGAGCGGCAGTACATCGCCAAGTACCCCATCGAGCTGCCGGACGCCGAGCACCCCGCGAAGGAGGACACCGCCCGGCTCGCGCACCCCGAGGTCTGGGCGACGATGCAGACGATCGCCGGCCGCCGGTTGGACGGCTACCTGCTCTACCGGCACATCAAGGGCGGCGGGAACGCCGCCGACGGCATCAACGGCCTGCTGCACCGCACCACCCTCAACAACCTCGGCAAGCGCCTGGTCGCCTGGTTCGACGCGCTGATCGACCAGCCGACCGGCGTCACCGCCGAACGCCCCGCCGGCGACGCCACCTGGGACCCGCGCCGCCTCGAACACCGCTTCTCCGTCGCCGCCTCGGTACCCGGCGGCGGTGAGAAGGTCGTCACCGCCCAGGAATACCCCGGCGGCGAACTGGACTGGCACGCCTTCTCCGTCGACCCCGGACCGCGCCTAGGCGGGACGAAGCCCCCGGAGAAGACCCTCAGCCGCACGGTCTTCCCGGCCCCGGTCCGCTTCTCGGGAATGCCGCTGCCGCGCTGGTGGGCGGTCGAGGACGGCCGCACCAACTTCGCCGCCGTCCGCCCGGACAGCACCGACCTGGCGCGCCTGATCTTCCTGGAATTCGCGCTCGTGTTCAGCAACGACTGGTACCAGCTGCCCTGCGACCTGCCCGTGGGCACGATGAACAAGATCCGCGGCCTGGTGGTCACCGACGTCTTCGGGGAGAAACTCTGGCTCACCCCCGCCGGCGCAGGCGACGACGAGGACCAGCGGCGCTGGTCGATGTTCACCCTGGACACCATCGGCGCCGACCACGTCCCCGCGGACACCGACCTCCTGCTGCCGCCGAGCGTCCCGAAGGTCGCCGAGGGGCCCGCGCTGGAGGAGGTCCTGCTGATCCGCGACGAGAACGCCAACCTGGTCTGGGGCATCGAGCAGACCGTGC
>NZ_SMJX01000366.1 GCF_004348535.1 Actinomadura sp. KC216
GCCCGCCCCCGTGACCAGGACCTTCGTGCCGCTCAGACCGCGCATCACTTGCCTCCACACATCAGTCCAGTTACTGTCAACATGTCATACATCTTGCCAGTAGGGCCAGGGATGATCGACCACGTGCTTCTGGAACGCGCCACCACCCGTGCGGGCGGGACGACCGATGTCCTGATCGCCGACGGCCGCGTCGCCGCGCTCGGCGCGAGCGCCGCCACCGACCCCCGCGCGGCCGGCGCCGACCGGCTCGACCTGGCCGGATACCTGCTGCTGCCGGCCCCGGCCGAACCGCACGCCCACCTCGACAAGGCGCTGCTGGCCCGCCGCGCGCCCAACCCGCGCGGCGACCTTCCCGGTGCGGTCACCGCGATCCGCACGGCCTACGCGACGATGGACGAGGCCGACCTCCGCTCCCGGGCCACCGAGGCCCTGCTGACCGCGCTCGCCCACGGGTACACGGCCGTCCGCTCACACGCCGACGTGGGCGAGGGCATCGGCACGCGGTCCGTGCGCGTCCTGACCGACTTGCGCGAGCGCGCCGCCGCATTGATCGACCTCCAGGTGGTCGCGCTGGCCGCCGCGCCCGTCGCCGGGGCGGCCGGGCGCCACAACCGGCGCTTCCTCGCCGAGGCCATCGAGCTGGGCGCCGACGTGGTCGGCGGCGCCCCCGCGCTCGACCCGAACCCGCGGGCGGCCCTCCGCACCCTGGCCGCGGCGGCGGACGAGGCCGGGCTGCCCCTCGACCTGCACCTCGACGAGACCACCGACCCGGACATGCTCACCCTGCGCCGGTTCGCCGGCGAGGTCGCCCGCCGGGGACTCCACGGGCGAGCCACCGCCTCGCACTGCGTCAGCCTCGGCCAGCAGGACCCCGCTACCTGCCGCGAAGTGAGCCGCGCGCTCGCCGACGCGGGCGTCGCCGTGGTGACGCTCCCCCAAACCAACCTCTACCTGCAAGGCCGCGACGAGCCGACGCGCACACCGCGCGGGCTGACGGCCGTGGCCGCGCTGCGCGAGGCCGGGGTCGCCGTCGCGGGCGGCGGGGACAACTGGCGCGACCCGTTCAACCCGCTCGGCCGCATCGACCCGTTCGAGACGGCGTCGCTCCTGGTCGCCGCCGCGCACCTGCCCGTCGCGGACGCGTGGGACGCGGTCACCGCGCACGCCCGCGCCGCCCTCGGGCTCCCGCCCGCCGACCTCGCCCCCGGCAGCCCCGCCGACCTTCTCGCGATCCGCGCGGCGGACCTGGACGAGGCCGTCGCCGCCGCGAGCGAGGACCGGATCGTCCTGCGCGGCGGCAGGGTCGTGGCCCGCACGCGCGTCACCCGGGACATCGTCCCCGCACTCGACCCCGCACCGGAGGAGGCGCTCGCATGACCGGACGCAAGCTGCTGCGCATCGAGGCGCGCAACGCCCAGGTCCCGATCGAGCGCAAGCCGGAGTGGCTGCGCGTCCGCGCCCACGTGGGCCCGCAGTACCGGGAACTGGCCGGGCTGGTGAAGTCCGAGGGCCTGCACACCGTGTGCCAAGAAGCGGGCTGTCCCAACATCTTCGAGTGCTGGGAGGACCGGGAGGCGACGTTCCTGATCGGTGGTGACCAGTGCACCCGGCGCTGTGACTTCTGCCAGATCGACACCGGCAAGCCCGCCGAACTCGACCGCGACGAACCGCGCCGCGTCGCCGAGTCCGTCGCCACGATGGGCCTGCGCTACGCCACCATCACCGGCGTCGCCCGCGACGACCTGGACGACGGCGGCGCCTGGCTGTACGCCGAGACCGTCCGGCAGATCCACACCGCCGTCCCCGGCTGCGGCGTCGAGCTGCTCATCCCCGACTTCAACGCCGTCCCCGAGCAGCTCGCCGAGGTGTTCTCCGCCCGGCCCGAGGTGCTGGCGCACAACGTGGAAACGGTGCCGCGGATCTTCAAGCGGATCCGCCCCGGCTTCCGCTACGAGCGCTCCCTCGAAGTGATCACCCGCGCCCGCGAGGACGGCCTGGTCACCAAGTCCAACCTGATCCTGGGCATGGGCGAGACCCGCGACGAGGTCTCCCAGGCCCTGCGCGACCTGCACGCCGCCGGCTGCGAGCTGATCACCATCACCCAGTACCTGCGCCCCAGCGCCCGCCACCACCCGGTGGAGCGGTGGGTGAAGCCCGAGGAGTTCGTCGAGCTGTCGGCCGAAGCCGAACAGATCGGCTTCGCAGGCGTCATGTCAGGCCCACTGGTCCGCTCCAGCTACCGCGCCGGACGCCTCTACAAGCAGGCACTGGAGAACAGGATCTACCGGCGGCCCGAAGGCGACGGCTCGGTCGGCTCAGTCGGCTCGGTCGGGGTGTAGAGGACCTCGCGGGCCTGCTCGGCGGCGCGGAGGAGGCTCTCGCTGACGAAGTCGAGGAAGCGGGCGGCGTTCTGCAGGCGCGCGGCGGCCGGGGTGCCGGGACGGAGCACGGCGACGCCCTGCCGCGCGGCCTCCGCGAACTCGTCGTTGGCGCGGGCGCTGCGGATCACCGACTGGTACCACAGGTCGTCGTCGACGACGTAGCGGTCGCGGCGGCGTTCGTCGCGCTGGCGGCGGACGAGCTCCAGGTTCTCCAGGAACGTGATCGCCTTGGAGATGGACGCCGGGCTCACCTGTAGCCGCTGCGCGAGTTCGGACGCGGTGAGGCTGCCCGAATCAGTGGTGTAGAGGCAGGCCAGCACCCGGGCCATCATCTTCGGCAGGCCCGAGGCCATGAGGACGGTGGTGAGCGTCTCCGTGAACTCGCGGACGGCCTCGGCGTCGCGCCCGTAGGGCTGCGGCGCCGCCTCCACGCCCGGGGGCGCGGCCTGCCGCCGCCGGTGGGCGCGCTGCTCGGTGGCGCGGTGGGCCAGGTCGGCGCGGTACCCGGCCGGGCCGCCGTTGCGCATCACCTCACGCGTGACCGTCGAGGTCGGACGGTCGAGCCGGCGCGCGATCTCGGCGTAGGGGAGGTTGTCGGCCAGCCCCAGCGCGATCTGCCGCCGGTCCTGCTGGGTGAGCCTGCCTCCGGGCATCGCGATCTCCTTGCTGATCCTTCACGGCGGTGGTCCGACCCCTCCACCCTAGCGTTCACCTCCACTCCATTGCAATGACTGCCTTGCCATCATTGCGTTAACTCTGAAGACGGTTGCAACACTTTCTACGTGTTGACCTGCATAGTTACTTCAACAGCGCAACAGACGCGTTGCAGAGATCCGGAAAGCAACGTAGCGTTTCCAGTGTTGGAAACGACAAGCGCAAAGGAGAGCACGATGCGGAAGTTCGACACCACCGCCCCGATCACCGCCGTCATCGACATCCCCGCGGGACGCGTCCAGATCATCGCCGCGGACCGGGCCGACACCGCGGTCGAGGTCCTGCCCGCGAGCGCCGCCAAGGGACGCGACGTGAAGGCGGCGGAGCAGACCACGGTCGGCTTCGGCGACGACGGCGTCCTGCGGATCCAGGCTCCGGCCGGGAACCAGGTGTTCGGCCCGTCCGGGGCCGTCGAGGTGACGGTCAAGCTGCCCGCCGGTTCCCGGGTCGAGGCGACGACGTCCGGCGCCGAACTCCGGACGGTCGGCCGCCTCGGCGACCTCGCCTTCGCGGGCGCCTACCGCCACGTCAAGATCGACGAGGCCGCCGGTGTCCGCCTCACCGCGCTGGACGGCGACGTCGAGATCGGCCGCCTGACCGGCCCCGCCGACATCGGCACCCAGCGCGGCGACATCCGGATCGCCGAGGCCACGGGCGGCACGGTCGTCCTCAGCACCCGGTCCGGCGACATCACGGTCGGCGCCGCCGCCGGAGTCTCGGCCGCCCTGGACGCGGGCACCGCCTCCGGGCGCATCGACAACGCCCTCAAGAACGACGGCACCGCCGAGCTCGAGATCCGCGCCACCACCTCCCACGGCGACATCACCGCCCGCAGCCTCTGAAGCCGCGGCCCCTGAAGGAGCAGAACCATGACGAACCTGGCCATCGAAGCGAACGGACTGCGCAAGTCCTACCCCGCCGGCAAGGCGGGCAAGGACGGCGACAAGGTCGTGCTGGACGGCATCGACCTGGCCGTCCCCGAAGGGACGATCTTCTCTCTGCTGGGCCCGAACGGCGCAGGGAAGACGACGACCGTCCAGATCCTGTCCACCCTGATCCGCGCCGACGGCGGCGAGGTCCGGGTCGCGGGACACGACCTGGCCCGCCAGGCCGACGACGTGCGCGGCGCGATCGGCGTCACCGGGCAGTACTCGGCCGTCGACAAGCTGCTCACCGGCGAGGAGAACCTGCTCCTCATGGCCGACCTCAAGCACCTGCCCCGCCGCGCGGGCAAGCGCTGGGCGGCCGAGCTGCTGGAGCGCTTCGACCTGGTCGACGCGGCCCGCAAGCCCGCCGGAACCTACTCGGGCGGGATGCAACGGCGGCTCGACCTGGCGATGACCCTGGTCGGCGACCCCCGCCTGATCTTCCTGGACGAGCCCACCACCGGTCTCGACCCGCGCAGCCGCCGCACCATGTGGGGCATCGTCCGCGATCTCGTCGCGGGCGGCACCACCATCTTCCTCACCACGCAGTACCTGGAGGAGGCCGACCAGCTCGCCGACCACATCGCCCTCCTCGACCGCGGACGGCTGATCGCCGAGGGCACCGCCGACGAGCTCAAGCGGCTCATCCCCGGCGGCCACGTCTCCCTGCGGTTCGCCAACGACGACGCGCTCGACACCGCGCTCGGCGCGCTCGGCCGGGGCTTCGTGGACCCGTCCGACGACGACCGGCTCACGCTCCAGGTCCCGTCCGACGGCGGCGTCGCGGCACTGCGCGACCTGCTCGCCCGGCTGGACGCGGCGGGCGTCGAACCGGCCGATCTCAGCGTCCACACCCCCGACCTCGACGACGTCTTCCTCACCCTCACCGGCCAGAACACCGACCCGACCACCGGCCAGAACGCCGACCCGACCACCGGCCAGAACACGGAGGCCCTCCGATGAGCACCCTCACCCTCGCCGCCCGCGACTCCTCCACCATGGTCCGGCGCCAGCTCAAGCGCCTCGTCCGCTACCCGTCCATGACCGTGCAGTTGCTCGTCACGCCCGTGATCCTCCTGTTCCTGTTCGTCTACGTCTTCGGCGGCGCGCTCGGCGCGGGCCTCGGCGGCGGGCGCGACACCTACGTCGACTACGTCGTCCCGGGCATCCTGCTCATGGCCGCGACCATGGCCGCGACGGGAACCGCCGTCATGGTCGCCACCGACATGGCCGAGGGGATCATCGCCCGCTTCCGCACCATGCGGATCTCGCGGGCCTCGGTCCTGACCGGTCACGTCGTCGCGAGCGTCGTCCAGCAGCTCCTCGGCATGGCCGTCGTCATCGGCGTCGCGCTGGCGATGGGCTTCGGCCCCGACGCCACCGCCGTCGAATGGCTGGCCGCCGCCGGGCTGCTCACCCTGTTCGTCGTCGCCGTCACCTGGCTGTCGGTCGCGCTCGGCCTGAAGTCCCCGACCCCCGAGGCGGCGAGCAACGCGCCGATGCCCCTGGTCTTCCTGCCCTTCCTGGGCAGCGGCTTCGTCCCTACCGACTCCATGCCCACCGCCCTGCGCTGGTTCGCCGAGTACCAGCCCTTCACCCCGATCATGCAGACCGTCCGCGGCCTCCTGCTCGGTACCCCCATCGACAACAACGCGGCGATGGCCATCGCCTGGTGTGCGGGCATCGGCGTCGCGTCCTATCTCTGGGCCAAGCGCACCTACAACAACTCCTGACCATGAAACGCCCACCCAGGGCCGTCAGACCGACCGGTCTGACGGCCCTTAGTACTGGGTCAGCCGAGCCTGTAGAGCCGGGCGCCGGAGGTGCCGCCGTACTCGCGCTCATGCATCTTCAAGGGAGTTCTGATGCCCGGTTCAGCCGCGGGCCGGGCGTTTCGGACGAGCGCGGCGTTACGGATGATCGTTCTCGCGCTTTTCCGCCGTCCATGCCGACCGGATTGCAGGACGCGCAGGTGAACGCCAGCTGAAGATCAACCGACCCGAATGCCGAAGAACAGGACATCACAGGACAGATGCCCCGATAGTGACCCCCGGTCCCTCGAATCTCGGCAATCCTTGGTTCCCGCATGAGGCGTTGTGCCAGCCTAGATACGAACTGTACACATCCGAGTACGTATTACTCAGTATCGTGATCTTTACCCGTCGAGGCACTGAGGACGCCGATGCCTGACTTCTTTGAACCAGCTGCCGACGCCGAGCACCATGGCGCCCGGCAGAACGGCAGGTCAATGACCCGTGGCGCGCGTCGGCAGGACAGTATACGCACCTATCACCTGTCCATTTCCGTGCTCCCGGCGACCATTGTGGGGATCCTCGGGGTGGCCGCGGTGGCCGTCCTGTACGGCGGGCACACCGTGTCGCAGCAGACCCGGCTCGTGCTCGCGGCGGCGGCGGTCGGGGCGGCGATCACCATCGGGGCCGCCGTCGTGGCGGCGGACGCGGCCACCCGCCGGGTGCAGCGGCAGCAGGCCCAGTCGGCCGGCCGCGATCGCGAGACCGTCGAGAACGTCCTGTGGCGGCTCGGCGAGCTCGGGTCCCTGGTCGCCCACGGCCGCCGGGACCTGCAGAAGCTTTCCGCCGGGCTGAACGCGGGCGAGAAGGCCGCGCCGCGCGGCGAGGACTTTCCGCCGCCCGACACCGGCGATCCCGTCATGCTGCTCGCCTACGAGTTGAGGAAGGCGCAGAGCGAGGCGTGGAACGCCGTGATCGCCGCGGCGGCCCTCGAACCCGCGGGCAGCGCCGGCCGGCGGGTCGGCGTCTTCGTCAACCTCGCCCGCCGCATGCAGTCGCTGTCGCACCGGGCCATCCAGGGCTTGGACGAGCTGGAGAACCAGGTCGAGGACCCCGATCTCCTCAAGGGCCTGTTCAAGGTCGACCACCTCACCACCCGGACGCGCCGCCAGGCCGAGAGCCTTGCCGTGATCGGCGGCGCCGCGTCCCGCCGCCGCTGGACGAAGCCGGTGAGCGTCTACGAGGTGATGCGCTCGGCCATCGCCGAGGTCGAGCACTACAACCGGGTGAAGGTGGTACCGCCGATCGAGGGGAGCCTGCACGGCAGCGCCGTCGCGGACGTCGTCCACCTGCTCGCCGAGCTCATCGAGAACGCCACCAAGTTCTCCCCGCCGAGCACGCAGGTGCTGATCCGCGTCGAGACGGTCAGCGCGGGCCTCGCCATCGAGGTCGAGGACCGCGGCATCGGCATCCCGCGCGGCGACCAGCGCCGGCTGAACGAGCTGCTCACCGACCCGGACCGGGCCGACACCGAGGAGCTGCTGAAGGACGGGCGCATCGGGCTCCTCGTGGTCTCCGCGCTCGCCCGCCGCCACAAGGTCCGCGTCCAGCTCCAGGGCAACGTCTTCGGCGGCACGCAGGCCGTCGTCGTCGTCCCCAAGGAGCTGGACGGCACCCAGACGGAGACCGCCGAAGAGGACCGCCGCGCCGAACCGGCGCACGCGCAGGCCGCCCAACCGGCCGCAACGACGACGGGCCCGACACCGGCGCCGTCGGCGGCCACGGCCCCTGCCGCCACGAGGGCGCCGGCGCCCGTCTCCGGTTCCCTGCCGAGCGTCGAGCCCGACCCCCATCTGCCGCTGAACGACCGGGACGTCCTCGGTGTCGGGCCGGTCGGCCGCCCGTCCGCCATGGCCGGGCGCCGCCCGCACCGTCCCGCGCACGCCCGCCCGTCCGCGCCGACGGCGACGCCCGCCGACGTGCCGGACGCGCCGCCTCCGCCGGACGCCTCGACCGGCCCCCTCCCGGCCGTCGAGCCCACCGAGCCC
>NZ_SMJX01000367.1 GCF_004348535.1 Actinomadura sp. KC216
GGGCCCCGCCCCCCGTTTCCGCCCAGGTCACGCAGGGGCGGGGCCCCGTCCGGGGCTCGCCGCGCTTGGGGCCTGGCCGCCGGTCGGGCGGCCGAGGAAGGCCACGAGCCGGTCGCCGGGGCTGGACCGGGGCGGGACCTCCGCCGGCGGGGCGAACCTTGCGGGACGGTCGAGGTCGGCGACCACCAGCGGGCAGAGTTCGAGGATCCCCTCGGCCAGGCCGGGCGGGATCGGCCGCTCGTGCCCGCAGGAGCGGGCGACGTCCCAGCCGTGGACGGTGACCTCCAGGGCGCCGGCGCCGGTGAGGACACCGGTGGGGAGCGGGCAGTCGGCGATCATGACGAGGGTGATGGCGCTCTCAAGGAGCACGAACCCGTAGGCGTCCCTGGCAGCATCAGTACTGGCAACCAGGGGCCGACCGCTCAGCCCTTTCCGAGAGATGTCAGGAGTTCCGTCGTGATCATCATTTCCGGTTGGCTGTCGGTGGATCCGGACGGCCGCGACGCCTATCTGGCCGGCTGCCGGAAGGTCGTCGAGGCGGCCCGGGCCGCGCCGGGCTGCCTCGACTTCGGGCTGGCCGCCGATCTGATCGAGCCGGACCGCATCACCGTGTACGAGCGCTGGGAGACCGACGAGGCCGTCGAGCGGTTCCGCGGCGACGGCCCGGAGCCGGAACAGGCCGCCCGGATCCGGGACGCCGACGTGAAGCGCTACCGGATCTCCTCCGTCGAGGCCCCGTAAGGGATCGTGACGGGCGCCGGGGCGGCCGGGTGCGCGAGGCGTCCCGGCCACCAGATGCGGGGTCCGGCGTCCAGCGCCAGGGCCGGGACCAGCAGCGACCGGACGATGAACGTGTCGAGCAGCACGCCGACCGCGACCAGCGCGCCGAGCCCGGCCATGAACGTGATCGGCAGGTTCATCAGCACCGAGAAGGTCGCGGCGAGCACCAGCCCGGCGCTGGTGATGACGCCGCCGGTGGTGGTGAGGCCGCGCAGCACGCCCGTCCGGTGGCCGGACGCGAGCGCCTCCTGACGCACCCGGTGCATCAGGAAGATGTTGTAGTCGATGCCGAGCGCGACCAGGAAGATGAAGCCCAGCAGCGGGGTGGAGTTGTCCAGCGCGTCCACCCCGAGTGGGCCCTTCAGCAGCAGCCACGCGGCGCCGAGCGCCGCGAAGTACGACAGCACGATGGTGCCGAGCAGCAGCACGGGCGCGGTGACCGCGCGCAGCAGCAGGATGAGGATCGCCAGGACGACCAGCAGCACCAGCGGGATCACCAGCAGCCGGTCGCGGGACGCGCCCTCCGAGCCGTCGAGCGCCTCCGCGGTGGGCCCGCCGACCACGGCGTTCGCGCCCTCGACGGCGTGGACGGCGCCGCGCAGGCGTTCCACGGTGCGTTCGGCGGCGGCGCTGTCGGCCGCGTCCCGCAGCGTCACCGACACCTGGACGAGCGCGCCGTCCCGGGAACGTCCGCCCTCCTGGACGGCGGCCACCCCGGGCGTCGACCGGGCCGCGTCCATCACCGGCCCGGCGGCGGCCGCGGCGGCGATGACGTCGGCCGGCGCGGACGACCCGGCCGGGTAGTGCGCGGCCACCAGCCGCTGCCCGGCGACCGACTCGGGCTCGGTGCGGAACATCTCCGCCTGCGACGGGCCGATCCGCAGCGTCCCGGCGATCAGGCCGAGGCCCGCGAGCCCGGCGGCGGTGGCGATCCAGTAGGTGCGCGGGCGCGCGGAGATCGACGCCGCCACGCCCGCCCAGACGCGTCCCTGCCGGGCCGGGCCGCCGGGCCGGGGGACGAACGGCCAGAAGATCCACCGCCCGAAGACCACCAGCAGCGCGGGCAGCAGCGTGATCATGGCGGCCAGGCCGCACAGCACGCCGACGGCGCCGACGCCGCCGAGCCCGCGGCTGGAGTTGATGTCCGCGACGAGCAGGCACAGCATCCCCGCGATGACCGTGGCGGCGGACGCGACGATCGCGCCCCGCGACCGGCGCAGCGCCGCCGCCATCGCCTCGTGCCGGTCGGCGTGCTCGTGCAGCTCCTCCCGGTAGCGGGCGATGAGCAGCAGCGTGTAGTCGGTGCCGACGCCGAACACCAGCACGGTCAGGATCCCGGCGCCCATGCCGTCCACCGGCATGCCGGCGTGCTTGCCCAGCAGGTAGATGAACGCGTTCGCGACCTGGCTCGCCAGCGCGACGCTGAGCAGCGGCAGGATCCAGATGATCGGGCTGCGGTAGGTGAGCAGCAGCAGGACGGTGACCACCGCGACGGTGGCGAGCATCAGCTTGGCGTCCAGGGTCGTTGAAGACCTCGACCTCGTCGGCGGTCTGCCCGGCCGGCCCGGTCACCTTCACCTGGAGCCCTGTGGGGGCGCCGGCGTGCGTCAGGTCCCGGATGCTCTTGACCTTCTCGATGAAGCCGTCCTCGGTCAGCGGCATGGCGACGGTGGCCAGCAGCGCCTTGCCGTCGGACGACGGGCGCACGGCGGGCGCCCGCCGGTCGGCGGCGTAGGGGGCCAGGGCCCGGCTGTCGCGGTCGGCCTTGGCGCGGTCGGCGGGCGTGACGCCGCCGTCGCGGGCGTAGACGACCACGGCCGGGACGGGCTTCTGCGAGCTGAACCGCTTCCGCAGCTCGTGGTGCTCGGACGTCTCGGCGCCCCGGGCGAAGTTGAAGGTCTCGTTGTCCTCGACGTCGCCGACCTTCCCCGCGAGCGGGGCGGCGGCGAAGAGGATGCCGATCCACGCCAGCACGACGAGCCATTTGGCGCGCCGCCCGGCGGGCAGTGCGGCCACGCGGCCGAGCCGGCCGCGCAGGCCGGGGTCGCGGTCGCCGCCGCGCAGCGCGCTTCGCGTTGCGTCGGGAAGCATGAAATGCTGTCCTTCCTGGGAGTACGTACCGTGACGCACGCGGCGGACACGGCCCGTCCGGGCCCGGCGGCGTGGATGTGGCGTCCAACGCCGGGCCGCGACAAGGCCGGATGCCGGGTGCGGGAGTGCTTCCGGATCGGGCCGTCGGGTGGCCGCCCGACGGCCCGCCTCTCATGGGCGCCGCCCTTGAAGGGCGCCGCTCATGGGGTGCCGCCCGCTCAGGGGGCGGCTGCGGGGCCGCTCACTCGATCTCCCGCATCACCCTTTCGATGGACGTCATCCGCTTCTGCAGATCGGCGAGGCTCTCGCTGATCCGCAGCAGGTCCTCGCGGGTCTCCATCTCGGTGGTGATCGACCGCTCGGCGAGCTTGCGGTACGCCTCCTCGCGGGCGAGCTGCACCTTCGCGCGCCAGGTGGCGAACACCTGCCAGATCAGCACGATCGCGACCGCGCCGACCACGATGAACAGCACGCCCCCGATGAGGACCTCCGCGACGTCGTCCTCCATCAGTCGCTCCCTTTGCCGTCGTCGCCGCCCACGCTCTTGACGGTGAGCGTCCGCACCGCCTCGCCGATCCGATCCGGATCGAGCCGCAGCACGAACGGCACCACCTCGAAATACCGCATTGCCTTCCCGTCCTCCGAGACCTCCAGCGAGCTGCGCACGAGCCCGGCGGCCTCTAGCCGGCTCAGGTGCACGCGCAGCAGCGGACGGCTGATCCCGACCTGGCGGGCCAGCTCGCTCACGTACCTGCGGCCCTCGCCGAGAGCGGCGAGGACCCGCAGCCGGTGCGGGCTGGCCAGCGCCGACAGCGCCAGCAGCAGCTCGTCTCCCGTGCCGCCGGCCAGGTCGGTGTCAACTACTTCATCCATGTGAAAACAAAAACTATCACGTGAAACAAGAAAGCGGGCCCTCCCCCAGTGGAGGTCTGGGGGAGGGCCCGAGGGAGACAGTGCACCCAGAAGCCGGTTTCCGGGGCGCTGATCACGGGTGCCTGGCGGCTCCCGTCATCAAATCTGCTCCCACAGTGCCGGCACATTGGCCGGAGTCCAACCGGGCTGCGCCTGGTGGGCCTGGATGCAGCGGTACTGCGCTCCGTTGTAGGTGACCGTGTTCCCGACCTGGTAGACGGTCCCGACGGCCCAGGTGCCCGTCGGCGGGTCGCCCGGGTCCGGCGGGTCCGGCGGGTCAGGGTTCTGGCCGCCACCGGTGTAGAGCGTCAGGCCGTAGACCTGGAGGATCTCGTTGATCGGCTGGTAGAACGTCGTCCCGCCGCTCCTGCAGTTGCCCGAGCCGCCGGACGTCACGCCCTGCGCCTGGGAACCGGAGATGTACGAGCCGCCGGAGTCACCGGGCTCGGCGCACACGGTCGTCCGGGTCACCCCGGTGATGGTGCCCTCGGGGTAGGTGACGCTGGTGTTGTGCTGCGAGATCGTTCCGCAGTGCCAGCCGGTCGTGGAGCCGGAGCGGCACACGGGCTGGCCGACCTGGGTGACCGTCGAACCGGCGACGCTCGGGTCGGCGACCTTGCCGTAGCCGTTCACCTTGTTGGTCACGGTCCACTGGCTGTTGGCCGACACCCAGGCGTAGTCGTTGCCCGGGAAGCTGGAGCCCTGGAAGCTGCCCAGCGCGACACGGTTGTGCCCCTGGACGGCGGTCCCGGCCCGGCCGCAGTGCCCGGCGGTGGCGAAGCCGTGCGTCGTGCCACGCATGATCGGGAAGCCGACCGAGCAGCGTCCGCCCATGTAGTAGGCGTCGCCGCCGCGGATGTCGTAGAACGTGCGCGGCTTGACGTTCGAGCGCTGGATGGACACCTTGTCGAGGCTGACCCCGACCGCCTTGACGAGAGCACGTGCCTTGGCGGGAGCGGAGCTCTGGAGCACGACCTTGTTGCTCTGGACGTCCACGAACCACACCGGGGTGTGGGCCGGGCCGTTGTACTGCATGGCACGATCCAGCTGGGCCTTCGCGGCTTCGAGGTCGGCAAGGCTGTACTTGACGATCTCGGCGCGAGCGCCGTGGGCTGCGATCTCGGCGGCCTTGGCGGGGTTGGTGGTGGCGACATGGAGCGTGCCGCCGGTCTTGCCCGTGACGTAGCTGCCGGAGTAGCTGCCGGCCAGCCGCACCTGGAGCTTCCCGGCCTTGGCGCCGGTGACGTCCTGGTTGGCGATCGCCTGCTTCGCCTCGGCCGCGGTGAGCCCGAGGTCCCGCTGCATCGCCTGCAGCATGCCGGCGGGCACGCTCGCGGCGAACGGCTTGGCGTAGGAGCCGGGGGGTAGCTGGTAGGAGCCTGGCGGCTGGGCCGTCGCGGTGCCCTGGATGCCGGCGAGGCCCAGCGCGCCGACGGCGATTACGGCGACCCGAAGGCCGCGTCTGTGAGACATGGTCTCTCCTTGTGTGGGGGTGCGGCAAAGGTAGATTGTCTTTGCGCAGGTGAGAAAGCCTTTCCCCGTTGGTGATCTGGCGAGTTGTCGCCGGTGTCGGTCTCCGCCACCAATCCCACTTGCCCCCACCCGGCTATCCGGCGGAAAATCAAAGAACTCCATTTGAGTGCGCGACGAACACGCGCGGACGTGGAAGATGTGCGGTCGCCGCAGCCGCCCAGGCAAGAATTTGCGGGTTTCGGACGCGAGTTGGGCCCTGTCAGAGCAGGGTCGGATTAGGCGTGCCGCGTTTGATGGGGCTCAGAGGCTTGGCTCACTCACGCCTTTGATCCATAATCCGTGCATGTCTCCCGCGTCCGCCGCTACGGACGAGAATCCATTCGCGGCTCTCGGTATCACCAGACTGCAGCAGTCCATTTACAGTGCGTTGCTGCACAACCCCGGCACCACATTCAGTGAGCTGGCGGAGTTGTCGGACGAACCCCGCCCGCGGCTGGCCGGGCTCCTCAAGGAACTCGAAGCGCTCGGCATGATCGGGATCGACGCGTCCACCGAGCCGAAGTACTTCCCCTATCCGCCGGACGCCGTCGTCGAGGCGCTGATCCGCCAGCGGGAGACGGAGTTCATCCGCGCGCGCATCGAGGCCAAGCGGCTCAGCGGCGACCTGCTGGCCGCCGAGCAGCGCACCAACCCGCAGAAGCTCGTCGAGATCATCGACGGGATGGACGCGGTGGTGCAGCGCTACGAGCAGGTGCAGCGCAGCGCGGTGAAGCACGTCAAGGCCATCGACAAGCCGCCCTACGCCGTCGACCCGAAGGCCCCGAACGAGGTCGAGCGCGAGCAGATCGGGCACGGTGTGGAGTACCGCGTCATCTTCACCCCCGACGCGCTCGCCATCCCCGAGAAGCTGGAAATGGCCCGGCAGGACGCCGTCATCGGGGAACGCGCCCGCGTGCTGGAGAGCGCCCCGACGAAACTCATCATCGTGGACGACGAGATGGCGCTGATGCCGCTGCGCGGCGACGATCCCGGCATCAGCGCCGTGATCCGCCCCTCGACGCTCCTCGACATTCTCATCAGCGTTTTCAACAACCTGTGGGAGCAGGCCACCCCGCTGCACGGCGACAACGAGACGGGCGACGTCTGGCCGCGGCTTTCCGAGGCCGACCGGCACCTGCTCACGCTGCTCGCCGCCGGGCTCAAGGACGAGGCGGTGGCCCGCCATACCGGAATGGGCGCCCGCACGGTGAGCAGGCACGTCGCCCGCCTGCTGCGCACGCTCAATGCCCGCACCAGATTTCAGGCGGGAGTCCACGCCGCACGCCGCGATCTGGTCTGACGGCCCGGCAATAGAGCTCCCGATGGGCGCGGTAATGGCCGTCGCCCATTTTCCGGCCCCCGCGCCGTGGTAACGGCCGTTGTCCCGCCATGTGAGCTGTTCGGTGAGATTCCCAGAAATGGTGGTCTCGGCGCCGCTGAACAGTGAATTCCGTGCGGGCCGCGGCCGGCTCGCGGCGGGGACGCGTCCGGGCCCGGTGCCAGCCCACACCGGGCCTGGACGCATGCCTCCCGTCAGGCCGCCGTGGCGGCCGGGGTGTAGTGGGAGGCGTCGTCGCCCTCCACGATGTAGCTGCGCCGCCCGTCGGCACCGACCGGGACGTCGCCCGCGACGGTGACGCGGTGCAGCAGGCGCGGCAGGTCGCCGTAGTCGTCCGGCGCGTAGTGCTGGGTGTTCCGGTTGTCGAACACGACCAGGTCGCCCGGGGACCACACCCAGCGCACGACGTTCTCCGGCCGGGTGACGTAGGTCTGCAGGATGTCGAGGATGGCGCGCCCCTCCCGCTGGGACGTCAGCCCGACGATGCTCTGCGCGAACCCCCCGATGAACAGGTTCCGCTCGTCCGACTCGGGGTGCAGGCGCACCACCGGGTGCGCGGTCTTCCAGGTGCGCGACAGGAACACCTTGCGCTGCTCGGCCGCCTTCGCGGGATCGACGCCGCTCGTGCCGGGCCTGACGTAGTCGTGGTCGTTGGTGTGGACGGCCCAGAGCCGGTCGGCGAGTTCGCGCAGCTCACCCGGCAGGTCGAGGTAGGCGGAGGCGGTGTTGGCGATGAGGGTGTCGCCGCCGTAGGGCGGGACGACCAGGGCGCGCAGCGTGCTGATCTTGGGCGGGGTGCGGACGAAGGTGACGTCGGTGTGCCAGTGGTTGGCCCGCGCCAGCTCGCTGTCGACCGGCAGGACCTCGGGCCGCCCGGCCACGGCGGGGACGGTGGGGTGCGCGCCGGTGAGCGCGCCGAACCGGGCGGCGAAGGCGACCTGGTCGTCGTCGGTGAGGTCCTGGCCGCGGAAACCCAGGAGCTTGTGCTCCAGCAGCGCGGCGTGGATCTCGCCGAAGATCGTGTCGGACAGGTCGCGCACGTCGACACCGGTGACCTCGGCGCCGATGCGCCCGCCGATCCTGCGGACGTCGAAGACGGACATGTATCCACCTCTTCTCGTGAGGGGCGTGCGGGGAAGGAGG
>NZ_SMJX01000368.1 GCF_004348535.1 Actinomadura sp. KC216
GGCCGTCGTCGACGGGTGGCACGTCGACGTCAGCTTCCCCGGACCCGGCTCATCCCCGGACGACTACATGACCTGGCGCGCGAACGTCGCGTCCAGGGACCGCGCCCTGCTGATGTTCTTCCTGCTCTCGGACGTGGGCCCCGCCGACGCCCCCACCCGCCTCCGCATCGGCTCCCACCGGCACGTGGCCCGCGTCCTCGAACCCGAGGGCGAGGACGGCCTGGACGCGCGAGAGCTGGCCCGCCGCGCGGACGCCGCCACCCGGCATCTGCCGACCGCCGACGCCACCGGCCGTGCGGGCGACGTCTACCTGTGCCACCCGTTCCTGGTGCACGCGGGCCGGCCCCACCACGGCACGACACCGCGCTTCCTGGCCCAGCCCAAACTGAGCCCGTCCGAGCCGCTCCGCCTCGACCGTCCGCCCGGGACGTCCTCCCCGGTGGAAACCGCGATCGCCCAAGCCCTGGGGCACCGCTGAAGCCCGCCGCCTCGTAGCCGGTCAGGCCCTCGGCCAGAGAAATTCCGCTGTGACCTATTGCACGCTCTGAGGGTCACATGTATACATACTGAGCTATGAGCACACGAAATGAAGCGGATGTGGACTGGTTCGCGCTCGCCTCGTACCGTTCTGGCGAGGGCGGCGCCGTCCGACCCGCGCTGGTCCTCGACCACGGGCGCGTCCACGACCTGGCCGAAACGCAGAGCGCCCTCGGCTACGGCGCCCTCGACGGCTCCGTGGACGACCTGCTCGCCGACTGGCCGCGGACCCTCGAAGCGCTCCGCTCCCTCGTCGCCGCCGCCCAGGCCCGCCCGGACGCGCTGACCGAGATCCCCGGCGGCGCGGACCGGCTGGCCGCGCCCTACCGCCCGGCCCGGATCTTCGCCGCGACCTCCAACTACGTCGACCACGCCGACGAGATGGGCACGGTGCTGGCGGCCAAGGCCAACAGCCGGCCCTACGTGTTCATGAAGGCCGACTCCAGCGTCATCGGCCCCGGCGAGACCGTCGAGATGCCGGAGACGTCCGAGCAGGTCGACTGGGAGGTCGAGCTCGCCGCCGTGATCGGGACGGGCGGCCGGCACATCCCCGTCGACGAGGCCCTCGACCACGTCGTGGCGTACACGATCATCAACGACGTCTCCGCCCGCGACCTCAACATGCGGGACGACTTCCCGTTCAAGTTCGACTGGTTCCGCGGCAAGTGCTTCGACACCTTCGCGCCGCTCGGCCCCTGGCTGGTGCCCGCCGGATGCATGCCGGACCCGCAATCGCTGGCGCTGCGGCTGGCCGTCAACGGCGAGGTCATGCAGGACGCCAAGGCCAGCGAAATGATCTTCACCATCGCGGAGCAGATCGCCTACCTGTCGGAGATCCTCACGCTGCGGCCGGGCGACCTCATCGCCACCGGCACCCCCGACGGCGTGGGCATGGGGCGCGGCGTCTACCTCAAGAGCGGCGATGTGATGCGCGCCGAGATCGAGGCCATCGGGGTCCTGGAGAACCCGGTCCGCTGACCGGTCATCGGGGGTGGTGCTTCTTCCTTCGTCCATCCATGTGGGAGTCCCCATGAGAAAAGCAGACCGACGGCGTCCGGTGCCGATCGTCGCGCTGGTCGCGGCGCTGATCGTGGCGCTGACCGGGTGCGGCTCGGACGGCGCCGCCGACTCCGGCAAGCCGCTCCGCAAGATCACCTTCAATCTGGCGTACTTCCCGCAGGGCAGCACGGGCGGCGTGTTCGCCGCGATCGACCAGGGCTTCTACAAGGCCGAGGGCCTCGAGGTCGAGGCCGTGCGCGGCTACGGGGGCACCCGCACGGTCAACGAGATCGACCAGGGCAAGTGGGACTTCGGCTACGGCGACCCGGTCAGCGTCATCCTCAACCGGGCGGCCGGCGGGAAGGCCGTCATGGTCGGCGCGCTCAACACCGTGTGGCCGGGCGGGCTGTGCTACGACGCCGGCAAGCACCAGATCAACACGCTGCAGGACCTCAAGGGCCTGGTGCTCGGCGGCGGCGCCACGTCCCCGATCCAGAGCCTGCTTCCGGTGTGGCTGGAGGAGAACGGGCTCCCCCGCGACCACATCAAGCTGCTCAAGATGGACCCGGCCGTCGTCGACACCTCGTTCATCCAG
Source organism: Actinomadura sp. KC216 (assembly GCF_004348535.1). Classification (GTDB taxonomy): domain Bacteria; phylum Actinomycetota; class Actinomycetes; order Streptosporangiales; family Streptosporangiaceae; genus Spirillospora. The sequence goes on from NZ_SMJX01000368.1 coordinate 2,132, forward strand.
GGCAAGACCGACCTGGACGACTGCTGGGCCGCGAGCAACCGCGCCAACGTCCTGAAGCTGGCCGAGCAGGCCGGCAAGAACATCAAGTGGATCGAGTACCGCGACCACAAGCTCGACATGTACGGCAACGGGATCGTCACGTCCGCCCAGCGGATCCAGCAGGACCCGGCGCTGGTGAAGGCGTTCCTGCGCGCCACCTACAAGGGCTACGCGTACATGCGCGAGCACCCCGACAAGGTCGCCGAGTACATCGCGTCGAAGAACCCGCAGCTCGACCCGAAGGTCCTGACGCAGCAGGCCACCGACATGAACAAGCTGATCAACGACCCGCGCACCGCGTCCCAGGGCCTCGGCTGGTTCGACGCGGCCCGGATGACCTCGACCGTCGAGACGATCCGGCGCGCCTTCCAGGTGAAGCGGGAGATCGCCCCGTCCGACGTCTACACCAACGACCACCTCAAGTGAGCCCGTCAGACCCCGCGAGGAAGGTGACCGCGATGCCGGCCGCACGTCCACGAAAGCTCGGCCACCTGGTGCTCCAGGTCCGCGACATCCACAAGTCCGTCGAGTTCTACACCGAGATCGTCGGGCTGACCGTGTCCGACTGGATCGCCGACCAGATGGTGTTCCTGCGCTGCGGGCCCGACCACCACGACCTCGGCCTCGCCCAGCTTCCCCCCGAGGAGGCCGCGCGTCCACCGCGCCAGGTCGGTGAGCGCGCCGGGCTGGAGCACTTCTCCTACGAGGTCGGCGGGCTGGAGGAGCTGGAGGCCGCCGCCGACTTCCTCGCCGAGCGGGACGTGGAGATCGTCCGCGGCATCGGCAAGCACGGGCCGGGCGAGAATCTCTTCCTCGTCTTCCTCGACCCGGACGGCAACTACGTCGAGTTCTACGCCGACATGGTGAAGGTCGACGCCGACCACCCCCACCAGGCGCAGGTGTGGGACGACACGGTCGAGGCGTACGACCAGTGGCGCTTCGAGCGCTTCCGCGTCCCGGCCCCGGCCCTCTACGAGGAGAAGGCGGAGGGCCGCCCATGATCCGCCGCGCGCTCAGGGTGGCGGAGCCGGTGCTGCTGGTCGCCGTCATCCTGGCCGCATGGGAGTTCCTCCCCGGCGCGTTGGACGTCAAGCCCTACCTGCTGCCCACCTTCAGCGACGTGCTGTCGGCCGGGTGGACGGCCCGGTCCGGCCTGACCGACTATCTGTGGATCACGTCCCGTGAGGTGCTGCTCGGCTTCCTGCTCGCGGCGGCCGGCGGGCTGCTGCTGGCGGTGCTGATCTACGGGTCGGGGTTCCTGCGCCGCACGCTGTACCCCTTGCTGGTCGCCCTGCAGGGGCTGCCCAAGGTGGCGCTGGCGCCGCTGTTCGTCATCTGGTTCGGGTACGGCCTGGGCTCGAAGGTGCTGATGGCCTTCCTGTTCGCGCTGTTCCCGGTGGCCATCGCTACGCTCGGCGGGCTGGCCGGGACCCCGGCCCATCTGGAGGAGCACTTCCGGGCGCTGCGCGCGTCCCGGTGGGCGACGTTCGCGCAGCTGCGCGTCCCGTACGCGCTGCCCGCGGTGATCGACGGCTGCAAGGTCGCGATGCCGCTCGCGGTGATCGGGGCGATCGTCGGCGAGTTCGTCGGCGCGGACGAGGGGCTCGGGATGCTGATCCAGTCCGCCGCGTCCAGCAACCGCACCGACCTGGTGTTCGCCTGCCTTCTCCTCGTCACCGCCCTGTCCTTCGTCCTGTACGGCGTCATCGAGCTGCTCGGCCGCCTGGTGTGGTGGCGGGGCCGAGCGGCCGCCTGAAATCTGATTGGAGCTGATCCCGTGGCGAAGCTGCGGCACATCGCGATCGCGGTCAACGACCTTGAGGCCGCGTCGAAGTTCTACCGCGAGACGTTCGAGATGGAGGTCGCCGGCGAGACCGAGTCGCCGATCGCGACCGGCGTCTACCTGACCGACGGCACGGTCTGCCTGGCGCTGCTGAACTACAAGACCGACGAGGCCGCCGGGCTGGAACGCGGCAAGGAGTACGTCGGCGTCCACCACTTCGGCTTCTGGTGCGACGACCTCGAGGAGCAGGGGAAGCTCATCGAGGCCAACGGCGGACGGTTCTTCATGGACCTCCCGCTGGCCAAGGACTCCCTCTACTACGAGGCCAAGTACCGCGACCCCGACGGCGTGATCTTCGACATCTCCGAGAACGGCTGGGTGGGAGCGGCCCGATGACCCGGTCCACCCGGCGGGTCCTGGAACCGTCCCCGCAGACGGCGGTGGCGGCCGCGCCCGGCGACCCGGCCGCGGTGCGGCTGGCCGGGGCGTCCAAGACCTTCCGGGGCCGCGAGGACGTGCGCGCCCTCGACCCGATCGACCTGACCGTCCCGGCCGGGGAGTTCGTGGCGATCGTGGGGCCGAGCGGCTGCGGCAAGAGCACGCTGCTGCGCATCGTGGCCGGGCTGGTCGACGCCGACGCGGGCGGACGGGTGGAGGTGCAGGGCCGTCCGGTCGTCGGCACCCCGCCCGGCCTGGGGGTCGTGTTCCAGACGCACAACCTCCTCGCGTGGCGGACGGTCGAGGCGAACGTCGGGCTGGGCGCCCGGCTCGCCGGAATCCCCAAGGCGGAGATCGCCCGACGGGTGCCGCCCATGCTGGAGATGCTCGGCCTGTCGGGGTTCGCCCGCAAGCACCCGCACGAGCTGTCGGGCGGCATGCGGCAGCGGGCCGCGCTGGGCCAGGCGCTGGTGTGCCGCCCGGACATCCTGCTGCTGGACGAGCCGTTCGGCGCCCTCGACGCGCTGACCCGCGACCGGCTCAACGTCGAGCTGCTGAAGATATGGCAGGAGCTGCGGCAGACCGTGCTGCTGGTCACGCACAGCATCGCCGAGGCGGTGTTCCTCGCCGACCGGATCATCGTCATGTCCCAGCGTCCCGGGACCGTGGTCGAGGACATGCGGGTGGACATCGCCCGCCCCCGCGACCCGGCGACCACCAGGGCGCTCCCCGAGTTCACCGAGACCGCCCAGCGGCTGAGCCACCTGATGGGCGTCACGTAGCCGCGCGGGAGGACGGCCTCGAAGCAGCGGCAACGACCTTGAAGCAGGAGGAACGACCTTGAACCAGCAGGACCGGACGCGCGAGCGCCTCCACGGCGTGGTCACCGCCACGCCGACCACCTTCGCCGCGGGCGGCGACCTCGACGAGGGGCGGTTCCGCGCGCTCGTGGAGGGCTACGTCGCGGCGGGCGTGCACGGCATCTCCGTGGCCGGCAGCCAGGGCGAGTTCTACGTCCTGGACACGGCCGAGCGGCTGCGGCTGATGGAGATCACCGTCGAGACGGTCGCCGGGCGGGTCCCGGTGTACGCGGGCACCGGCGCGGTCTCCACGCGGGAGTCGATCGCGCTGACCCGGGCGGCCGAGTCGATCGGCGTGGACGTGGCGATGGTGATCACCCCGTACTTCCTGGCGCCGTCCGGCCGGGAGCTGGCCGAGCACTTCCGGACGGTCGCCGCCGCCACCGCGCTGCCCGTGCTGCTCTACAACAACCCGCCGCGCACCGGCGTCAACGTGACCCCCGACGTCTACGCGGACTGCGCCCGGTCCGGCAACGTGATCGGCGTCAAGGACAGCAGCGGCGACCTCAGCCAGGGCGTGGAGTTCCTGCTCACCGAGCCGGGCGGCTGCCTGCTGTTCTCCGGCCGCGACACCATCACGATGGCGCTGCTCGCGCACGGCGGGGCGGGCGCGATCTCCCCGGCGGCGAACGTGTTCCCGCGGCTCGTGTGCCGGATGTACGACGCCGTCCGGGCGGGCGACCTGGCCACCGCGCGCCGGATCAACGACGCGCTGGCGCCGCTGCGCCGGGCCTGGGCACTGGGCTCGTTCCCGGTGGTCATCAAGGAGGCGATGGCGGTGGTGGGCCTGGACCCCGGCCCGGCGCGCGCCCCGATCTCCCCGCTACCGCCCGAGCGCCGGGCACGGCTCACCGCCGTGGTGGAGGGGATCAGGGAATTCGAGCGGGACGCCGTTCCGGCGATAAGCGGGGCGTGAATGGCGAAGGTGATGAACGCGGCCGAGCCGGGCGCCCTCGCGGACCATGTGCTGGAGCGCCTGTTCACCGGGGCCAGGACGGCGAACCGGTTCGTGGGGCGTCCCGTCCCCGACCGGCTGCTGCGCGAACTGTACGAGCTGGTGAAATTCGGCCCGACCGCAAGCAATCTTTGTCCGGCCCGATTCATCTTTGTGCGAGGACACGAGGCCAAGCAGCGGTTGCTTCGCGCGCTCGATCCGGGGAACGTGGAACGCACGAGGGAGGCACCGGTCACCGTGATCGTCGGCTGGGCCGAGGACTTCCATCTCCGCGCGCCGGAGCTCTTCCCCGGACGGCCAGAGCTCGTCGCCGTCCACGCCGGGGACGAGCGGAAGGAGGCCAGGCGGGAGGTCGCATTCCGGAACTCCAGCCTCCAGGGAGCGTATATGATCATTGCCGCCCGGGCACTGGGTCTTGATTGCGGGCCGATGTCGGGTTTCGACCCAGAAGTCATTGAAAGGGATTTCTTCCCCGACCGGAAGACGCGGGTCAACTTCCTGTGCAACCTCGGCTACGCCGATCGTGCCGCGCAGTTCCCGAGGCTTCCCCGGCTGCCGTTCGACGAAGCCTGCGCGCTTCTGTAGCCGGGAATTCGACACCGATATGGAGGATGGTCCACATCGCTGGGACTAGGTCGGAGGAAATCCGGCAGCGGATCGCGGAGGACATCGTCTCCGGCCGGCTCAAGCCGGGGCAGCGGCTGGAGGAACTGCAGCTCGCCGACCAGTTCAACGTGTCCCGCACACCGGTGCGCGACGCGCTGCGCGAGCTCAGCGGCACGGGGCTGGTCGAGATCCGCCCCAACCGGGGCACCTGGGTCGCCGAGATCGACTCCGAGCAGCTGGAGGAGCTCTTCGAGGCGTTCGCCGAGATCGAGGCGCTGTGCGCGCGGCTGTGCGCGGTACGGCTCACGGTGATCGAACGGCGGCGGCTGGAACTGCTCCACGAGGAGTCGGAGTCGTACGTCACCGCCGGCGACCACGAAGGCTACGCGCGGCTGAACGAGCAGATCCACAACGCGATCTACCAGGGCAGCCGCAACCACGCCCTGTACGAGATCGTCCGCGGGCTGCGTCATCGCACGGCGCCGTTCCGGGTGCCGCAGTTCTACATCACGAACGACCGGATGAAGAACTCCTACGCCGAGCACGGCGCGCTGCTGGCGGCCATCCTCCAGGAGGACTCGCAGGCCGCCTACGCCGCCATGTACTCCCACATCGCCAACTCGTCGGTCAACGTCATCGGCTACCTGCGCGAGAGCCTGCACAAGTGACCGAACCGATCACCTGCGTCCGGACGGGCCGTCCCGGCGCCCCGGCCGTGGTGTGCCTGCACGGCATCGGCTCCAACGCGGACGCGTTCCGCGACGTCCTGGGCCTACTGGCCCCCACCCACCAGGGCATAGCCCCGAACACCCCCGGCTACAACGGCTCGACCCCACTAGCCACCACCCACCCAACGGTCACCGACTACGCAACCGCCCTGGTCGCCTTCCTAGACCGCCTGGCCCTCCCCACCTGGCATCTGGTAGGCAGCTCCCTAGG
>NZ_SMJX01000369.1 GCF_004348535.1 Actinomadura sp. KC216
GTCCCCGTACTCCGACATCGGGCATGCGGGACCGGCGATCAAACGTCCGCCCGCCGCGCGCCTGTGGCACAGCAGCCAGGGCAGCTCAGGCCCTTAGCGGCTCAGCCGCCGGGGGACGAGGTCGACGGCGTCACCGACAGGCACTGCAGCCGCGTGATCTGGAAGACCGTGGCCATGCACAGGCAGGCGGCGAGCGCCTGGAACGCGGCCGCGGCGACACCGACATGGACGTCGAAGCGCGCGTCGGCGAGCGTGTCGACGCTGCCGTGGGTGAACGCGCGCCCGAGGATCAGGCCGAGGAGGGCGCACACCCACCAGGCCGCGACGACGAGGCCCGCGGCCTGGCGTTCGGCCGTCCGGTACCGGCCACTGTTGACCCAGACCTCGTAGACCATGCGCGGCGGCAGCCACAGGTTGACGACGGGGCACAGCCAGCCGAGCAGGACCCAGGCCCGGTGGTGGCGGTGCGGGCCGGGCGACTGCCGGTAGGCGCGCCACAGCCAGATCAGGTACAGCACCCCGGTGACGACGGCCATGACCGCGCTGATGCTGAACACGTCCGCGTAGGGGGCGAGGATCTTGCCGGTCGCGGCGGGGTCGTAGTTGTCGTGGGTGGCCCCGCGCAGCGGATGGGAGAGGCGGAGCAGGCTGATGCCGGAGCCGAGGGCGACGAACGCGTTGAAGCCGAGCAGCATGAAGACGGCGACGCCGACGGCGCGGAAGTCGCGGCGGCGCGCCCATGCTCCGCACGCCGGGCACCGGGTGACCTCGGCCGGGATGATGTCGCCGCACAGCGCACACGGCATGGGTTCACCTCCGACGGCCTTTGCGATTCCCTGCTTTGGATACTACGTACGTTTGACTTGTGCGTCCCGCCGCCGGTTCGGCCCGCCCACGTGTGGATCTTCACACCGGGGGGCGATTTTCACGCTGGGAGCACGAGCCGCGCCATGAGGTAGGTGACGGCCGCGGTGACCGCGGCCCAGGCGGCGAGACGCCCGAGCCCGCCGGTGCTGAGGAGCCGTTCGGGACGGAACCCGGTGACCAGGAGCAGCGCCCACCATTCGGCGGCCAGCGCGATCGTCGCGTACAGCGATCCGAAGCCGATCAGCGCGCACGTCAGGACGACGCCGGCGGGCGTGATCGTGTGCGCGAAGAGGCAGGGCCCGCGGGCCGGTCCGTGGACGCCGCCGCGCAGCCGGGCGAGGACGACGCCCCATCCGGCGGCGCACAGCACCCAGACGGCGACGGCCGCCGTGGGCAGCCCGTTCAGCGACTCCGGTGCCAGCGCACTGTCCTTCCCCCGTGTCCTTCAAGCCCTCCGGTCCCCGTGCCCGCGGGTCAGCCCATGAGGCCCGACTCCCACGCCCACGCGGCCGTCTCGACCCGGTTCCGGGTGGCGAGCTTGCGGTGGACGTTGCCCAGATGCGTCTTGATTGTGGACAGCGACACGTACAGCTCCCCCGCGATCTCCTCGTTCGTCCGGCCGCGGGCGACGAGCCGGACGACCTCCAGCTCCCGGTCGGTGAGCGGCTCGCGGGGCAGGGGCGGCGCGGCGGGCGGCTTCGCCAGGTGCTCCAGCAGCCGGACGGTGATGGACGGCGACACCAGCGACTCGCCGTTCGCCGCCGCCCGGACGGCCTCCAGCAGCAGCGCGGGCCCGCTGTCCTTCAGCAGGAACCCGACCGCGCCGCCGCGCAGCGCCCCGTACACGTACTCGTCCATGTCGAACGTCGTGACGATGACGATGCGGGGCGGGTCCTCGACGCCGGGCCCGGCCAGGACGCGGGTCGCCTCCAGGCCGTCCATCACCGGCATCCGGATGTCGAACAGGCACACGTCGGGGCGGAGGCGGCGGGCCAGTGCGACGGCCTCAGCGCCGTCCGCGGCCTCCCCGACCACCTCCATGTCGGGCTGCGAGTCGACGATCATCCGGAACCCGGTCCGGACCATCTGCTGGTCGTCGGCGATCAGTACGCGGATGGCCACGGCGCCGATTCTGTCAGGTCACCGGTCCCCGGCGGGCAGGACGGCGACGACCTCCCAGCCCCCGTCGGGCCGCGGACCGGCGTGCAGCCGCCCGCCGAGCGCCCCGATCCGCTCGGCGAGCCCGGTGAGCCCGAACCCGCCGGACGGCAGGCGCCGCCCGCGTCCCCGCCCGTCGTCCCGGACGGCCACCTCGACCTCGCCGCCCATCCGCGCGAGCGTCACCCGGACGGACGCGGCGTCGGCGGCGTGCTTGCGGACATTGGTGAGCGCCTCCTGCACGACGCGGTGCGCGGACGCCGCCACCTCGGGCGGCAGCGGGCCGAGATCGGGCGCGATCACCAGCGCGGCGGGCGGATGGTCGAACCCTTCGACGAGTTCCCGGAGCCGCGCGAGATCCCCGACCGGACGCCGGTCGGCCCCGCGGGCGTCCCCGTCGGCCGCGTTGACGTGCTGGGCGTCGCGCAGCAGCCCGACCATGCGCCGCATCGAGGTGAGCGCCTCGGTCCCGGCCTTCTCGATGCCGCCGAACAGGTCGTCGAGCTCGTCCGGCCCGGGCGGCGCCGCCCCGGACCGGGCCGCGAACCGCGCCGCCTGCGCCTGGACGACGATCCCCGTCACATGGTGGGCGACGAAGTCGTGCAGGTCGCGGGCCAGTTCCAGCCGCTCGTCCCGGCGCGCCGCGGCGAGGGACCTGGCGCGCCGCGCGTCCATCGCGCGCAGGTACAGCCCGATGCCGGTGGCGAGCCCCACGGTGATGCCGAGCGGCGCGGTGAACAGCACCGCCGCGAGCGCCGACCAGCGCAGCGGCGTCGACAGGATCGCGGCGCCGAGCAGCAGCGCCGTGGGGACGAGCCGCCGCCGCGGCATCTTCCACGCCGTCCGCACGAGGAGGATCAGCAGGGCGCCGATCTCGGCGAACAGGCTCGGGACGGCGGACCCGGCCTCGGTCCCCGGCTCCATCGCGAAGAGGAGGGTGGTGAGCGCCGACAGCGACCCGGCGACGACCGCCCACACGGCGAAGCGCCGCCCGGAGATCGCGGCGGCGTTGGCCACGGCCGCGACGAGCACCAGCCACGAGCCGGGGTTGAACGGGGGCCCGGCGACAAGGCAGCCCAGCAGGTACAGCCCGGCGAACGCGGCGTAGGCGGTGCGCGCCAGGCAGCCGCCCAACAGGTGGATGCGGTCCAGCCGGGCCCCGATGTCGCTCACGCCCATGGAGCGTACGACCCGCGGCCGACCGCCGGATCGACCGTTCGGCCGATACTCCGCCGCCCGGGACCGATCCCGCGCCCGATGCGGGGGCCGGGCGGCCCCGCGCACGCTGGAGGCATGTACCTGATCTATGTACCGTTCGTCCTCGCGTTCGCGGCCTTCGTGATCTACGGCGGCATCGTGATGCCCGCCATGGAGATCGCCGAGTCGTTCCGCGGCCGCCGCCGGTCCTGAGCCGGCCCTGAGCCGGTCCCGAGCCGGTCGAATAAAGGTTCGAGAATGTCAGAGGGGCCGCGTAGCGTTGACCTTGTGATTCGGGCGACACCTGGGAACAGATGCCGAACCGAGTGGCTTGTACAGGCGTACCAACGGGTATGTGAATGACGGTGGCGATCCGCACCGGCGCGGCCCACCGGGCTTTGGAAGGGGTGTTGGCATGAGCGCAGCGACCGGCACGTTCCATCTCTCCCACCCGCGGCTGGACGGGCCCGCCGAGCGGACCGTCGTCGAGCCGTGGCTCACCGATCTTTCCCATGCGTCGCTGAACGCCTACGCCGAGATCCCGCCCGCGCTGGCCACCGTCGAGGCGCTGCCGATGCGCGCGACCCCGTCCCTGCGGCCCGCGCCCGCCCACGTCGCCGTGGCGGCCTGACCCTGGACCGACGACGAAGGGGACCGAGAAACCTCGGTCCCCTTCACTTTCGCCTGGCTGTCTCATATAGCAAGACTTGTTTCTCAAAGTGTGAGAAACGGTCGTAGGGTGAGGGCACGCACAGAGAGGCGATCCGATGTCCCCTGAAGCGACCTACACCCACGGCCACCACGAGAGCGTCCTGAGCTCGCACACGTGGCGGACCGTCGAGAACTCCGCGGCCTACCTGGTCGATCACCTGCGTCCCCGCGCGTCCGTCCTGGACGTCGGCTGCGGCCCCGGCACGATCACCGCCGGGCTCGCCGAGCGCGTCGCCCCCGGCCGCGTCGTCGCCACCGACTCCGCCGAGGCCGCCCTGGACGAGGCCCGCAAGAACGCCGCCCTCGCCAACGTCGAGTTCGCCGTCGCCGACGTCCACGCCCTGCCCTACGCCGACGGCACGTTCGACGTCGTCCATGCCCACCAGGTGTTGCAGCACGTCGCCGACCCCGTCCAGGCGCTGCGCGAGATGCGCCGCGTCACCCGGCCCGGCGGCATCGTCGCCGCACGCGACGCCGACTTCGGCACCTTGGCCTGGTACCCGGACCCGCCCGGCATGGACGCCTGGATGCCCATCTACTACAAGGTCGCTCGCGGCGACGGCGGCGAACCCGACGCGGGCCGCCGCCTCGTCTCCTGGGCCCGCGCCGCCGGGTTCACCGACATCGCCGCGTCGGCCTCGTCCTGGTGCTACTCCACGCCCGACGAACGCGAATGGTGGAGCGAGTCATGGGGCGGCCGCCTGCTCCGCTCCTCGGTCGCCGACCACGCCGTCGCCGGCGGCCACGCCACCCGCGAAGAGCTGCGGCGCGTCTACGACGGCTGGAAGGCGTGGGCCGCCGCCGACGACGGCTGGTACTCCGTCACCCACGGCGAGATCCTCTGCCGAGCCTGACGCCGGGCGAGCCGGTCAGAACGGGTCGGTGAGGTCGCCTAGCTTGTCCGTGAGCTGGAGGTTGTGGGAGTAGTCGACCGGGACGGTGACGACCGAGACGGTGTCGTCGGCCAGGGCCTTGCGGAGGGTCGGCAGGAGGTCGTCGGCCGCCTCGACGCGGTAGCCGCGGGCGCCGAAGCTCTCCGCGTACTTCACGAAGTCGGGGTTGCCGAACGTGATGTGGGAGCTGGCGCCGATCTCCAGGTCCATCTTCCACCCGATCAGGCCGTAGGCGGAGTCGTCCCAGATCAGGACGGTGATCGGGATGTTCTCGCGGACGGCCGTCTCCAGCTCCTGCGAGTTCATCAGGAACGCGCCGTCGCCGGTCGCGGCGAGCACCCTGCGCTCGGGGTGGGCGAGCTTCGCGGCGATCGCGCCCGGCACCGCGAACCCCATGGACGACAGCCCGTTCGAGACCAGCAGCGTGTTCGGCTCGTACGTCGGGTACATGCGCGCCATCCACATCTTCACCGCGCCCGTGTCGGCGAGGACGATGTCGCCGCGTCCCATGGCCGCGCGGACGTCGGACACGATGCGGCGGGGCGAGAGCGGGAACCCGTCCTCGGTGGCGCCTTCGGCAAGCTCTTCCCGGAGCATCTCTCGGATCCGGTGGTGCGTCGAGCGGAGCTCGTCCGTTGATTGGTGGTGGGTGGGGGCTGGAGGACGGTCCGTGCCGTTGACGTTGAAGCGGCGGTGGACGGAGTCGGCCAGGGCGTGGAGCGTCCGGGAGATGTCGCCCTGGATGCCGACCTCGACCGGGTAGTGGTCGTCCACCTCGGCGGGGAACTGGTGGATGTGGATGATCTTCTTGTCGGCGTTCGGGTTGATCTTGACGGGGTCGAACTCCTGCAGCTCGTAGCCGACGGCGATCAGCACGTCCGCCTCGTCGAAGCCGAAGTTGACGTAGTCGTGGCGCATGAACCCGACCGCGCCGAGCGCGTTGGGGTGGTCGTCGGGGAAGACGCCCTTGCCGTTGAACGTGGTCGCGACCGGCAGGCCGAGGTGCTCGGAGAAGGAGCGCAGCGCGTCGCTCGCGCGGGCGCGGGTCGCGCCGTGCCCGGCCAGGACGACGGGCCGCGCGGCGAGCGCGAGCACGTCGGCGGCGCGGGCGATCTGCGACGGCGACGGCTCCTGCGTCCGGACGACGTTGACCGGCAGCGGCGCCAGCTCGGCGGAGACCTTCACGGCCTCGACGTCCTCCGGGATCGCCAGGTAGACGGCGCCCGGACGCTCGGTCTGCGCCGTCTTGAACGCCTTGCGCACCATCTCGGGCAGCGCCTCGGCCCTGGGCGCGAGCTCCGACCACTTGGTGATCGGGCGGAACAGCGACACCAGGTCGACGATCTGGTGCGACTCCTTGTAGATGCGGTCCAGGCCCACCTGCGCGGAGATCGCCACGACCGGGGTGCTGTTGGTGGTCGCGTCCGCGACGCCGAGCTGGAGGTTGATCGCGCCGGGGCCGAGCGTCGCCGACGCCACGCCCGCCTTGCCGGTGAGCCGCCCGTAGATCTCCGCCATGAACGCCGCGCCCTGCTCGTGCCGGACGAGGACGTACCGGATGGACGAGTCGTTCAGCGCATGGACGAAATGGATGTTCTCCTCGCCCGGAATTCCGAAGACGTATTCGACGCCCTCCGCCTCAAGGGCCCGGACGAGCAGCCGGGCGGCGTTCTGTTGCGCGGGGGCTTCTTGCGTGGACATCGTGTGTCCCATCTCCAGTCTGCTGATCGCCTGGGTTGTGCCTCGTTCAGCATCCGGAGCCCTACCGCAATTCCTGCCGGCCGATGTGTGGTCGCTCTCAGAAATCCGCTCAGGAATCGGCGACGTTCTTGATGGCGCGGAGCGTCGGCTCGTCGCGCACGCCAGCGATCAGCACGGTGGTGACGGGGCTGTCGCGCCACAGCTGGAGGCGCTCCTTGATCCGCCCGATGGGGCCGAGGAGGGAGATCGCGTCGGCCAGCTCGTCGGGCACGGCCCGGATCGCCTCGTCGCGGCGTCCGGCCAGGAACAGCTCCTGGACGCGGGCCGCCTGCTCCGCGTAGCCGAGCCGGCCGATCAGGTCGAGGTGGAAGTTGCGCTGCCGCGCGCCCATCCCGCCGATGTAGAACGCGACGGGGATCTTGGCGAACTCCAGCGCGGCCTGGAGGTCGTCGGTGACGATCGTGACGACGGTGGCGGCGATCTCGAAGCCGTCGGGGCGGTTCGCCAGCGACGCCCCGAACACCGGCTCGATCTGCGCCGGGTCGACGAACAGCGGCAGCCAGCCCTGCGCGATCTCGGCGGACAGCGCGACGTTCTTCGGCCCCTCCGCGCCCAGGAAGACGGGGATGTCCGGGCGGACGGGATGGACGATCGACTTCAGCGGCTTGCCGAGGCCCGCGCCGCCGGGCAGCGGCAGCGGGTAGTGCGGGCCCGCGCTGGTCACCGGGGCCTCGCGGCGCCAGACCTGCCGGACGATGTCGAGGTACTCGCGGGTGCGGGCGAGCGGCTTTGGGAACGGCTGCCCGTACCAGCCTTCGACGACCTGCGGGCCGGACGCGCCGAGCCCGAGGATGACCCGCCCGCCCGACAGCGCGTCGAGCGTCAGCGCGTGCATGGCGGTTGCGGCGGGGGTGCGCGCCGAGAGCTGCGCGACGGCGGTCCCCAGCTTGATCCGGGACGTCCTGGCCGCGTACCAGGACAGCGGGGTGAACGCGTCCGAGCCGTACGCCTCGGCGGTGAACACCGCGTCGTAGCCGCAGCGCTCGGCCGCGAGGACGGTGTCGGTCTGGTCGTCGACGTCGCGCTGCCAGTAGCCGACGTTGATGCCGAGCTTCAGTTCCGCGGTCACGGTGCACCCTCCCGGTTGTGGTCGCGCCCGGCCATCGTCGCACCGCGATACTAGAACAGGTTCTATTTTCCGCAAAGGTCAGGGG
>NZ_SMJX01000036.1 GCF_004348535.1 Actinomadura sp. KC216
GCATCCACCCGTCCCCCCGGACCACCGCGCGCCGCAGCGCCGCCTCGCTGTGCCCGCCGACCAGGATCGGGAACGGCCGCGCCGGCGTCATCTTGATCGCCGGGATCTCGAAGAACTCGCCGTGGAACTCGAAGTACCCGCCGCCGCTGAGCCCCCGCACGATGTCGATGGCCTCGTCCATCCGCCGGCCGCGCCGCTCCCACGGCACGCCCATCACCGCGAAGTCCTCCCGCCACGGGCTGATCCCCACCCCGAGCCCGAGCCGCCCGCCGGTCAGGCACGCGGTCGACGTGGCCTGCTTGGCGACCAGCACCGGCGGCCGGACCGGCAGCTTCAGCACGAACGGCGTGAACCGGAGCGTGCTGGTCACCGCCCCCATCGCCGCGATGAGCGTGAACGTCTCGATGAACGGTTTGTCCTCAAGGAACTCCCTGCCGCCGTCCGCGGTGTAGGGATAGACCGAGTCCGACTCCTCCGGATAGACGAGCGAGTCGGCGACCGACATGCTCGTATACCCCGCCGCCTCGGCGGCCCGGGCCAGCGGCAGATAGAACGACGGATCCGTCATCGCCTCGGCGTAGGTGAACCTCATGCCCCGGATACTAGAACCTGTTCCACCTACTGGCCAGGCGGCGTCCACTCACCGGACGCGCAGAAGGAGGGGCGCGCAAAAGGGGCAGGGCGTGCGCTTCAGCGCACGCCCTGCCTTTGGGGTGGGTTCGTCAGTTGGTCAGCGGAGGCCGCCCACCGAGGCGGTTCTCGGGGAGTCCTGGGTCAGGACGTAGGACTTGCCTCCGAACGTGAGGACGAAGTTGGACGGTGTGGAGATGGGCAGTTTGTAGCTCAGGGCGATGTCGGCGGAACCGCCGTTCGGGATGCTCGACCAGGTCGGGACCGTCAGGGTCGCCTTGTGGAAGTCGCCCTTCAGGCCGCCGGTGTTGTTGCCGGTATGGCCCGGCTGGATGGAGAGCGTCCAGCCCGTCTGCTGGGACATGTCGCCCGGGGCGGACGTGCCGTAGTCGAACTTGAAGGTGGCGCCGCCCGGGATGGTCTGGCCCGACCTGTTGGTGATGCGCATCTTCGGGGTGATCGGGTAGTTGGCGTCGCCCACCGGGAAGTTGACCAGGTCGACCTTCACGTCGAGGACCTCGGTGGGCATCGTCGTGCTGGACTTGAGGTTCCCGTACGGGGCGGCGTTCTTCAGGCCGTCGTGGATCACGTTGATCAACGTCTTGCCCATGAAGTACTCGCCCTTGCCCTCGTTGCGGGCCGGGTCCCAGGCGTAGTCGCCGGACAGTTCCCAGATCATGATTCCGCCGATGCCCTTGTCGGCCACGTACTTGGCCTTGGCCGCGAGCGACTCCTCGTCCTCGGTGGACAGGAAGACCTTCTCGGTGGCGTTCCAGAGCCACGGCGTCTTCATGGTGCTGTTGTAGTTGCGGGTGTAGGTCCCGACGAGACGGTCGTCGGGGTCGGTCGCCGGGTCGAGGCCGTAGTCGCCGATGTAGCTGCCCTGGATTCCCTTTTCGAGGTTCTTGGCGTGCCACATCGGGTTGCTGCCCGACGCCATTTCCTTGCCGTTCTCGAGGTCGTGCCAGATGTTGTCGATGCCGATTCCTCCGTCGCCGCACGGCGTCGTGGAGCCGACATCTCCCGCGGTGCCCTTCGGACACTGCTTCTGGTCGGGCAAGGCGGACTTGCCCCACAACCCGTTCGTGCCGCCCTGGACGTTCTTCCACCCGCGGGTGTAGAACGGCACGCCGATGTTGATACGGCCGGCCTGCATCGAGCCTCGGAAGTAGTGGTAGGCCCAGTCGGTGTTCAGGTACCCGATTCCGTAGGCGTTGTAGACGCCGCCCTCCTGGAGTTCGTTGTCCTTGCCGTCGTCGTACAGGGCGGCGTTGGGACCGACGAAGTGGTTCCAGGTTCCGTGCAGGTCGTAGGTCATCATGTTGGCGAAGTCCAGGTACGGGACGACCTGGTAGCTGTCGTGCCCGCGCAGGATCCAGCCGGACGCCGAGACGGCGGCGGTCAGCAGGTAGTGCTTGCCGTCGGCCGCGCCGGCCGCGTCCAGCTTCTCGCGCAGCGTCTTCATGAGGGCCACGTAGCCGGCCATCAGCTTGGCGCGCCGCGGGTTCGAGAACTGGAAGTCGTCCGGGTGCCCGGCGTACTGCATCGAGGTGGCGTACTCGTAGTCGATGTCCGCGCCGTTGAACCCGTACTTGCGCAGGAACTCGACGACGGAGTCGGCGAACGTGTTGATCTTCGCCTGGCTGTCGGTCATCGTGTAGAACCCGCCGGAGGCGACGCGTTCGCCGTTCTCCTTGAGGTAGCCACCGGTCTCCGCCCAGCCGCCGATGGAGATCAGCGTCTTGACGTTCGGGTTCTGCTTCTTGTACTTGTTCAGCAGGTTGAAGTGGCCCTTGTACGGGAGGCTCGGGTCCAGTTCCGCGCCCGGAACCTCAGGCCATTCCATCCCGGTTGCGGGGTTGTTGGGGCTGTCCGCGCCGACCGAGACCTTGTTCTGCTCGTCGACGTGCGCGAACGCGTAGTTGATATGGGTGACCTTGTCCCACGGGATGTCGCTGGCGAGGTAGCGGGGCTTCTTGTCCTTGCCGGTCCGCCAGCTGGTGAAGTAGCCGATGGCGCGACGGGGGTGGCCCTCTCCCATCTTCTCGCGGCCGCCCTCGTCATAGACCTCGCAGTACGCGGGGGTGACGCCCGGCGTCTGGTAGAGGCCGTCGGGGCGGCAGCCGCCGGTGCCGGCACCGATGGTGGCGGTCACCTCGTTGCTCAGCTCGGAGAACTGGCCGATCGAGTCCTTGGCGCGGACGGCGAACCGGTAGCTTCCCGGGCGGAGGCCGGAGACCTTGGCGGTCGTGGCGGTGACGGTCTGGGCGACCGAGCCGTTCTGCAGCACGTCGTATCCGGCCACGCCGTTGTCGTCGGTCGCGGCCTTCCAGGCGAGCTCGACGGTGTCGCCCTCGGTCGAGACGACGCGCAGCTCGGCGGGCTGGGACGGGGGAGCGTCCTCGCCCGAGCCGGGGGTGGTGAAGGTGACGGGGGCGCCGACCTCGGAGAGCTGGTCGGCGGTGTCGCGGGCGCGGACGGTGAAGGTGTAGCGCGTGTTCGCCGTCAGCCCGGTGACCTTGGCGGTGGTGCCGGTGACGGTGGCGGCGACGGCGCTGCCGTTCAGCACGTCGTAGTTCTTGATCCCCTGGTCGTCGGACGCGTTGTCCCAGGCCAGGGAGACCGAGGTGGGAGTGACCTCGGTGGTCCGGAGGTTGGCGGGCGGGCTCGGCGGGGTGTCGGACGGGCCGCCGTCGCACGGCTGGCCGTCGAGCTTGCAGTTCTCCGGGCCGCTCAGCGTCCCGGTGAAGGACACCAGGAAGCCGAAGGAGGCGGCGCTGCCCGGGCTGATCGTGCCGTTGTAGTTCCGGTTGGTGAAGGTGTGGTGGGTGCCCGAACTGGTGAGGGAGGCGTCCCAGTACGAGCCCATCCGGACGGTGGAGGCGAGGTCGAACTCCAGCTTCCAGCCCGATGTGGCGGAGGTGCCGCTGTTGGTGATCGTGCAGGTGTACTGGGCTCCGCCGCCCCATTCCTGGACGGTGCGGCAGGCCGCGGTCGGGCCCGCCGCGGCGTTGGCGGGCGTGGTCATGGCCACGGAGAGGCCGAACATCAGGAGAAGCGCGGTGACTCCGGCGACGATGCGCCGGAGCGGGGGTCTGGTGCGCACGGCTATCTCAGTTCCCTTCAATAATTAGGAAACTATACTAATTGTGAGGAACATAACCGCACTTCAACAGGTGTGCAAGGACCAAATTTCTACCGTGCCATTCGGTTGGAACCGGTCCAGCATGCGGACTAGACCGGTGAAGGGGACGCCCGAAAAGGGCGTCCGGAGCCGAACGGGCGATCACCCGGCGTGGCCGTCCGGCGCCACTTCCGGCACAAGAGAACGGCCGCCGCGGTCATGCCGCGGCGGCCGTGTGAGCGCGATCCGTACTACCCGTGTTCGCCCGTGTTGGAGACCCGGACGATCGTGTGCTGGTCGAGGTCGGCGCCCGACAGGCGGGCGGCGACCTCGCCCCGGTAGAAGACCAGGACGCTGTGGCACAGCTCCGCCAGCTCTTCCAGGTCGGTCGAGGCGAGCAGGACCACCGCGCCGTCGGCCGCGGCCTTGCGGATCAGGTCGTGGATCTCGGCCTTGGCGCCGACGTCCACGCCCCGGGTCGGGTCGTCGAGCAGCAGGACCGTTGGCGCGGCGTCCAGCCACTTCGCCAGCACGACCTTCTGCTGGTTGCCGCCGGAGAGCAGGCCGACGCGCTGGTCCACGTCCCGGCAGCGGATCCGCAGCCGGTCCACGTGGCCGCGGGCCCTGCTGCGGAGCGCCGACTTGCGGACGACCAGGCCGTCGCGGCTCAGCCCGATGGAGCGGACCTGGCCGATGTTCTGCCAGATCGGCTGGTCGAGCATCAGGCCGCGGCCGCGCCGGTCGCCCGACACCACCGCGACGCCCGCGCCGATCGACCGGCGCAGCCCGCGGGGGACCGGGCGATCACCGGGCAGCCGGACGCTCCCGCTGGACGGCCGCCGCAGCCCCGCGACCAGCTCCAGGACGGCGAGGTGCCCCGCCCCGGCCAGCCCCGTCACGCCGATGATCTCGCCGGCGTGCACGCGGAGGTCGACGTCGGTCACGACGTCGTCCACCGACACCCTGTCCAGGCGCAGCTCCGGGCCGTGCGCGGCCCGCGGCGGGGCGGGCGGCGGCGCCTCCCGCTCGGACTGGGGGCCGAGCATCGCCGAGACGATGTCGTCGATCTGCAGGTCGGCGCGGTCGGCCCCGCTGAGGACCGTGTGGCCGTCGCGCAGCACCGTGATCGTGTCGCACAGCTGCATGACCTCTTCGAGGATGTGCGACACGAAGACGACGCCGACCTGGCGTTCCCGCAGGACCTCCAGGATGCCGAGGAGGCGGTCCGAGCCGTCCCGGTCCAGGGCCGAGGTGGGCTCGTCCAGGATGAGGACGCGCGGCTCGGCCAGCAGGGCGCGGGCGATCTCGACCAGCTGGCGCTGCCCGAGGGACAGCTCGCGGACGAGCGTGCGCAGGTCGACGTCCAGGCCGAGCCTGCTGAGGATCGGCGTGGCGGCGGCGACCATCGCGCGGCGGTTCAGGAACGGGCCCCGCCTGGGCTCGCGGAGCGGGAAGAGGTTGGCGAGGATGTCGAGGTCCGGAAACAGGTTCAGTTCCTGCGACACGACCGCGACGCCGTGGCGGACCGCGTCCGCCGTGTTGTGGAAGGCGACGGGCCGGCCGTCCATGGTGAGGGTGCCCGCGTCGGGACGGATCGTCCCCGCGAGCACCTTCACCATGGTCGACTTCCCGGCCCCGTTCTCGCCCAGAAGAGCATGCACCGAGCCCGGTTCGACGCTCATCGCGCCGTCGGCGAGCGCGGTGACGCCGCCGTAGGTCTTGGTGATGTTCTGTGCGCGGAGCACCGTCATGTCAGCTGGCCTTCACTGTCGGGTGGCCTTCACCATCAGTTGGCCTGGTTCAGCGGCTTGAGGTACTGGCTCGGGTTCTTGACCTGCTTCTCCGCCTCGGCCTTGAAGAAGGCGTTGCGGCTCTGCTCGTTGGCCTGGCGCTTCATGACCTCGTCGATGTTGCCGGAGTTGACGACGAGGGTGCCGGGGTTCCACCAGCCCTCGGGCAGCTTCTTGCCCTCGCGCTTGCTCTGGATCAGCAGCGAGATCGCGACGTAGCCCTTCAGCCAGTGCTCGGGAGAGGACAGGGCGAACAGCTGCCCGTCCTTCACGGCCTTCAACGCGGCAGGGTCGAGGTCGCAGGAACCCGCGAGGAACTTGCGCCCGGTCTGCTTCTGGATCAGCGGCAGCGAGACGCCGTCCTGGGCACCGACGCCCAGGTAGGCGATCGCCTTCGGGTTCGCCTTCACGATCGAGTTCCAGGCGTTGAAGTTCTCGGTCGGCTCCGACTTGGAGTCGAACGGGCCCTTGATCGTCAGCTCGGGACGTTCCTTCTTGATGACGGCGGTGAGCCCCTCGACGCGCTGCTCAAGGAGCCGGAGGCCCGGAATCGCGAGGCCGATGACGACCTCGCCCTTGGTGCCCGGCGGGACGCTCTTGACGAATTCCTCGCCGAGCGCGCGCCCGACCTCGGTGTTGCTGTTGCCGACGAAAAGGTTCGTCTTCGTCCCGGGCGGCGCCGCGGCGTCCACGGCGACCGTCGGGATGTCGCTCTCGGCGGCCTGGTTGAGGGGACGGACGAACAGGTCGGGCGCGAGGGCCTGCAAGCCGATGCCGTCGGGCGAGCTGCGGATCGCGGAGCGGAAGAGCTGGGTCTGAACCGGCCCGTTCACACCGGTGGGCGCGGACGCGTTGAGCGTCACATTCCCGTCGGCGTTGGCGGCGGCCTTCGCGCCGTACGCCATTTCCTGGAACGGGTTCTGCGTCGTGGTCGCGTAAATGAATCCGAGCTTAAGCCTTCCGGACTTCTTCTCGCCCGAGCCACCCGAGCCGGATCCGCATCCGGCCAGCGCGACCGAGCCGATCAGCACTGTGGTCAGGGTCAAAGCTCTGATCTTCACTTGTTCTCCTAGGGGTGCGGGGTGTCATAGACCGAGCTTGGCGCTCTCTCGCCGCCTGCGGCGGCGCACCAGGCTGTCCAGCGCGACGGCGGCGAGAATGACTCCACCCGTCGCGAACGCGCTCCAGTTGGCGGGAATGTTGAAGTACTGCAGACCACTGGTGACCACACTGAGGAGCACGGCGCCGAGACAGGCGCCGATGACGGTGGCGCTGCCGCCGCGCAACGGCGTTCCGCCGATGATGGCGGCGGCGATCGCCTGGAGTTCGAATCCGGTTCCGATGTTCGGGTCGCCGGAGGTGAAGAACGCCAGGCCGAGCACGCCCGAAAGACCGGCCAGCAGGCCGATCAGGACGAGCGCCTGCATGCGGACCTTCGCGATGGAGATGCCGGAGAACGTCGCCGCGTCCGGGTTGGACCCGATGGAGCGCACCCGGTAGCCGAACGGGGTGAACCGCAGGACCAGGGTGAGCAGCACGGCGACCAGGATCAGGACCCACACGCTCGTCGGGACCCCGAACGTCTTGCCGCCCAGCAGGGTGAAGAAGGAGCTCTCCAGGGGCAGGCCCGTGACCTGCTTGCCGTCGCTCAGCGCGAGCGTCAGGCCGCGGAACACCGACAGCGTGGCGAGGGTGGCCACGATCGCCGGGATGCCCACGAAGTGCACGATCAGTGCGTTGACGAGACCGAGGAAGCCGCCGAGCACGATGCCGAGGACCGCGGCCGGCCACGGCGGCAGCCCCTCGTTCATCATCAGCCCGGTCGCGACCACCGTGAGCCCGAACGTCGACCCGACCGACAGGTCGATCTCGCGCATCGACAGCAGATATGCCATGCCGCAGGCGAGGAGTCCCACGTAGACGGCGGACTGGAGGGTGTCCAGCAGCTGCCCGACCCGCAGGAACTCCGGATGCAGGATGCTGATGAACGCGACCAGGGCAACGGTCGCGACCAGAACGCTCGTGGCCTCCCCGCGCCCGGCCCTGACGGCGAGCGAGGGAAGCTTCGTCTGGGTCAGCGCTGCGGCATGTCCCCAGCTCCGAGGCGCCGGATCGACCTTTTCGCCGGTATCGGACTGCCGGTGGGCGGTCACTGGCGGCTCCCTTCTTCCTCCCCGATGGACGGTCCGGAAAGTCCACCGCCTTCTTCGCCGGTGCTCTTGGCTCTGGCGGAACAGTCCTTGTCTTTGGCGGCATGGCCTGCGATTTCCGGAATCTTACACAAATCCCCCCGAAGTACGCTCGCTTCACGCGAGTCACGTTCGTTTCAGCACGCATTCGCCCCGGGAGGCCATCCATGAGCGGTGAAAGTCGGCACCGGGCCGAGGTGATCGTGGTCGGTGCCGGGTCCGCGGGGGCGGCGCTCGCGCGCCGGGTGGCCGACGCGGGACGGGACGTGCTGGTCGTCGAGGCGGGCCCGCACCGGGACGAGCCCGCGGTGGACGATCCGTCCCGCATGCACGAACTGTGGGACTCGCCGCTCGACTGGGCCTTCCGCACCGTCCCGCAGGAGCACGCGCAGGATCGGCGGCTGCATCTACCGCGCGGACGCGTCGTCGGCGGATCGCACGCGCTCAACGCGATGATCTGGGTGCGCGGCAATCCGGCGGATTACGACCATTGGGCCTCTCTCGGCAATAAGGGCTGGTCATGGCGAGAAGTCGAACCGGTGTTCGCGCGGATCGACGGCCTCGGCACCGGCGAGCCCGGAACCCTCGACGTCCTCACCGGATACGAGCCGGACCCGGTGCACCGTTCGATCGTGGCGGCGGCACAGCAGGCCGGGGTGCCGTTCAATGTGGACTACAACGGCGTCCGGCAGGACGGCGCCTCCTACATGCAGTTCACGATTCGCGACCGGCGGCGCCTCACAACGGCCCGCGCCTATCTGACGCCCGTTTTGGGGTCTGGCGTCACACTCGTCCCGAATGCAAATGTGCGGCGGCTGCTCCTGGAAGGGCGGCGATGCGTCGGCGTCGAATGGGACCGCGACGGGATCGCGGAACGCGCCTACGCCGATGAGGTGGTGGTGTGCGCGGGCGCGATCGGGTCACCCGTCCTGCTCATGCGCTCCGGGATCGGGGACGCGGACGCGCTCGGCGGTGGCACGGCCGCCGTCCACCTGCCGGGCGTCGGCCGCAACCTCCAGGACCACTGGCTCGTGCCGGTGATCGCCTCCGTCGACCGGACGCCCACCTTCTCACCTGGGCTGCCCTACACGCAGAGCCATCTTTTCTGGCGGAGCCGTCCGGGCCTGCCGGTGCCCGACCTCCAGCCGATCCATTTCGGCGTGCCGCTCTACGAACCGTGGATGGACGGGCCGCCGGACGGCGTCTCCCTGATGGCGGGGCTGGTGCGCCCGGCGTCCCGCGGCGAGATCCGCCTCGCCGCCGACCCGTGGGACGAGCCGCTGATCGACCCGCGCGTGCTGTCGGACGGCGCCGACCTCGAAGCGCTCGCCGCCGCCGTCCGCCTCTGCCAGGAGATCGTGGCCGCCCCCGAGCTTCGCGGCACGTGGGGAGCGCGCGAGCTGTACCCGGGGCGGCTCGCGGAGAGCACCGACGTCCTGCACTCCTATATCCGCAGGTCGGTCCTCACCTATCACCACCAGGCGGGCACCTGCGCGATGGGCGTGGACGACGGCGCGGTCGTCGACCCGGAGCTGCGGGTCCATGGAGTGGAGGGCCTGCGCGTCGCGGACGCCTCGGTCATGCCGGTGATCCCGACCGGCAACACCAACGCGCCCGCGATCATGATCGCCGAGAAGGCCGCCGACCTCCTGACCGGTCAGGTCACGGCATCCGCAGGATCGGCTTGATGACCTCGCCCGCGTAGGAACGGTCCAGCGCGGTCTGGACGTCGGCGAGGTCGAAGTACTCCACGAGCCGGTCGAACGGGAAGCGGCCCTGCGCGTACAGGTCCATGATCGCGGTGATCAGCTCCTCGCTGCGCCCGCCGCCGCCCAGCACGCCGACGACCCGCTTGCCCCACAGGGTGGTCAGGTGGTCGAGCGCGAACTCCGCGCCCGCCGGCGCGCCGCCGATGAGGACGCAGGTGCCGAGCATCCCGACCGAGTCGGCGGCCTGCCGGACCACGTCGATCACCCCGGTGCATTCCAGCGCGAAGTCGGCGGGCCCGCCGCACAGGTCGTGGACGGCGCCGACGACGTCGTCCTTCGCGGCGTCGACGGTGCCGGTCGCGCCGAGCTCCCGCGCGAGGTCCAGCCGGGACGCGTGCCGGTCGACGGCGACGATCCGGGTGGCGGCCGAGTTCCGGGCGGCCATGATCGCGGCGAGCCCGACCGTCCCGGCCCCGA
This sequence comes from Actinomadura sp. KC216, assembly GCF_004348535.1. Taxonomy (GTDB): domain Bacteria; phylum Actinomycetota; class Actinomycetes; order Streptosporangiales; family Streptosporangiaceae; genus Spirillospora. The sequence continues at coordinate 9,920 of NZ_SMJX01000036.1, forward strand.
AGACCACCAGCCGCGCCCCGGGCCGCGGCCGGACGGTGTTGAACACCGCGCCCGCGCCCGTGGACACCCCGCAGGCCAGCGGCCCCATCAGCTCAAGAGGCAGGTCCCGGGGCACGGGCACCAGCGCGGCGGCGGTGGTCAGCGAATGCGTCGCGAACGCCGACTGGCCGAAGAAATGGCTGGACACGGGCTCGCCACCGGGACGGCGCAGCGCCGTCCCGCCGCCGTCGAGACGCCCGCCGCCGCACAGCGCCTCCGCGAGCCGCAGGCAGTACCTGGGCTCACCGGCCCGGCAGTTCCGGCACGCCGCGCACGACGGCCAGCCGATGACGACCGGGTCGCCCTCCGCGAAGCCGGTGACGCCGGGACCGACCGCCGCGACGGTGCCCGCGCCCTCGTGGCCGAGCACGCCGGGCAGGGGGAAGGGCAGGTCGCCGTGGCGGGCCAGCCCGTCGGTGTGGCAGATGCCGGTCGCGGCCAGCCGGACCAGGACCTCGCCGGGCCCGGGGTCGTCCAGCTCCAGCTCCGTGAGGACGAACGGGCCGTCCCGCTCTTCGACGAGGGCCGCGGTGATCTGCAAGACGACTCCTTCGGTCTTCCCTATGGACCTATAGGGTCAGGGGGCGTGAGCCAACCGTACGTCCCTGCGCAAACGCCGCCCACCGGACAGCCGTCCGGCGTCAAAGACCTGTTCAACGGTGTCGGATACCTGCTGCGCGGTATCGCGTGGATGGCGCGGCACCCGGCTCAGTGGCTTTTCGGGCTGATCCCGGCGCTGATCGTGCTGACCGTCTACGTGACGGCGCTCGTCTTCCTGGCCTTCCAGATCGACGACCTCGCCGGATGGGTGACGGGATTCGCCGACGACTGGTCGGACACGCCGCGGACCTGGGCCCGGATCGTCGCCGGGACCGCGATCTACGGGGCGGCGCTGTTCCTCGCCGTGCTCACGTTCACGGCCGTGACGCTGCTGGTCGGCGACCCGTTCTACGAGGCCATCGCGGTCCGCGTCGAGGAGTCGCAGGGCGGCGCGCCGCCGGAGCCGGACGTCCCGCTGATCGTCCAGATCGGGCGGGCGATCAAGGACGCGGTGCTGCTCGGCGCCGTCGCGCTGACGTTCGCCGTCGTGTTCTTCGTGTGCGGGTTCCTGCCCGTGGTCGGGCAGACGGTCGTGCCCCTGGTCGCGGCGCTGGTGTCCGGCTACTTCCTGGCGGGCGAGCTGACGTCGGTCGCGCTGGAGCGGCGCGGGATCCGGCGCACCGAGCGGTTCGCGCGGCTGAAGGCCAACCGCCCGCTGGCGATCGGCTTCGGCGTCGCGACGTTGCTGGTCTTCCTCGTCCCGCTGGGCGCCGTGCTGGCGATGCCGGGCGCGGTCGCGGGCGGAACGCTGCTGGCCAGGGAGCGTCTCGCGGACCCGCCGCAGGCGAAAGAGGCGCTGGTCACACCCGGAGAGGGCGGACCGGCGTGGAGCGGCTGAGGCGTTGGGAAGATGTGTCCTGAGCGTGATTCCAGGCCGGAACCGAGCCGGTGATCTTGGCGTAACGTGTCCCGCATGTCCGATCAGGGGGAGCGCGGCGCGCGCTGGACCGACATGAGCGAGCCCGGCCGGGCCGGCCGCACCGAGTTCTCGGACGAGCCCGCGTCGGCGCACGACGTCTGGGGCAAGGTCGAGACGCCGCCCCCGGCCGCGCGGGACGAGAGCCCGTGGGCCGGAGACGCGCAGGCCGAGGAGGGCGAGGAGGGCGGCGACGTGCAGGTCGCGCCCGCCCGGGAGGACGAGCCGCCGCACTGGGAAGGGTCGCTGTTCGACGAGGCCGACGGCGAGGACGACGGCGGCGGCGACGAGCGGTACGTCCCGGCCGTCCCCACCGGCGCGGGCCAGCCGGCGAAGCCCGGCAAGCCGAGCAGCGGCAACTGGCAGATGCCCGAGTGGATGGCGGACGAGGCCGCGGCCGACGCCAAGCTCGGCGCGGCCGGCAGGCCGAGGCGCGACGTCCTGGACGACGGCACCGGCCGGTCCCGCGTCGTGCTGATCGGCGGCGTGGCCCTGCTGGTGGCGGCGGTGATCGCGGCCGCAGCCGTCTACCTCCTCAAGGGCGACGGCGAGCCCGCGACGTCGGACTCGGGCGCCAACGCGGGCCGTGCGGCGACGGCGGAGCAGTCGGAGGCGGCGCGGGTCGAACTGCCGCCGGACAAGCGGCTCAAGGTGTTCCCCGGCAGCCCGAGCAGGACGCTGGGGCGGGTCGCGGACGTCCACTCCGGCCTGTCGTACCCGCGGCTGGCCGCGCCGTGGAAGGTCCCCACCAAGCGGAACAGGCTGGGCACGCCGGGATGGTCCGGGCAGCAGATCCTGGTGACGGAGAAGAACGGTGCCCGGCTCTGGTACGGCCAGCTGCTCACCGGCACGCTGCTGCCGAGCCTGCAGAGCGCCTACCAGGGCCCGGGCAGCATCAAGAACGTCGCCGGGCTCGTCGCGAAGGGGTTCGAGGCGCAGTACTACGGGTTCCCGCACAGGTCGGCGCCGCTGGCGTCGCAGCCGCTGAACGTGGACGGCCGCCAGGGCTGGCTGATCGCCTCGTACCTCACCTACAAGCGGGACGGGGTCCGGGCGACCGGCGAGCTCTACGCCACGGCGGTGATCGACACCGGACGGCAGGCGCCCGCCGTGGTGTTCGCGTCCGTGCCGAACACGCACAAGAGGATGTACCCGGACGTCAACGCGTTCTTCAGCGGCCTGAAGATCGCGCCCGGCGCCCCGCCTGCATCCTGACGACCCGCGACCCGGCAACTGGCGTCCTGACAGCCGAATGACGTTCTAATAGGCTTTGTTCCACTTCGAGGAGAGGTGGGGCGTCATGGCGATCGGGCTGACCGAGGAACACGAGGCGCTGGCGGCGTCCGTGCGCGGGTTCGCCGAGCGGAACATCACGTCGCGGACCGTCCGGGACGCGGACACCGGCTTCTGGCCCGCGCTCGCCGCGCAGGGGCTGCCCGGCCTGCACCTCCCCGAAGGCGCGGGAGGCCAGGGCTTCGGTCTCCTGGAACAGGCGGTCGCGGTGGAGGAGCTCGGCCGCGCGCTGGCGCCCGGGCCGTACACGCCGACCGTCCTGGCGTCCGCGATCCTGCACGCTGCCGGCGCTGAAAAACTGCTGCAGGGCCTGGCGGACGGCTCGCGCAAGGCGGCGGTGGGCTTGTCCGGCAGCCTGGACGTGGACGGCTCCACAGTCTCCGGAACGGTGCAGCCAGTGCTGGGTGCGCCGCTGGCCGACCTCTTCTTGCTTCCGGCCGGTGACCGCTGGGTCGTCCTAGAACGGGACGACGTAACCCCGGGGCCGCTGGAGTCTCTCGACATCACGCGTCCGGTCGGGTCGGTCACGGTCGACGGCGTGGCCGTCGCCGATGAACGCTTCCTCAGCGAAGTGGACGCGCATGCGTTCGCCGTCGTCCTGCTGGGGGCCGAGGCATGCGGCGTCGCAGGACGCGCGCTGGACGACGCCGTCGGCTACGCGAAGCTCCGCGAGCAGTTCGGCCGTCCGATCGGGCAGTTCCAGGGCGTCAAGCACAAGTGCGCCCGGATGCTCATCGCCGTCGAACGCGCCAGGGCGGCCGTGTGGGACGCAGCCCGCGCCCTGGACGAGCCAGAAGAGCAACGCGCCTACGCGGTCGGAGTCGCCGCGACCCTGGCCGCGGACGCCGCCGTCCTCTGCGCGGAAGGCAATATCCAGGTCCACGGCGGTATCGGCTACACCTACGAACACGACGCGCACCTCCTCTACCGGAGGGCGTTGACGCTGCGTGCGCTGCTGGGCCGGGCGAGCAAGCACCGGGCGGACGTCGCCGCGCTCGCCGTCGCGGGCGTCCGGCGGCCCATGAGCGTCGAGCTCGCCGAAGACGCCGAGCCGCTGCGCGAGGAGATCCGCGCCCGCGTCGCGGAGCTGGCCGCGATGGAGCCCCTCGAACAGCGCGCCGCGATGGCGGACGGCGGCTGGGTCACCCCGCACCTGCCGGAACCGTGGGGGCGCGGCGCCGGGCCGCTGGAGCAGGTCGTCGTCCAGCAGGAGCTGAAGGCGGCCGGGGTGCGCCCGGTGCCGCTGATGATCGCGGCGTGGGTCGTCCCGTCGCTGGTCCAGTACGGCACGCCTGAGCAGCAGGAACGGTTCCTGCCGCCGACGCTGCGCGGCGAGACCGTCTGGTGCCAGCTGTTCTCCGAGCCGGGCGCGGGCTCCGACCTCGCCGGGCTCAGGACGCGCGCCGAACGCGCCGAGGGCGGCTGGACGATCACCGGCCAGAAGATCTGGACGTCCCTCGCCCGCGACGCGCACTGGGGCATCTGCATCGCCCGCACCAGCCCCGACCGCCCGAAGCACGACGGCATCACCTATTTCCTGGTGGACATGTCGTCGCCGGGCATCGACATCCGCCCGCTCCGCGAATGCACCGGCGACGCCGTCTTCAACGAGGTGTTCCTGGACGGCGTGTTCGTCCCCGACGACCTCGTCGTCGGACCGGTCGACGCGGGCTGGCGCGTCGCCCGCAACACCCTCGCCAACGAGCGCGTTGGCCTGACCAGCACGTTCCAGCTCGGCGGCGACCTGCCGAAGCTCCTCGACCTCGCCGCCGAGCTGGGCCTGGACGGCGACCCGGTCGTGCGCGACGGCCTCGGGCGGCTCGCCTGCGACGAGCACGCCTTCGCGCTCCTCGGCCTCCGCGCCACCCTCAAGCAGCTCTCCGGGACGGACCCGGGCGCGACGGCGAACGTCCGGAAGCTGGTGGCGATGGAGCACGGCCAGCAGGTCACCGAGTTCGGGTTCACGCTGCTCGGCGAGGGCGGCGCGCTGACCGGCGGCTGGAACGAGCCGCTGCGCGCCCGCTGGACCCGGTACCTCCTCGCGTCCCGCGCCATGACGATCGGCGGCGGCACCACCGAGGTCAACCTGAACGTGATCGGCGAGCGCATCCTGGGGCTGCCGCGTGACCCCTAGCCTGCGCGGTTGCCGGGGGGCGTGGGGGGTCGTCCCCCCACAGGGAACAGGTGAGGTAGCGTCCAGGCGCACATGACGGCGGAGCGGACGCGGCACCTGGTGGCCGCGCTGACCGGGCTGGGGCTCGGGCTGGCGGCGCTGGGGCCGGGGCTCGCGCCCGGTTTCGTGCTGTCCTACGACATGGTGTTCGTGCCCGACCCGGCGTTCACCCGCATGACGTTCGGGCTGACGGGGGTCGTGCCGCGCCACGTCCCGAGCGACGCGTTCGCGACCGCGCTCGGCACCGTCCTCCCGGCGGACCTGGCGCAGAAGCTGATCCTGCTGGCGATCTTCGTGATGGCGTGCGCGGCGGCGGCCTCGCTGGTGCCGTCCCCGCGGCTCCTGCCGCGCCTGGCCGCCGGGGTCTGCTATGCCTGGAACCCGTTCGTCGCGGAGCGGCTGCTGCTCGGCCAGTGGGCCCTCCTTCTCGGCTACGCGGCGCTGCCCTGGGTGGTCGCCGCCGCGTCCCGGCTGGACGAGCCGCGCGGCGGGCGGCGCCTAGTCCTCGCCCTGCTCCCGGCGGCCATAGGCGGCTTCGCCGCCCTTACGATCTCCGCGCTCACGGCGTTGACCGTCGCCCTGGTGACAGGCCGCGCTCGCTACGCCGCCCAGGTGGCCGGAGCCGTCGCGCTGCTGAGCCTTCCGTGGCTGGTGCCGGGTCTGCTCCGGCCCGCCGGGCTCCCGGAGGACGGGACGGCGGCCGTCGACCTGTTCGCCGCTCGCGCGGACACCCCGTTCGGCACGCTCGGGAGCCTGCTCGCGCTCGGCGGCGTGTGGAACGGAGAGACCGTCCCGGCCGGGTACGGGGCGCCGGTGACCGCGACGATCTGGCTGGCCGTGGTCGTGGGTGCGCTCGCCGCCTACTGGAAGTGGTGCCGGGAGCCGGGCTGGCGGCGCGGTGCCGCTGCGGCGGCGGTCGTCGGGTTCGTGGTGGCGGGTATGGGCGCGGTCGCCGCGCCCGTTCTGGAGTGGATGGTCGGGCTGTGGCCTGGGTTCGCGGTCTTCCGGGACGGCCAGCAGTACGTGGCGCCGCTCGCCGTCGTGATCGCGGTGGGGCTCGGCGTGGCCGCCGACCGGGCGGCCGAGGCGCGGTGGACGGGAGCCGCCGCCGGAGCGATCGCCGTGCCGGTGATCCTTCTGCCGACGCTGGCATGGGGCGCGGCGGGTGATTTGCGGGCCGTCCGCTATCCGGATGATTGGGAAAGAGCCCGACAAATCATCCACGCCGACCCGGTCGGCGGGGACGTGCTCGTGCTGCCGTGGGCGTCCTATCGCAGCTACGCGTGGAACCACGGCCGCCGCGTCCTCGATCCGCTGCCGCGGTTCCTGCACCGGCGGGTCGTCGTGAACGACGCCGTCACCGTGGGCGACTTGACCGTCCCTGCCGAAGATCTGCGAGCCGTCGAACTGGGGCCGGACGCGAGGGCCGGTACCCCATCTGCGGCTACGCTGCGTGACGAAGGCATCCGCTATGTTCTGGTGGACGCCGAGATCACCGCGAACCGCCCGTCGGGCCCGGCCGTCGAGGTGCTGCGGGGCCGTGACCTGGCCGTCTACCGGATCGACGGGAGCGGCGCCGGGTCCGGAGACGGGGTTCCGGTCGGGGCCGTAGTGGTTGCCTGGATTGTCACGAGTGGGGTTGTTATCTGGTCAATTCTCCCCTCTGGTATTACTCTGAGCCCTCCGTTACTCGGGAGTATCAACCCCCGCGGTTCAAGACGAAGGACTCCCTGATGCGCATCGTCATCGCAGCCCTGGTCGGCGTCCTGGTGGCCGCCGGAGCATCGTTCGGCACCGTCCAGCTGGTGAACGCCTCGCAGGACGATCCCGTCGTCAAGCCGCTGTACAACTACGGCGCCCGCTGACGTGTAGGCCCTGATGGGCACGTTGCCTGACGGCTCCGCCGTCCTGGAGATCGTCGTTCCCGCCTACAACGAGGCTGGCCGGCTCCCGGCCGGCCTCGGCCTGCTCTGCGCCAAGCTCGCCCGGTTCCCGGTGCGCTCCGAGGTCATCGTCGTCGACAACGCCAGCACCGACGGCACGGACGAGATCGTCCTGTCCTGGGACGCCGGGTCCGTTCCGGTCCGGCTGGTGCGGTGCGCGCGGCGGGGCAAGGGAGCCGCGGTCCGGGCGGGGCTGCTGGCCACGAACGCCCCGTACGTGGGTTTCATGGACGCCGATATGGCAACAGACCTCGCCGCACTGGACGAAGCCATCGTCCTGCTGCGCGAGGGCCGCCCGGTCGTGGTCGGGTCAAGGCGCCACGGTCGGTCGGTCGTCCAGGGGTACTCGCTGCCGGTCAGGCGGCTCGGCGCGATCACGTTCAACCGGGCCGTCCGGGATCTGGCGGGCGGCGTCGCCGACACGCAGTGCGGGTTCAAGTTCTTCGACGGGCCGCTGGCGCGTGCCGCCGCCGCCGACCTGCGCACGGAGGGGTTCTCGTTCGACGTCGAGCTCCTCGCCCACTGCGTCCGGCGGGGAGCGTCCGTGACGGACATCCCGGTGGTGTGGCGTGACCGTCCCGGCTCGACGTTCTCCGTGCGGCGGCACTCCCTGCAATGCCTCCTCGACCTGGCCCGCATCCGCGCCCGCGTGAACCGCACGCCCATCGTCCCCGTCCCCGCGCCCGTGCCGGTGTCCGCGTTGCCCCCGGTGCCGATGACCGGCCCGGTGGCGCCGACCGTCAAGCCGGGATGAGCGCGAGCCCTGCGGACCCCGAGGGAAATCCCGTGCCCCTTCGGCTGGCCGTCGTCAACTGGCGGGATCCCTGGCATCCCGCCGCGGGCGGGGCCGAACGCTACGCCTGGGAGATCGCGCGCAGACTGGCCGCTGAAGGGGCCCGCGTTCACTACGTGACGTGCAGGGCGCGCGGGCAGGGACGCAGGGAACGGGTCGAGGACGTCGATTTCGTGCGGCTCGGCGGCCGGTTCACCGTGTATCCGCTCGTCCTGCTGTGGATGCTGGCGCGCCGGTTCCGGCGGGGCGGTTCGTTCGACGCGGTCGTCGACTGCCAGAACGGCATCCCGTTCTTCACACCCTGGGTGCTGCCTCGCCGTGTGCCGGTGTTCTGCGTCGTCCACCATGTGCACGACGCCCAGTTCGGCTTGTATTTCCCGGCATGGCTGGCCTGGGTCGGACGGTTTCTAGAGGGCCCGGTGAGCCGCTGGACGTACCGGCGTCATGCGCTCGTGGTCGTCTCGCCGTCCACCCTGTGCGCCGTAAGGGAACGGCTCGCCTGGACGGGTCCCACCTATGTCGTGCCCAACGGCGCAGTGGTCGCAGACCCCACCGGCGTGGTGCCGGAACCCGCCGGCAGCCCGGATCTGGTGTGCGTGACACGGCTCGTCCCTCACAAGCGCCTGGACCTGCTGCTCGACGTCGCGCAGCGGCTCGCGGAGAGCCGCCCTGACCTGAAGCTCCACGTCATCGGTGAAGGGCCAGAGGCACCCGCGTTGAGATCCGGGATCGCCGCGCGGGGCCTGGACGGTGTCGTCGTCGCGCACGGATACGTGGACGAGGAGACCAAGGCGGCCCTGGTCGCCCGCGCCGACCTGCATCTGAGCACGTCCCAGGGCGAAGGGTGGGGGCTGAGCGTGATCGAGGCCGCCGCGCTCGGCGTCCCGACCGTGGCGTCCGACGTCGACGGGCTGCGCGACGCCGTCCGCGACGAGATCACCGGCTGGCTCGTCCACGCCGGCGAGGACCACGCCGACGTGGTCGAACGGGCGCTCAAGGAACTGGACGACCCGGACCGCCGCGACGAGGTCGCCGCCGCCTGCCGCGCCTGGGCGGGCGAGTTCGACTGGGCGCGCTCGGCCGCCCGGATGCGCGACCTCGTCACCGCCGCCGTCCGCGACCGCCGCGGACGCCGGTGAAGGAGACCATGGCGGACGGCTCCGGCACGCACGCGGTCGAGCGGCTGGGGGAACGGCTGCGGGACGGGCTGCGCGTCCTCGCCTGCTGCATGACGCTGACCGCGCTCGCGTTCGGCACGCGTCCCGGTGCGATCCTCGCCGACACCAAGATCGACATGGCGGTGAACCCGCTCGGTTTCCTCGGCCGGGCGCTGCACCTGTGGGACCCGGAGCAGTTCGGCCAGCTCCAGAACCAGGCCGTCGGCTACCTGTTCCCGATGGGCCCGTTCTTCGCGCTCGGCGACCTGATCGGGATGCCCGCGTGGATCACGCAGCGATTCTGGCTGTCGCTGCTGATGTGCCTGGCCTTCACCGGCATGTGGCGGCTGGCCGGACGGCTCGGTGTCGGCCGCCCGTGGACGCGCCTGTTCGCGGCGATGGCCTACGCGCTCGCCCCGAACGGGCTGGCGACGCTCGGGCAGATCTCGTCGGAGTACCTGCCGGTCGCGATGCTGCCGTGGATCGTCCTGCCGCTGGTCGGCGCGGTGATGGGGGACACCGGGCGGATCCGGGCGGCGGCCCGCTCGGGGCTGGCGATCGCGTGCTGCGGCGGCATCAACGCGACCGCGACCGTCGCCGTCCTGGTCGTCCCGGTCGTGTACGTCGTGACGCGCCCGCGCGGCTCGTTCCGGGTGCGGACGCTGGCGTGGTGGTCGGCCGCGGCGGGAGCGGCGGCGGCATGGTGGCTCGTCCCGCTGCTGCTCACCGGGACCTACGGGTTCTCCTGGCTGACCTACACCGAGAAGGCGGAGACGACGACCGGCCCGACCGGCCTGATCAACGTGCTGCGCGGCGCCGAACGCTGGGTCAACTACCTGATCGTGGACGGGCAGGTGTGGTGGCCGGTCGGGCACGCCCTGTCCGTCAACCCGGTGCCGATCATCTGCACCGGTGTGGTCGCGGCGCTCGGCCTCGCGGGCCTGCTCGGCGGACGGCGGCTCCCGGAGCGGACGTTCCTGCTGCTCACGCTGCTGGCCGGGCTGGCGATCGTCTCCCTGGGGCACATCAGCGACATCCCCGGCCCGTTCGCCGCGCAGCTGCGCGACCTGCTGAACGGACCGCTCGCGCCGATCCGGAACCTGCACAAGTTCGACGCGGTCGTCCGGCTGCCGCTGGCGCTCGGCCTGGCGCACCTGCTCGGCACGGTCACCCGCCCGGCGCTCGGCGGGTCGGTGAGAGCGCTGGTCAGCCTGCCCGTGGCCGCCGCCGTGGCGATCGGCGGCATCGGCGCCACGGCCGCCTCGCACGGGCTCTCCGGGCCGGGCGAGTTCAGGGAGGTGCCCGGGTACTGGCGGGACGCGGCGTCGTGGATCAACGCGCGCGCCGGGCGGCAGGGCGTGCTCGCCGTCCCCGGCGCGCCGTTCGGCGAATACCTGTGGGGCCGTCCGATGGACGACATCGTCCAGCCGCTGCTGACCGCGCGGTGGGGCGTCCGGCAGCTCGTCCCGGCCGGATCGCCCGGATACACCAGGGCGCTGGACGCCATCGACCAGCAGGTCAGATCGGGCCAGAGGTCGCCGGGGCTGAGCGCGTTCCTCGGCCGGATGGGCGTCCGGTACCTGCTGGTCCGCAACGATCTGCGGCGGGAGACGCTGCGCGGCGCCTGGCCCGCCCGCCTCCACCAGGCGCTGGCCGGCTCGCCCGGCCTGAGCATGGTCGCCTCGTTCGGCGAGCCGGTGGGCGGCGACGCGGACGACGCCGTGTCGGCCGTCGACCAGAAGCGCCCCGCGCTGGAGGTGTACGAGGTCGAGGGCGCGGCGGGCGTCGCGAGCCTCGCGGACGCGACCGGCCCCGTCCGCGTGTACGGCGGGCCGGAGTCGCTGCTCGCCATGGCCGACGACGGCGCCCTGCCCGCCGGTCCCGTCCTCCTGGACGACGACGCCGCCGACCTCAGGGGCACCCCCGTCGTGACCGATTCGCCCCGGCTGCTCCGCCGCAACTTCGGCGAGCTGCACCAGACCTCCCCGACGCTGAGCGCCGCGCGCCGCGCCGAGGCGTCCGACGTCCTGGACGAACGCTGGAAGCGGTACGCCACCCACGTCACCTACGGCGGGGGCGTCCGCGACGTCACGGCGTCCACGTCGGCGGCCGGTGACGACGTGGTGCCGCTGCTCCGCGAGCCGGGCGCGACCCCGTTCGCCGCGTTCGACGGCAACCCGTTCACCGCCTGGGAGACCGGCGGCTGGCGGGGCCCGGTCGGGGAGTGGCTGCGCGTCGACTTCGACGGCCCCCGGGACGTGCGGGGCCTGACCGCCGCGTTCGCCGGGGACCCCTCGAACGGCCCGCCCGTCTCGCGCGTCGCGGTCGAGACCGAGCGCGGGAGACTCGAACAGGACGTCCAGAAGACGGCCGCGGTCCAGCCGCTCCGCGCGCCCGCAGGCCCGACGCGCTGGCTGCGGCTGCGCATCACTCACCTGGCGTCCAAGCCCGTCCTTCCGGATCTGGCGAAGGCGGCGGTGGCGGAGGTGTCGATCAGCGGCGTGACCCCCACGCGCACGTACACGCTCCCCGCGCCCGCCGCCGTCGACGGCCCGGCCACCTATGTGATGAGCCGGACGCCCGGCGCGACGGACGCGTGCATGAAGGGCAGCCGCCGCTGGGTGTGCCGGCCTTCCCTCGGCTCCTCCGACGAGGAAGGCCCCGGGTTCGACCGGACGTTCACGTCCGCCACGTCCACCAAGGCGCCCGTGACGGGGACGGCGACCCTGACCAGCCGCCCGCTGATCGAGCGGTTCACGGCCGTGCGGGGCCAGCCGTCCGTCACGGCGAGCTCGACGCTGTCCGGCCATCCGGCCGACCAGGCGAGGTCGGGTTTCGACGGCGATCCGGCGACGTCCTGGATCGCGGGGCAGGACGACCCGTCGCCGAAGTACAGCGTCCGGTGGAACGGGCGCAAGCGCCTGTCGGCGATCACGGTGCAGCGCCCGCCCGGCGCGGCGGGCCCGGTCCGGATCCGGGTAACGGGCGCGGGCGGCGCGACGCGCGAGGGGATGACCGACGACCGGGGCAGGCTGTCGTTCGCCCCGATGATCACCGACCGGCTGACGCTCACCCTCTTCCGGGGGAGCCGCGTCCAGCCGATCCAGGTGTCCGACCTCGTCATCCCCGGTGTGAAACCGATGCCGGACGTGCGGACGTTCCCGCTCCGCCTGGCCTGCGGCTTCGGGCCGAGGCTCCGGATCGGGACGGCCGAGGTCCCGGCGAGGGCCGAGGGCACGTTCGGCGACCTGCTCGCGGGCGACCCGCTCCGCTTCACCGCCTGCACGCCCGCGGCACTGCGACCCGGCGAGAACCGCCTCACGTCCGCGCCCTTCGACCCGTACCGCATCGACACGGTGACCGTCGGCGCCAAGCCGGGAGCGCGGAACACCCCCGCCACCCGACCTCAGCCGGTGAAGGTGACCAGCTGGAACGCAAGCTCCCGGAAACTGAAGGTGGACGCCTCGGCGACCTCGTTCCTCACCGTGAACGAGAACTTCAACACCGGCTGGCGCGCCACGATCGCCGGGACCGAGCTGCGCCCCGTCCGGCTGGACGGATGGAAGCAGGGCTGGATCGTCCCGGCGGGGACCAGCGGCAACGTCGAGCTGACGTACCTGCCCGACAGGGCGCAGCGCGTCGCCGTGATCGCGGGACTGAGCCTGCTCCTCGTCCTACTCCTCGTAGCCGTCCGCCCCCGAAAACCGAGAACACGGGAAGAACGCCGCAGTCCCGCCCCCGGAAAGGGCTGGCCCGCGTGGGCGGCGATCGGGCTGGCCGCCGCGCTGGGCGGATGGGTTGCCGGGGCGCCCGGCCTGGCCGTGACCGCCACCGTCGCGGTCATCTCCACCTGGGCGCGCACCCGCCCGTCGTCCTTCACCGCCCGCACGATCGCGTCCCCCTGGACGGCCGCCACCGCGATGCTCGCCGGGACGGCCTGCCTGGCCGCCGGGGCATGGCTGGACGCGATCGGCAACCCGTCCGCGCCGTCCGGGCTCCTGGGCGACATCGCCCCGCAGCTCCTCGGGCTGGCCGTCGCCGGACGCATCGCGGCGGAGCTGTGGCACCCCAAGCCGTCCGCCACCGGCCCCGCCGACTCCGCCGGCTCCGGCGGGGGGATCGCGGTCAGCTGGACCGCGCCGGAGCCGGAACCGGAACCGGAACCGGACGAGGACGGCCGCGGCCACCCCGCCGAGCCACCCGCTGGCACGGCCGTTCCACCAGGTAGTAGCTCAGCGTCGCCGCTGCGATGGTCGCCGCCGCCATCAGCGGAAGATCCGTCGCGACATTCCCCCGGAAGCCGCGGTCCATCGCCTCGTACCAGCTGACGATGATCAGCGACTGCCACAGGAACAGGCCGTAGGAGATCCGGCCGAGGAACCGCATCACCCGGTTCCCGAGCACCGCGCCGAAGACCGGGTGGTCCGGCGGGGCGAGCGCCACCGGGGCGACCAGCGCCGCCGCGCACAGCCCGTGCACCACCATGTGGAGCGCGGACGTCCAGAACGAGTCCGAGTACTGGAGGCCGATCGGGCCGGTCGCGGGGGTGGCCGACACCACGAACAGCATCGCCGCCGCGACCCAGCACGCCGCCCACGAGTCGGACACGACCCGGCACATCGCCGCGACGGGACCGCGCTCGTCCAGCCGCGCCCAGACCGTCACCACCGCGAGGGCCATCCCGACCGCGAACCAGACGAAGAACCGCGGAAGCCACAGCCCCATCTGCGAGTGCCACTCCGGCACGAACATGAACACCGTGTAGACGAGCGAGATCCCCGCATAAGCCCCAAGGCCCGCCAGCAACCGCCTGGCCCGCACACCGACGTCATCGCTGCGGGCCCGCCGCGCCCACCAGGACAGCACGGCCGCCGTGAACGGCAGCGCGACGTACCACGCGACCTCGACCACCAGGCTCCACAGCTGCCCGAGATGCGCCGGACCCAGGCCGCTGATCCACCACGGGTCGGGCACGTAGGTCTGCGTGAGCGTGAGCAGTGAGCCCCATGTGAGCGGGTCGTCGATGTGGTCCCGTCCTGCCGTGAGCATGAAGACCACGACCACGACCCACAGCGCGGGCATGATGCGGAAGAAGCGCTTCCACAGATACTCGCCGACACGCGGCGCGGGCCGCTCACCCAACACGGCCGCCGCCCAAGGCCGGTAGAGCAGAAGCCCCGACAGGATGAAGAAGATGGGCACGCCCACCTGGCCGCCGTTGAACAGCCACCGCGCCCCGGCCGGATTGCTGATGGAACCCGCCGCGCTCGCCACGTGGAACACCAGCACACCCAGCGCCGCGACCGCCCGCACCCCGTCCAGCGCGTGCTGGCGCCCGGAAATCTGCGGCGCCGCGGACATGACCACCTCGCATTCGGGACGGTGACGCGGATCTTACCGGCCGGTATGCGAAACGGTAAGGTGCCGGACACGGTCCCGCCGGTCGGTCGGCGGCGGCCCCCCGGAGGTGTGCATGCGGCGACAGGCCGGCCTGATCCTGATCGGCGTGGGGGCCTTCTTCCTCGCGCTCGCACCGCTGGTCCGCTTCTACGTGTCCGACCGGGTCATCGTGGCGCCGCCGAACCGCTACGAGGTGACGCGGCTGGAGTCGAAGGACTCCACGTACTTCGACCAGGCCCGGCTCAAGCTGAGGACGGGCGTCACGCTGCTGGCCAAGAACACGGTGCGCGGCGACGTCCGGGCGAACGGGAACGACAGCGGCATCGCGGTCTGGGACTCCACCACCAACCTCTACGACACCGCCGTCCCGGACAAGCCCATCGAGATCCAGAGCTACCGGATCGCCTTCGACCGGAAGACGTCCCGGCTGGTCAACTGCTGCGGCTCCCACGTCGACGGCAACGCCGCCGTGCGGATGTCGGGGTACGGGCTGCTGTTCCCCACGGCGAACGTCGACAAGCGCGACTACCCCTTCTACGACATGACGACCAGGCAGACGGTGCCGATGCGGTTCAACGCCGTCGAGAAGGTCCGCGGCCTCACCGCGTACCGCTTCACGCAGGCCGTCCCCCTGACCAAGACCGAGGCGATCGACGTCAGGATGCCCGCCAGGATGCTGGGCCTCCCGCCGGGAACCGCGGACCAGAAGGTCGACCGCTACGCCGAGGCCTACAACACCGTCTGGGTGGACCCGCGCACCGGCATCCCCGTCAAGCACCGCAAGAACGTCCGCAGCACCCTCCGCACCCCGGACGGCAAGGGCTCGATGATCATCGCGCAGGCGGACCTCGTCACCGTCGGCAAGGACCAGCAGAAGCTGGTCGACACCGCCAACGGCAAGGCGCTGCAGATCGACGCCGTCCGCACCTACATCCCCGGCGCCGCGATCCTCATCGGCCTGGCCCTCCTCGCCGCCGGCGCCTACACGGCCCTCACCCGCACCGGCGACTCGCCGCCTCCGGCGCCCCCGCGCCGCCCCGACGGCAAGTTCGGCGACACACCCCCGCCCGACTGATACCTGTTCTAGGCAGACCCCGGAAGTAACACAACGACGCCTTTTGCAACTAGAACCTGTTGCAGTTTTCTCGGACCCGACCTAGGGTCGGGGATGTGCGGACACGAGTCACCGAACTATTCGGCATCGAGTACCCGATCTTCGCGTTCAGTCATTGCCGCGACGTGGTCGCGGCGGTGAGCCGCGCCGGCGGCATGGGCGTCCTCGGCGCCCTGCACTTCACCCCCGAGGAACTCGAACTCGAGCTCAAGTGGATCGACGAGCACGTCGGCGGCAGGCCCTACGGCGTGGACGTGGTCATGCCCGCCAAGTACGAGGGCGCCGACCTGGGCGACGCCGAGGAGCTGCTCGGCAAGCTCCAGAGCATGATCCCCGCCGAGCACAAGAAGTTCCTGGAAGACCTCCTCGCCGAGCACGGCGTCGACCCGCCCACCGAGAAAGCGGGCAAGGCCCTCCTGGGCTGGACGGACGTCACAGCCCGCCCCCAGGTCGAAGTGGCCCTCAAACACCCGATCGCCCTCCTCGCGAACGCACTCGGCCCGCCCCCGGCGGACGTCGTCGAAGAGGCGCACCGCCACGGCGTCAAGGTCGCGGGCCTCGCGTCCAACGCCCGGCACGCCCGCAAGCAGGTGGACGTCGGCGTCGACATCATCGTCGCGCAGGGCACCGAAGCGGGCGGCCACACCGGCGACGTCGCCACCATGGTCCTGATCCCCGAGGTCGTGGACGCCGTGGGCGCCGACACGATCGTCCTGGCCGCCGGTGGCATCGGACGCGGCCGCCAGATGGCCGCGGGCATGGCCCTGGGCGCGGACGGCGTCTGGACGGGCTCGATCTGGCTCACGGTGGACGAGGCCGACACCCCGGAACGCGCCCTCCCGAAACTCCTCAGCGCCACGTCCCGCGACACCGTCCGCTCCCGCGCCTGGACGGGCAAACCGGCCCGCTTCCTCAAGACCGCCTGGACGGAGGCCTGGGAGAGCGAGAAGTCCCCGGGCTACCTCCCGATGCCCATGCAGTTCATGCTGATCGCCGACGCCCTGCCCCGCATAGCCCGCTCCGGCGACGGCGAACTGGTCACCTTCCCGGTAGGCCAGATCGTCGGCTCCATGAACCAGGTCAAACCGGCCGCCCAGGTCGTCTACGACCTGATCGAGGAATACGTGGAAGCGATAGACCGCCTGAACACCATCACCACCGCGGACTGAGTCACTCGGCCTTGAGGAGGTCGGCGGTGGCCTGTTCCGGGGCCAGGGTGCGGCCCGACTGGAAGGCGGTGGTGAACGCGCCGCCGGTGAGCATGGTGCGGGCCGCCGTGAGGATGCGGACGCCGTCCGGTGTCTCGATGGGGCGGATGGTCGCCGCGGTGCCGAGCAGGCGTGCGGCGCGATCGCCGTGTCCGGCCAGGATCTGCGCGCCTGCGAGGCCCTCCAGCGCGGTGGCCGTGGCGGTGGCGTCGTTGGCGAGGCGTGCGGCGGTCAGCCTGTCCAGGTGGTGGGCGGTGGCGGCCTCGGCCAGGGCCTCGCCCAGCCAGAGGCTCGTGTGCTTGGTCCGGCCGCGTTCGATGCGGTACCAGGCGAGCGCCGCCGTCAGGCGCAGCGCGAGTTTCGTGTTCTGGCGGCGTCCCGCGCTCTCCAGGGAGCGGCGCAGGTTGGCGGTCTCGGCGTCCAGCCGGGCCAGCCAGTGTTGGCGGGCGGGGCCGGTGCGGTACTCCTCGGCGCATTCGGCTAGGAGGACGTAGTACTCGTCGCGACGTTGTTCGGTGTCGTCTTGTTCGCCTGCTTCCTCCAGGCGCTCCTCGGCGTAGGCCGCTACCGACTCTAGGAGGCGGTAGCGGACGCCGCCGGGGCCGTCCGATGCCATGACCAGCGAGCCGTCCACCAGCCGGACGATCACGTCCATGACCTCGGCGGCGTCCACGCCGTCGCCCGCGCAGGTCTGCTCGGCCGCTTCCAGCGTGCAGCCGCCCGGGTGCGCGGACAGGCGGCGCAGGACGGCCCGTTCGGTGCCGTCGAGCGGCTCCCAGCTCCAGTCGATGGCGGCGCGGAGCGTGCGCTGCCGCCACGGCGCGTCGCGGTGGGGTGACCGCAGCAGCCGGAAGCGGTCGTCCAGGCGCGCGGCCAGCGTCTCGGTGCCCAGGGCGCGGACGCGGGCCGCCGCCAGTTCCAGCGCCAGCGGGATGCCGTCCAGGCGGCGGCAGATCGCGGCCACGGCCGCGGAGTTCGTGGGGTCGAGGGTGAAACCGGGCGCGGCGGCCGCCGCGCGGGTAGTGAACAACTGGACCGAGGCTGTGTTGGCCAAGGTGGCGGGGTCGTTCTCGGCCGGGTGTGGGACATCCAGCGGCTGGACGGCGTACAGCCGTTCGCCGGGGACGCCGAGCGGCTCCCGTCCGGTGGCGAGGATGCGCAGTTCCGGGCCTGATCTCAGGAGCTGGGCGGCCAGTTCGGCCACGGGGTCGGCCACGTGCTCGC
Organism: Actinomadura sp. KC216; assembly: GCF_004348535.1. Classification (GTDB taxonomy): domain Bacteria; phylum Actinomycetota; class Actinomycetes; order Streptosporangiales; family Streptosporangiaceae; genus Spirillospora. The sequence continues at coordinate 27,780 of NZ_SMJX01000036.1, forward strand.
AGTTGTCCAGGACGAGGAGGGCCCGGCGGTCGCCGAGCCGTTCCGCCGTGGCGTCGGGGGAGTCCTGACGCAGGCCCACGACCTCGGCGACGACCTCCGCGACCTTGTCCGCCGAGACGGTTCCGCGAGGCAGTTCGGCAAGCTCGATCAGGAAGACGCCGTCCGGGTGAGTGTCGCGGAGCCGTCGCGCCGCCTCCAGGGCCAGGGTGGTCTTGCCTACCCCGCCCGGGCCGGTCAGCGTCATCAGCCTGGTCTGCTTTATGCGCGAGACGACCTCGTCCAGTGTGGTGGAGCGGCCGATCAGGTCGGTCAGGGGTACCGGCAGGTTCGACCGTGGGAGCGGTGCGGGGGCGGGCGCCTGCAAGCCCGGGTCCTGTCTGAGGATCGCCTGGTGCAGGCCGGCCAGTTCGGGGCCCGGGTCGAGGCCCATCTCGTCGCGCAGGCGGTCGCGCAGGCGGCGGTGGTGATCCAGGGCCTCGTGCTGGCGTCCCGACCGGTAGAGGGCCAGCATCAGCGCGGCGGCCACACGTTCGCGCAGCGGGTGCCGGTCGGCCAGATCGGTCAGCTCGGCGACCAGGGCGTGATGCTCGCCCAGTGCCAGCCGGGCCTCTGCCAGCTCTTCCAGCGCGGTCAGGCGTTGCTCGTCCAGGCGGGCCGCCGGGCCCCGGGCGAAGTCCTCGTCGGCGAAATCCGCGAAGGGCGTGCCGCGCCAGAGGGTGAGGGCGTTGGTGAGCAGCGACGCTTTGGCGGCGGGGTCGGTGGTGCCGTGCGCGCGGGCGAGGTCCGCCTGGAAGCTCCGGGCGTCGACATTCTCGGACGCGAGCACGTAGCCGGGTGGTCGTGATCGGACGAGGGCGCGGCCGCCGTCCTCCACGTCCAGGGCCCGGCGCAGTTGGGACACCTTCGCGCGCAGCGCGGCGGCGGGGTCGGCCGGCGGCTCGTCGCCCCACAGGTCCTGGATCAGGCGGCCGGACGACACCGGGCGCCCGCCCGCGGCCAGCAGCGCCGACAGCAGCAGGCGCACCTTCAGCTCTGGGACCGGAACCGGGCGTCCGTCGTCGGTCAGGACCTCCAGCGGGCCCAGCACCCCGAAGCGCATGGCCCCACCGTAGCCGGACCATAACCCGGTCCGAACCCCTCCATAACGTCCTGGCCGCACGGTGGACGCACAGGTTTCGATCATTGAAGAGAGGCGACCGCCATGTCGACCATCGAATCCACCGCCGGCGCGGCACGAGCCGGAACACGGGAATGGGCCGGGCTGGCCGTGCTCGCCCTTGCCACCCTGCTGCTCGCCCTGGACGCCACCGCGCTGTTCCTCGCCCTCCCGCACCTCACCGCGGACCTGCGCCCAGGCCCCACCGAGATGCTCTGGATCATGGACGCCTACGGCTTCATGATCGCGGGCTTCCTGGTCACGATGGGCGCGCTCGGCGACCGGATCGGCCGCCGGCGGCTGCTGATGATCGGGGCGGTGGCGTTCGCCGGCGCGTCCGTGCTGGCCGCCTACTCCGCCAGTCCGGGCATGCTGATCGCGGCGCGGGTGCTGCTGGGCGTCACCGGCGCCTCGCTCATGCCCTCCGCGCTCGCCCTGATCACCGTCATGTTCCAGGACGCGCGGCAGCGCGCGATGGCGATCGGGGTGTTCACCGCGTGCTTCATGGGCGGCGGCACGCTCGGCCCGGTCATCAGCGGCGCGCTGCTGGAGCGCTTCTGGTGGGGCTCGCTGTTCCTCATCGGCGTGCCCGTCATGGTCGTCCTGCTCGTCGCCGCGCCGCTGCTGCTGCCCGAGTCCCGCGGCACCGAGTCGGGACGGCTCGACCTTCCCAGCGTGCCGCTGTTCCTGGCCACCGCCCTGCCCGCCGTCTACGCCCTCAAAGAGGTGGCGAAGGACCCCGCGCGCCCGTGGGCGTACGGCGCGGCGGCGGTCGCGGTCGTGTTCGGGGTCCTGTTCGTCCGGCGCCAGCGCGCCCTGGCCGACCCGCTGCTGGACCTGCGCCTGCTGCGCAGCCGGACGTTCAGCGCCGCACTGGTGATCCTGCTGGCGGGAATGGTCATCCAGGGCGGGCTCTACCTGTTCATCAGCCAGTACCTGCAGATGATCGAGGGACTGTCGCCGCTGCGCGCGGGGCTGTGGCTCGCCGTGCCCGCGCTGGCGCTGGTCGTGGGCTCGCTCCTGGCCCCGATCGTCGCCCGCCGCGTGCGGCCCGGCACGATCATCGCGGCCGGGCTGGTCCCGGCGGCGGGCGGGTTCCTGACGGCCGCCTGGGCCGGCGACACCCTCGTCCTGATGATCGGGGTCACGGTCGGCTTCCTCGGCATGTCCCCGCTCGGGGCCCTCGGCATCTCGCTCGTCGCCGGGTCCGCCCCGCCGGAGCGGGCCGGGGCCGCGTCCGCGATGGCCGAGACGTCCGGCGAGTTCGGCATCGCCTTCGGGGTGGCCTCCCTGGGCAGCCTCGGCACCGCCGTGTTCAGCGCCGCGATCTCGGTGCCGGAGGGCGTCCCGCCGTCCGCGCGGGACTCGATCGGCGACGCCGCCACCGCCGCCGGGGAGCTTCCGCCCGCCTCCGCGGCCGCCTTCCTGGAGAGCGCGCGCGACGCGTTCCTCACCGGCTTCGGCGTCGTCGGGACGGTCAGCGCGGTCCTGCTCATCGGCCTCGCCGTGCTGTCCGCGTGGCTGCTGCGCGGGCTGCGGCCCATCGGCGCCGAAGCCGGGCCTCCGGCGGAGAGCGAGGTCATTCGCCCCGGTAAACCGGTGGACGCTTCTCCTTGAAGGCGCGGGAGCCCTCCTTCGCGTCCTCCGAGCCGATGACCGGCCAGCCGATCTCGTCGGAGACCTTGAAGGCGTCCTCCTCGGACAGGTGCTCGGTCTCGCGGTAGGTGCGCAGGATCCCCTGGACGGCGAGCGGCCCGCACGCGGCGACCTGGTCGGCCAGCGCGCGGGCCGCGGCGAGCGCCGTGCCGTCCGGGACGACCTTGTTGATCAGTCCCATGGCGAGGGCCTCCCGCGGGGTCACCGAACGGGCGGTGAGCAGGATGTCCATCGCGTTGGCGTAGCCGATCTGGCGAGGGAGCCGGATCGCGGAGCCGCCCATCGGGAACAGGCCGCGCTTCGCCTCGTAGAGGCCGAGCGTCGCGCCCTCGGCGACGACGCGCAGGTCGGTGCCGACGAGAAGCTCGGTTCCTCCGGCGACCGCGTAGCCCTCGATGGCGCAGATCAGCGGCTTGGTCGGCCGGCCCTCGCGTAGCAGCCCCTTCCAGTGGAAGTTGGGAATCCGCGCCATCCGCTCCTGGACGCGGGGGTCGGACGGCTGCTGCCCCATGGCCTTCAGATCGGCGCCGGCGCAGAAGGTCCCTTCGGCTCCGGTGAGGATGCCGACGCGGACCTCCGGGGTCTCGGACATGTACGCCCACGCCTCGGCGAGGCCCACCAGCATGGCGGAGCTGAGCGCGTTGCGCGCCTCCGGGCGGTTCATCGTGACGACGACGACATGGCCGTCGCGCTCGATGGTGCAGTGCTCGGTGCTGATCGGCAGCCGTTCCGCCATGGTCCCTCCAGCGTCAAGGAAATGAGAACAGATTCTAGTTAAGGTCTCGCCTTGCTGGTAGGGGTTGATATGGAAAACGAGAACGTGATCTACTTTGGGCTCCGGACGGCGGAGGGAGAGCCGATGGGGTCGTTGGGGTTTTGGCGGCTGGCGCAGGCCGATCCCGGGTGGATCGCGTCGGTCGATCCGGACGGGACGGAGCACACCGCGGGCGACCTGCTGACCCGCGCGAACCGGCTCGTCCACGGGCTTCGGGCGCTCGGGCTGGAGAAGGGCGACGGGATCTGCGGGCTCGTCCCGAACGGGTCCGAGGGGCTCGTGCTGTATCTGGCGGCGCTGCAGGCCGGGTGGTACTACACGCCGGTCAACTGGCATCTGACCGGCCCGGAGATCGGCTACATCGTCGCCGACAGCGAGGCGAAGGCGTTCTTCGTCCACGAGCGGTACGCGGCCGAGGGCGCGCGGGCCGGCGAGGCGATCGAGGCGCGGCGGCGGTTCGCGTTCGGGAGCGTCGACGGGTTCCGCGCGTACGAGGAACTGGTCGAGGGGCAGCCGGACACGCTGCCGGGCGATCGGACCAACGGCGCGACGATGCACTACACGTCCGGGACGACCGGGCGCCCGAAAGGCGTCAGGCGGGCGCTGATGGGCATCGACCCCGACGACAGCGCCGAGCTGCTGGCGTTCCTGCTCGGCATGTTCGGCATCGAGCCGGGACGTCCGGCGGGCGGCGCGCAGCAGGCGCATCTGATCACCTCGCCGAACTACCACACGGCCGTCACCCAGTTCGGCGGCACCGCCCTGCACATGGGGCACACGCTCGTCTACATGGACAGGTGGGACGCCGAAGAGACCCTGAGGCTGATCCAGGAGCACCGCGTCAGCAACACCCACATGGTGCCGACGCACTTCAAGCGGCTGCTGGCGCTGCCCGAGGACGTCCGGGCACGGTACGACGTGTCGAGCATGAAGCACGCGATCCACGCGGCGGCGCCGTGCCCGGTGCCCCTCAAGCAGCAGATGCTCGACTGGTGGGGCGACTGCATCTGGGAGTACTACGCGGCGACCGAGGGCGGCGGGACGATCGCCAGCCCCGCCGACTGGCGCGCCCACCCCGGGACGGTCGGGAACGCGTGGCCGATCAGCGAGCTGCTCATCGTGGACGACGACGGCGAGCCCGTCCCGCCAGGGACGCACGGCACGATCTACATGAAGATGGGTGGCCTCGAGTTCGAGTACAAGGGCGATCAGGAGAAGACGGAGAAGAGCCGTTTGAAGGACTTCTTCACCGTCGGCGACATCGGCTACCTGACCGAGGACGGGTTCCTGTTCCTGTCCGACCGCAAGTCCGACCTGATCATCTCGGGCGGGGCGAACATCTATCCGGCCGAGATCGAGAACGAGATCATCCTGCATCCGAAGGTCGCGGACGTGGCCGTGTTCGGCATCCCGGACGAGGAGTGGGGCGAGCAGATCAAGGCCGTCGTCGAGCCCGCCGAGGGCGTCGAGCCGGGCCCGGCGCTGGTGGAGGAGATCCTCGCGTCGCTGGAGGGCCGGCTCGCGAAGATGAAGTGGCCGAGGTCCATCGACTTCATCGAGACGATGCCGCGCGAGCCCAACGGGAAGCTCCTCAAGCGCAAGCTCAGAGCCCCGTACTGGAAGGACCGCGCCAGTGCGATCTGAGCCGAACCACGTCCTGGAGTTCCCCGGCGGCTACACGCGCTCGGTCGGGCCGATCATCGGACGGTTCCTCAGCGAGCTGCGCGACGGGCGGCTGGTCGGCGTCCGCACGGCGGACGGGCGGGTGCTCGTCCCGCCGTCCGAGCACGACCCTGAAACGGGCGAGGACGTGACGGGCGAGTTCGTCGGCGTCGGCCCGGCAGGGACGGTCACGACGTGGTCCTGGGTGCCGCGCCCGGCGAAGGAGCACCCGCTCGACCGCCCGTTCGCGTGGGCGCTGATCCGTCCGGACGGCGCCGACACGGCCCTGCTGCACGCGCTCGACCTGGGCGTCTTCGAGGAGGGCGCGCAGCCGCCGAAGTTCCTCAAGACCGGGATGCGCGTCCGGCCCCGGTGGCGGGCGGAGCGCACCGGCGGGATCGGCGACATCGAGTGCTTCCAGCCCGAGGTCACCCTGATCAGCGCGCCGACGCGGCTGGAGTACGACCTGCGCGGCGGCAGGGCGCTGCGGCGCTTCCTCGAAGGCATCGCGGAGGGCCGCATCCTCGGGCACCGGTGCCCGGTGTGCGAGCAGGTCATCGTCCCGATGAAGGGCCTGTGCCCGCGCGACGGCGTCCCGACGGCGCAGGAGGTGGAGCTGCCCGACACCGGCACGGTCACCACCTTCGCCGTCAACAACATCCCCGACCCGCGCGCCCCCGAGGTGCCGTTCGTGTCCGCGTACGTGCTGCTGGACGGCGCCGGGCTCACGATGCTCACGCTCGTCGCGGGCGTCCCGGCGGACCAGGTCCGGATGGGCATGCGCGTCAAGGCGGCCTGGCGCCCCCGCGAGGAATGGGACCACAGCATGAACAACATCAAGTGGTTCGAGCCCATCGACGAGCCCGACGTCCCCTTCGACGAGATCAAGGACTACCTGTGATGCGCGAGATCGCCGTGGTCGCGTTCGCGCAGACCCGGCACAGCGGCGAGGACGAGGGGCTCGCGGAGATCGAGATGCTCGCCCCCGTCATCACCGAGATCAAGGAGCGGACGGGCCTGGCGCGGTTCGGCTTCACCTGCTCCGGGTCGTGCGACTACCTCGCGGGCGCGCCGTTCGCGTTCGTGTCGGCGCTGGACGCGATCGGCGCCTGGCCGCCGATCTCCGAGAGCCATGTCGAGATGGACGCGGCCTGGGCCCTTTACGAGGCGTGGGTGAAACTGCTGCACGGCGACATCGACACCGCGCTCGTGTACGGGTTCGGGAAGTCGTCCCAGGGGAACCTGCGCGCGATCCTCACCCAGCAGCTCGACCCGTACCATCTGGCGCCGCTCGGCATCGACGCGGTGTCGCTGGCCGCGCTCCAGGCCCGCGCCTACATGGAACGGACGGGCGCGAAGGAGGACGACCTGCGCGCCGTCGCGGCCCGCTCGCGCGCGTCCGGCCGCGGCAACCCGTACGCGCTCCACCTGGAGGAACCCGGCGAAGAGGAGTACGACGTCGCGCCGCTGCGCCCGTACGACGTCGCGCCCATCACGGACGGCGCCGCCGCGATCGTCCTGGCCGCCGGGGACAAGGCGCGGGAGCTGTGCGAACGTCCAGCGTGGATCGCGGGCATCGACCACCGCGGCGAGCCGCACGCGCCCGGCGTCCGCGACCTGACCCGCTCGGAGGCGACGCGCGTCGCAGGCGAGAAGGCGGGCGCGGCGGGCGTCGAGGTCGCCGAGCTGCACGCCCAGTTCAGCCACGAGGAGCTGATCCTGCGCGAGGCGTTGGGCCTGGGTGATGGTGTGACGGTCAACCCGTCCGGCGGCGCATTGTCGGCCAATCCCATGATGGCGGCCGGGCTGATCCGGATCGGTGAGGCCGCGGCGCGCATCCACGACGGGACGGCGTCCCGGACGCTGGGGCACGCGTCGTCCGGTCCCTGCCTCCAGCAGAACCTGGTGTGCGTCCTCTCGGGAGAGAACGATGGGTAACCGCTGCGCGATCATCGGCGTCGGGCAGACCGCGTACCGGACCCGGCGGCTGGACGTCTCGATGCCCGGCCTGCTCCGCGAGGCGGCCCGCCGGGCGCTCGACGACGCCGGGCTGACCTGGAAGGACATCGACGCCGTCGTCGTCGGCAAGGCCCCCGACCTGTTCGAGGGCGTGATGATGCCGGAGACGTTCCTCGCGGACGCGCTCGGCGCCGCCGGGAAGCCGCTCATGCGCGTGCACACGGCCGGGTCGGTCGGCGGGTCCACGGCGATCGTCGCGGCGGGGTTGATCCAGGGCGGCGTGCACGAGCGCGTCCTCACGGTGGCGTGGGAGAAGCAGTCGGAGTCGAACGCGACGTGGGCGCTGACGGTGAACTCGCCGTTCACGACGTCGCTGGTCGTGGGCGCGGGCGGCTACTTCGCCCCGCACATCCGCGCGTACATGCGCCGCGCGGGCGCCCCCGGCCACATCGGCACGCTCGTCGCCGTGAAGGACCGGCAGAACGCGCTGCGGAACGAGTACGCGCACCTGAAGATCCCCGGCATCTCCCGCGAGATGGTCGAGTCGACGCCGATGCTGTGGGAGCCGATCCGCTACCTGGAGACCTGCCCGTCGTCGGACGGCGCCTGCGCGATGGTCCTGGCCTCGGAGGACGCGGCCAAACGGGCGCCGTCCCGCCCGGCCTGGGTGCACGGCACGTCGATGCGCTCCGAGCCGATGATGTTCGCCGGTCGCGACTCCGTCAGCCCGCAGGGCGGCAAGGACGCGGCGGCGGACGTGTACCGCCAGGCCGGGATCACCGACCCGCGCAGCGAGCTCGACTGCGCGGAGGTGTACGTCCCGTTCTCCTGGTACGAGCCGATGTGGCTGGAGAACCTCGGGTTCTGCGGCGAGAACGAGGGCTGGAAGCTCACCGAGGCGGGCGCGACGGCGATGGACGGCGACATCCCGTGGAACCCGTCCGGCGGGGTGCTGTCGTCCAACCCGATCGGCGCGTCCGGGATGATCCGGTTCGCGGAGGCGGCGCTACAGGTGCGCGGTCAGGCGGGCGAGCACCAGGTGGACGGGGCGCGCCGCGCGCTCGGCCACGCCTACGGCGGCGGCGCCCAGTTCTTCGCGATGTGGGTCGTCGGCAGCGACAAACCCTGATTCCTTGGTAGAGGCGCGATGACCCATCCGGAGGACGTCCGATGGAGTACAACCACGCTGACCTGTTCGAGGGAGTCGCGGACGCGGTCGGTGAGCGCGTCGCCCTGGTCTGCGGTGACCGGCGGCTCACCTACGCGGAGCTGGACGAGCACGCGAACCGCCTCGCCCACCACCTCATGGACGCGGGCGTGGGCCCCGGGCAGCATGTCGCCGTCCAGCTCTACAACGGGATCGAGTACGCGGCGGCGCTGCTCGCGACGCTGAAGATCCGGGCCGTGCCGATCAACGTCAACTACCGCTACGTGGAAGGCGAGCTGCTCTACCTGTACCGGGACTCCGACAGCGTCGCGCTGCTCTACGACGCCGAATTCGAGGACCGCGTCGCCGCCACCGCGCCCGAGGCGCCGAAGCTGAAGCATCTCATCGCGGTCGGCGGCACCACCCCCTCCGTTCCCGGCGCGGTCGCCTACGACGAGGCGCTCAAGGCCGCGGACGGAACCCGCACCGGCCTGCCCGCCCGCTCCGCCGACGATCTCTACATCATCTACACGGGCGGGACGACCGGGATGCCGAAAGGCGTCATGTGGACGACCGAGCACCTGCTGTTCGCGTTCTGGAACCCGACGCTCCCGCGCCCGGCGAAGCCGGAGGACGTCGTCGAGCTGGCGCGCGGCGGCGGCCCGCTGGTGATGATGCCGGTCGCGCCGCTGATGCACGGCGCCGCGCAGGTCGCCTCGTTCATCTGCTGGTTCATGGGCGCCACGCTCGTCTACACCCGCCGGTTCGACGCCGCCGACATCTGGCGGACGATCGAGCGCGAGAAGGTCAACTCGCTCACGATCACCGGTGACGCGATGGCGGTCCCGATGGCGGACGAGCTGGCCCGCGGCGGCTACGACACCTCCTCGCTGCTGGCGTTCGTCTCGACGGGCGCGATCTTCACCGGGACCGTCCGCGACCGCGTCCAGGCCCTCCTCCCGAACACGATCATCATGGACCGGTTCGGCTCGACGGAGTCGGGCTCGACCGCCGAGGCGGTCGCGGGCTCGACCCCCGAGAAGGGGTTGCGTTTCGCGCCCGACGTGACGGACGTGACCGTCCTGGACGACGCGCTCCGGCCGGTCGAGCCGGGCTCAGGCGTCATCGGGCAGGTCGCCCGCACCGGGCACATCGCGCTCGGCTACTACAACGACCCGGACAAGACCGCGCGGACGTTCCCCGAGGTCGACGGGCGGCGCTGGCTCCTCACCGGCGACATCGCGACCGTGGAGCGGGACGGGTCGATCGCCGTGTACGGGCGCGGCTCGCAGGCCATCAACACCGGCGGGGAGAAGGTGTTCCCGGAGGAGGTCGAGGCCGTCCTGAAGGGGCATCCGGCCGTGTACGACGCGGTCGTCACCGGCATCCCGGACGAGCGGTGGGGGAACCGCGTCGCGGCGGTGATCCAGCCGGCCGGCGACGGAGGCGACGGGCGGCAGCCGTCGCCCGACGACCTGGACGCGCACTGCCGCAGGGAGCTGTCGGGGTACAAGGTGCCGCGCGTCTACGCCTTCGTCGACGAGATGAAGCGCTCCCCGGCGGGCAAGGCCGACTACCGCTGGGCGAAGCAGGTGGCGGAGGGGGCGGCGGACGCCCGATAACACCTGACAGCGCGGTCCGCCACGCGTGATGCGGCCCCCGGCTGGTCCCGTCCGGATCCGGCCACTAGACTCTCCAGGAGAGTCGCTCTTGTAATGAGCCTCTCCATATGCGAGCAATTAGGGGAGAGTGGGGCCGTGTCGACCCCGGAGCGCGAACGGATGGCGGGCGAGCTGCAGATGGCGATGCAGCGCAGCACGATGTTCACGGTGCTGCTGCACCATGCCACCGCGAGCAAGGCGGGCATGAACGTGACCGACGCGCAGTGCGTGAACGCGCTGTCGCTGGACGGGCCGCAGACCCCGGGCCAGCTCGCGCAGCTCATGGGCATCACGACCGGCGGCGCCATCACCGCCGTGATCGACCGGCTGGAGAAGGCGGGCTACGTCCGGCGCACCCGCGACCCCGACGACCGCCGCCGCGTGATCGTCGAGCTGGTCGAGGAGAACGTCGCCCGGTTCGGCCGCTACTTCGAGCCGATCGGCCGGGTCTTCCGCGACCGCCTCGACGGCTACACCGACGAGCAGATCGCCTTCCTGCTCGACTGGATCCGCCACAACAACGAGGCGATGCCCCGCGTCATCGAGGAGATCAGAAAACTCCCGTAGGGGCACCCGTCGTGGGTTGGTCCGGGAACAGCCGCGGCGGTCCCCCCGGCCGCGGGCGGCCGCTCCCGGAACTCGTGCCGCCGAAAGGGCGACACCTGTCACGTGACCGCTCCGCGGCGGGTCACACGGATCCCGGACGGTGACTTCGGTCACATCGCCACATATCGGACAGCGGGCCTGCCCGGCTCGCCCCGGTTCGCCGGGCCGCCGCCCGAAGTGAGAGCATGCGCGCGTCGCGCGCATGAAAGGACGACGTCTGACCGTGGAACCGCTGCGTCCCGAGGACCCATCCGAGATCGGCGGCTACCCGCTGATCGCCCGCATCGGCGCCGGCGGCATGGGCCAGGTCTATCTGGGACTCACCGGTGCCGGGCGGCACATCGCCCTCAAGGTGATCCGCGAGGACTTCGAGGGCCCGCAGGCGCTCGCCCGGTTCCGGCGGGAGGTCGCGACCGTCGAGCGGGTGCGCAGCCGGTTCGCCGCCGCGATGGTCGGCGCCGGGCTGGACGCCCCGCCCTACTGGCTCGCGACCGAGTACGTCCCGGGCCCGACGCTGCGGCAGGCCGTCGCCGAGAACGGCCCCCTGCCGCCCGACACCTGCGTACGGCTCCTCGCCGCCCTCGCCCAGGGCCTGCTGGAGATCCACCGGCACGGCGTCCAGCACCGCGACCTCAAGCCCGGCAACGTGATCCTCGCCCCGGACGGGCCGCGCCTCATCGACTTCGGCATCGCGCGCGGCGAGGGCCAGACGCAGATCACCCAGACCGGCGCGTGGAACGGCACGCCCGGCTACGTCGCGCCCGAGGTCGTCCGCGAGCAGGAGCCCGTGCCCGCGTCCGACGTGTTCTCGCTCGCCGGGACCATCGCCTACGCCGCGACGGGACGCCCGCCGTTCGGCGGCGGCCGCATTGAGGCGATCATCCACCGCACGCTCAGCGGCGACATCGACCTCGACGGCGCCGACCCGCGCGTCGCCGAACTCGTCCGGCTGTGCGCGGAGAAGGAGCCCGGCTCGCGGATCTCGCTGGAGCGGCTGCTGGAGATCGCCGCGTCCACCGCCGCCCTCGCCGACGACCCCGCCTACCGGCGGATCGTGGGCGTCCCGCAGCCGGCGCCGGCCAGCGTCGCGGACGCCGCCGCGTCCGGGCTCGTCCCGCCGAACCGCACCCGGACGACGGTCACCGGCGGCGGCACGCGCCTCCGCTCGCGCGCCGCCGTCATCGCCGCCGGCGCCGGGGTGGTCGCGGTCGTCCTGGGCGGCGCGTTCGTCGCGCGCTCCGTCCTCAACGGCGACGAGGGCGGGAACCGGGCGAACGGGGCGCGGGGCGGCCAGAGCCCGGACGGTGGCGGCGGTCCCGCCACGACGCCCGGCGGCTCGCCCGCCGGGCAGACCCGCGACCCCGGCGGCCCTCCGCCGGACGAGGTCCAGGTGAGGCTCCCCACCAAGGAGTTCCAGGCCGTGGGGTACTCCCCGCGGGACGGCGTCTGCCTGCCGCTGCCCACGGCCGAGGACCGGGCCCTCTCCGGCCAGATGCAGGTCTCGGCGCCGCGCACCCCCGTAACCGGGGCGACCGTGAAGTTCGGCATGCGCTTCAAGTACGAGTGGCCGGAGAACTACTACGTGACCGCACAGGTCCGCCCGCCCGGGCCGCACGGCAGCGCGGGACCGGGCTGGGTGTACAGCAAGCCGCGCCTCCTGCCGAGCGACGGCACCTGGCTCGACTTCACCTTCCCGGCCGACTTCCGCTGGGACGGCTCGGGCGCCGGGGCGGACACGCGGCTGCGGCCCGGCACGTGGACGGTCGTCTGGATGCACGTCCACTCCAGCGGCGACGCCTACTACATCGGCTGCGACGGCTTCACCGCGCGGTAACCGCCCGGTGGGTAGCTGACTGACGCGTCAGTAACGTCATCGGTACAGTGAACCGAGTCGGATTCTGCCCGGCGTGCCCAGAGGTAGGGAGAGTGCGGATGCGGACTGGACTTCAAGGGAAGACGGCCCTGGTCACCGGGGCCTCCCGGGGGATCGGCAAGGCGATCGCCACCGCGCTCGCCGCCGAGGGCGCGAACGTCGTCCTCTCCTCGCGCAGGCAGGAGGGGCTGGACGAGGCCGCCAAGGAGATCACCGCCGCGCATCCGGGCGCGGGCGTCCTCGCGAAGGCCGCGCACGTCGGCGACGCCGACGCGGCCGCCGCCTGCGTGGACGCCGCCGTCGCCGAGTTCGGCGGGATCGACGTCCTGGTCAACAACGCCGGGACGAACCCCTACTTCGGTCCGATGGCCGACATCGAGCAGTCCGCCGCCGCGAAGACCGTCGAGGTCAACCAGTTCGCCGTCGTCCAGTGGACGGGGCTCGCCCTGCGCGCGTCGATGGCCGAGCGCGGCGGCTCCATCATCAACATCGCGTCCGTCGGCGGCCTGGTCACCGAGATCGGGATCGGCTACTACAACGTCACCAAGGCCGCCGTCATCCACCTCAGCCGCCAGTTCGCGATGGAGCTGGCGCCGAAGGTCCGCGTCAACTGCATCGCGCCCGGGCTGGTCAAGACCCATCTCGCCCGCGCGCTCTGGGAGAACAACGAGGAGGAGATCAGCAGGCACACGCCGCTCGGCCGCATCGGCGAGCCCGAGGACATCGCCGGCGCCGCCGTCTTCCTCGCGGGCGACGCGTCGTCCTGGATGACCGGGCAGACGCTCGTCGTGGACGGCGGCGCCACCATCCGATCCTCGATCGCCTGAAAATGGGGGAACACATGTCGCGCTGGGGACTGACCTTTCCGGTCCACGGGCTGCCGCTGGCCGAGCACCGCGAGATCGTCGCCGAGCTGCCGTCCCTCGGCTACACCGACGCCTGGACGGCCGAAGTGAGCGGGGCCGACGCGTTCACCCCGCTGGCGCTCGCCTCGCAGTGGGCCCCCGAGCTGCGGCTCGGCCCCGCGATCGTGCCGGTCTACACCCGCGGCCCGGCCCTGCTCGCGCAGCACGCGGCCACGCTCGCCGACCTCGCGCCCGGACGGTTCGTGCTCGGCATCGGCACCTCCTCCGACACGATCGTGGAGCGCTGGAACGGCATCCCGTTCGAGAACCCGTACCGGCGGGCCCGCGACATGCTGCGCTTCCTCCGCAAGGCCCTCGCGGGGGAGAAGGTGAAGGAGGAGTTCGAGACCTTCGCCGTCCAGGGCTTCAAGCTGGAGACGCCCCCGGCCGTGCCGCCGCCGATCGTCCTCGCCGCGCTGCGCCCCGGCATGCTGCGGCTCGCCGTCCGCGAGGCGGACGGCGCGATCAGCAACTGGCTGGCCCCGAAGGACGTCCGGACGGTCCGCGGCGTCCTCGGCGACGAGCCCGAGCTGCTGGCGCGGCTGTTCGTCTGCCCGACCGGGGACGCGGCGGAGGCCCGCGCGATCGGCCGCTGGATGATCGCCGCGTACATGACGGTCCCTGTCTACCGCGCCTACCACGAGTGGCTCGGACGCGGCGAGGCGCTGCGCCCCATGAACGAGGCGTGGGCGGCCGGCGACCGCCAGAAGGCCCTGGACGCCATCCCGGACGAGGTCGTCGACGACCTGATCGTCCACGGCACCCCGGCCGAGTGCCGGGCCCGCATCCGCGAGTACGTCGGCAACGGGCTCACCACGCCCGTCCTGGCGATCCTGCCCGGCGGCGGGCTGTCCCCGGCCGAGGCCGTCCGCGCCCTGGCGCCGTCCGCCGGCTGACATTTCGCGCCCGGACGGCCGGTGCCGCCGATGTTTACGGGCGTGGGGATCGGGGA
>NZ_SMJX01000370.1 GCF_004348535.1 Actinomadura sp. KC216
GTGCGGGGCCGGCGGTGCGGGCGGGCGGGCAACCGGCGTCCGCCGCCCGGGTCGCGAGCATGCAGGACGTGGTGCCGGTGCCGGTCAAGACCGAGCCGGCCACGGGCGCCGACCACACGATCACGAGCGACACGGCGATCTACACCCAGTCCGGTTCGGCCCAGGTGGGCGACTACCTCGCCGCTCTCCTGCGCCGGTCGACCGGCTACCCGCTGCCGGTCAAGAGCGCGCCCGGCACGCCCGCCGACGGCATATCGCTGCTGCTCACCGGCGCCGACCCGACCGTGGGCACGCAGGGCTACCAGCTGGACGTCTCGGCGTCCGCGGTGGTGATCCGGGCGAACCAGCCCGCCGGCCTGTTCGCGGGTGTGCAGACGCTGCGGCAGCTTCTCCCGGCGGCGGTCGAGAGCACCAGCACGCAACCGGGTCCGTGGGTGGTCCCCGGCGGCCGCATCGTCGACCATCCGCGGTACGCCTACCGCGGCGCCCACCTCGATGTCGCCCGCCATTTCTTCACCGTCGACGAGGTCAAGCGGTACGTGGATGAGATCGCCCTGTACAAGATCAACCATCTGCATCTGCATCTGACCGACGACCAGGGCTGGCGGATACAGATCAACAGCTGGCCCCGGCTGGCGACGTACGGCGGCGAGCTCGAAGTCGGCGGCACCCCGGGCGGGTACTACACCCAGGACCAGTACCGGGACATCGTCGCGTACGCGCAGAGCCGCCACATCACCGTCGTCCCCGAGATCGACATGCCCGGCCACACCAACGCGGCGCTGGCCTCGTACGCGGAGCTCAACTGCAACGGCGTCGCGCCGCCGCGCCGCACCGACATCGAGGTCGGCTACAGCTCGCTCTGCATCGGCAAGGACGTCACCTACCGCTTCGTCGCCGACGTCATCCGCGAGGTCGCGGCGCTCACCCCCGGCCCCTACCTCCACATCGGCGGCGACGAGGCCAACTCCACGTCCCAGCAGGACTACATCACGTTCCTCAACAAGGTGCTGCCGCTCGTCCAGCAGCAGGGAAAGACCGCGATGGGCTGGCACGACATCGTCGACGCCACCCCGCCCACCTCGGCCGTACCGCAGTACTGGCAGACGGCGACGTCGCACGCGGGGGTCCAGGCGGCCGCGCGCCGCGGCAACAAGATCCTCATGTCCCCCGCCAACAAGGCCTACCTCGACATGAAGTACAACTCCAGCACGCGTCTCGGGCTGAGCTGGGCGGGCTTCATCGAGGTGCAGACCGCCTACGAGTGGAACCCGGGAGCGCACCTGACCGGCGTGGCCGAGTCGCAGGTGTTCGGTGTCGAGGCGCCGCTGTGGTCGGAGACCCTGCAGACCATCGACGACATCGAGTTCATGGCCTTCCCCCGGCTGCCGGCCATCGCCGAGCTCGGCTGGTCGCCGCAGTCCACCCACAACTGGAGCGCCTTCCGGCAGCGGCTGGGCGCGCAGGGACCGCGGTGGCAGGTCATGGGCATCGACTTCTACCGGTCGAGCCAGGTGCCGTGGAAGACCGGCGACCCGGGCCCGCCAGGGACGTGCTCCGCACCCGCGTGGGAGTCCTCGGTGGCCTACACCGGTGGCCAGCAGGTCTCGTACAACGGCCACACCTGGACCGCCAGATGGTGGACCCGGGGCGACGTGCCCGGCGACAACTCCCAGGACGTCTGGACCGACGACGGGCCATGCTGACGGCCTGGGAACCGGCCGTCCGGGCGGAAGGTGACCCGGGCGGCCGGTGCCCTGTCAGGCCGTGGTCGGTTCGGCAGGGAGTTTCGGCCGGGCGGCCCGGGGGTTGAGTAGGCGCTCGGCGAGGGGCGCGAAGGTGAGGCCGATGGCGGTCCACAGGAGCGCCTGGGCGGCGACCGAGTAGAGGCGGAACTCGAACAGGGTGTCGGCGGGGAAACCCGGGTAGACGATCTGCCCCTGGGGATTCGTGAGGGGCTGTGGTGTCTCGGTGCCGTGCCGCGCGTTCGCCGAGAGTTCGCCCAGGGACGGCAGCAGCAGCATGACCAGGCCGAGCACGGCCGCGCACGCCAGCGCGGCGAGCAGCGAGGCGTTCCACGTGCCGAAGCGCGGCTTGAGGCGTTGCCCGAACCATGCCCCCGCCACCAGGACGACGATCGAGACGGCGACCATCAGGAGGTAGAGGCCGCCGCGTTCGCGGATGGTCTCGTGGTTGCCGACGGCGGGCGGGTTGGCCGGGTACTTGACGAACGGGATGAGGTAGACGGCCAGGAAGCCGCCGGCGGCGACCATGAGGGCGAGCGGACGGGGCCGCACGGCGCCGGTGCGTCCGCAGGCCAGGGCGTAGGCCACGCCGTACAGGGCGCCGACCGCGATGCCGAAAGCGATGATCCCGACGCCGAGACCGGCGTTGCTCTGGACCGCGCGGCTGAACGGGTCGGCGTGCTCATGGACGGCTGGGAGTCCCGCGGCCCTGTCCAGAAGGGCCTGCGCCTCGTCGCGGCCGGCCTCGTAGTCGATGGCGTCCTGCATGCGGGGTTCGGCGAAGATCCTGGCGAACACGAAGGCCAGCAGGCCGCCGAACGCACCCGCGAGCATGCCACGCACGATGAATTGCCGTTCCACGGCGTCACTCCTTGGGATGCGTTCCCGAGCCGATGGGTCAGTGGCAGGGGAATCCCAGGAAATGCCGCGCGTCGTGGACGAACTCGTGGATGTACATGTTGTCGCCGAACACGGAGGTGGCGCCCTGGTCGATGCCGACGAAGTAGTACAGCACCACGCCGAACAGGACGGCGCCGAACAGCCACAGGGCCGCGCGGGTGCCGTCGAGGACGACGGGCGTGGCGCCGGTACCGGCGCCGTGGACGGTCGACGTGCTCATCAGTGGCCTCCTAGGGATCTCGCGTCCCGCTCTCGATGGACCGGTGACGGTGGAGGTCTGACTTCCCTGCCCGACGCGGGCCGGATCACAGTGGCGCGACCGTGCCGGACTCCCACCGGCTTCCCCTACCGCCTTCCGCCGTGACCGTATGCTTCGGCGGGCGAACCGTCAATGGGGCGGACGCCATGCGGTGGGTGGAGGGCCGAACGCGTGACCGTCCGAGTCGTGCTGATCAGCCATGCGTCCACGGCGGCGACGCGCGAGGCGCGCTTTCCCGGCGACGAGCCGCTCGATGAGCGCGGGCTCGCGGCGGCGGCCGCGTGCCGCGGCGCGCTCGGCCGGGTGCGCGCGGCGTGGCACGGTCCCGAGCGGCGCTGCCGCCAGACGGCCGAGGCGCTGGGGCTGGACGCCGAACCCGATCCGCTCCTCGCCGACCTGGACGCCGGCGACTGGCGGGGCCGCCGGCCGGCCGACATCGGGGCCGAGAACCCGGCGGGCCTCTCCGCGTGGACGTCCGACCCCGGGGAGGCGCCGCACGGTGGGGAATCGATCCTCGACGTGGTCGCGCGGATGACGCTGTGGCTCGACCGGCTCCCGGGCACCGCGTCCCGCGTGGCCGCCGTCACCCATCCCGCGCTGGTCCGGGCGGCGGTCCTGCTCGTCCTGGACGCTCCGCCCGCCGCCTTCTGGCGCCTGGACGTCCCGCCGCTGTCGCAGACCCACCTGTCGCGGCACGACGGCCGGTGGCGGCTGCGCGAGTCCGGGCATATCCTCGGCCCGGTCGACCAGGACACCGGCCGGCGTCCCCCGGGCGCGTGACCTGGGCATCGTGTGATCTTGACAGGGGCGGGCGGAGCCCGTAACGTCCCGGTGTTCCGCGGTTGTCCGAGGGAAATCCGGTGAGAAGCCGGTGCGGACGCGCCACTGTATCCGGGCCCCAGGGCCCGGGAGCCAGGTCACTCGGACCGCCGCGACCTCATGTTCGGGACGCGCACGATCCCCTGGGAGGTACCGTGAGTCCGCCGCCGGCTCAAGATCGTTCTCCGCTGGCCGGTCCGGGCGGAGGCCGCTCGCGGTCTCCGCGCCGCGGTCCCGCCTCCCCGTCCTGATGGACGACGGCCGCCTGAACGCCGCCTACCCGTTCACCGCCGTCGTCGGCCTCGACGACCTGAAGCTGGCGCTGCTGCTCAACGCCGTCTCCCCGCGAGTCGGCGGCGTGCTGGTGCGCGGGGAGAAGGGCACCGCCAAGTCGACGGTCGTCCGCGCGCTCGCCGCGCAGCTCCCCGCCGTGGACACGGTGGCGGGCTGCCGGTTCGCCTGCGACCCGGCCGCGCCCGACCCGTCCTGCCCGGACGGCCCGCACGAACCCGGGGCGCCGTCGCTGCGGCGGCCGTCCGCGCTGGTGGAGCTGCCGGTCGGCGCGTCGGAGGACCGGGTCGCCGGGTCGCTGGACGTGGAGCGGGCGCTGACCGAGGGCGTCAAGGCGTTCGAGCCGGGTCTGCTCGCGGCGGCGCACCGCGGCGTCCTGTACGTGGACGAGGTGAACCTGCTCCACGACCACCTCGTGGACCTGCTGCTCGACGCGGCGGCCCTGGGCACCTGCTACGTCGAGCGGGAGTCGGTGTCGGTCCGGCACGCGGCGCGGTTCCTCCTCGTCGGGACGATGAACCCGGAGGAGGGCGAGCTGCGCCCGCAGCTCCTCGACCGGTTCGGGCTGACCGTCGAGGTGCGGGCGTCGCGGGTGCCGAAGGAGCGCGCCGAGGTCGTCCGGCGGCGGCTGGCGTTCGAGGCCGACCCGGCGGGGTTCGCCGCGCGGTGGGCGGACGCCGAGGCCGGCCTGGCGGAGCGCATCGCCGCCGCGCGGGAGCGGCTGGCGGGCGTCCGGCTGCCGGACGAGCGGCTGGAGCAGATCGCGACGGTGTGCGCCGGGTTCGAGGTGGACGGGCTGCGCGCCGATCTCGTCACCGCGAACGCGGCGCTCGCGCACGCGGCCTGGCACGGCCGGGACGAGGTGACGGCGGACGACGTCCGCGCGGCCGCCCGGCTGGCGCTGCCGCATCGCCGCCGCCGCGACCCGTTCGACGCGCCCGGCCTGGACGAGTCGCTGCTGGACGACCTGCTCGGGAACACCTCCCCCGACGACGACCCGCCGCCGGACGGAGACGGCGGAGGCGAAGGCCCGCCGCCCGACGATGACGGCCCGGGAGGCCCTGCCGAGCCCCCCGCCCAGGAACCGGGACCGGAGCCGGAGCCGGAGCAGAACGAGCGGCCGGGAGGCGCGGGCGGCGAGCAGGTCGCGGGCCACGGCTCCCCCCACGCGGTCCCGCTGCTGGAGGTCCCCGGGGTCGGCGACGGCGCGGCCGGACGCCGGTCACGGTCGCGGACGGAGCGCGGGCGGGTCACCGGGGCACGCCGCCCGGCCGGGAGGATCCACGACCCGCACGTGCCGGCGACGCTGCTGGCCGCGGCCCCGCACCAGCGGGCGCGCGGGCGGTCCGGCGCCGGGCTCGTGCTGCGCGCGGACGATCTGCGCGAGGCCGTGCGCGAGGGACGCGAGGGCAACCTCGTCCTGTTCGTCGTGGACGCCAGCGGCTCGATGGCCGCCCGCCGCCGCATGACGACGGTGAAGACGGCGGTGCTGAGCCTGCTGCTCGACGCCTACCAGCGCCGCGACAAGGTCGGGCTGATCACGTTCCGGGGGCGGACGGCCGAGCTCGTCCTGCCGCCGACGTCGTCGGTGGAGGCGGGCGCGGCGCGGCTGCGGGCGCTGCCCACCGGCGGGCGCACGCCGCTCGCCGCGGGGCTGGTCCGGGCGGCGGAGGTGCTGCGCACCGAGCGGCTGCGCGATCCGGCGCGGCGGCCGCTGCTCGTGGTGGTGACCGACGGCCGCGCGACGGCGGGCGGCGACGTGGCGCGGGCCGCGGGACTGCTCGCGGGGACGGCCGGGATCGTCGTCGACTGCGAGGACGGCCCCGTCCGGCTCGGCCTCGCGGGACGGCTCGCGGCCGGGCTCGGGGCGCGGCTCGTCCCGCTGCGCGACCTCGACGGGATCGTTCGTGACCAGCGGAAACGAGATCGGCGGAAGGCGGCCTGAGATGCCCCAAGGAAAGCCCGTGTCCGTCCCCGACGACGGCCTGACCACGCGGCAGCGCCGCAACCGGCCGCTGCTGATCGTCCACACCGGCCCGGGGAAGGGGAAGTCGACGGCGGCGTTCGGGATGGCGCTGCGGGCCTGGAACCAGGGCTGGCCGGTCGCGGTGTTCCAGTTCGTGAAGTCGGCGAAGTGGCGCATCGGCGAGGAGCGCGCGCTGCGGGTCCTGGGCGACAGCGGCGAGGGCGGGCCGGTGGCCTGGCACAAGATGGGCGAGGGCTGGTCGTGGATCCGGCGGCCCGGCGCCGAGGACGACCACGCCGCGAACGCGCGGGAGGGCTGGGCGCAGATCAAGCGCGACCTGGCCGCCGAGGCGTACCGCTTCTACGTCCTGGACGAGTTCACCTACCCCCTCAAGTGGGGCTGGCTCGACCTCGGCGACGTGGTGGAGACGCTCACCGCCCGCCCCGGCGCCCAGCACGTCGTCATCACCGGGCGTGACGCGCCCGAGCGGCTCATCGAGGCCGCCGACCTCGTCACGGAGATGGGCAAGGTCCGGCATCCGATGGACTCCGGGCAGAAGGGGCAGCGGGGCATCGAGTGGTGACCGCCCGGCGCGTTCCGCGGCTGGTGGTCGCGGCGCCGGCGTCCGGGAGCGGGAAGACGACGGTCGCGACCGGGCTGATCGCGGCGCTGCGGGCGCGCGGCGCGAGGGTGTCGCCGCACAAGGTCGGGCCCGACTACATCGACCCCGGCTACCACGCGCTCGCCGCAGGGCGGCCCGGCCGCAACCTCGACCCCTGGCTCGTCGGCGAGGAGCGGATCGCGCCGCTGTTCCTGCACGGCGCCGCCGGGTGCGACGTCGCCGTGGTCGAGGGCGTGATGGGCCTGTTCGACGGGCGGGGCGACACCGGGTTCGCGTCCACGGCCCATGTCGCGCGGCTGCTCGCCGCGCCCGTGGTGCTCGTGGTGGACGCGGCGCGGCAGAGCCGTTCTGTGGCGGCGCTCGTGCACGGCTTCGCGTCGTTCGAGCCGGGCGTCCGGGTCGGCGGGGTCGTCCTCAACCGGGTCGGGTCGGACCGGCACGAGGAGCTGTGCCGCGGCGCGCTGGAGGCGGCGGGCGTGCCGGTGCTCGGCGCGGTCCGCCGCGACGACGCGGTCGCGACGCCGTCCCGGCACCTCGGCCTGATCCCGGCGGCCGAGCGCGGGGCGGAGGCCGTGCGCGCGGTGGAGCGGCTCGGCGACCTGATCGCCCGCTCCTGCGACCTGGACGCGCTGCTGCGGCTCGCCGCCACCGCTCCCCCGCTGACGGGCCCAGCCTGGGATCCCTCCGGGCAGGTGCAGGCGGTGCCGGGCCGTCCGGTGGTCGCCGTGGCGGGCGGCCGGGCGTTCACCTTCTCCTACGCCGAGCACGCCGAGCTGCTGCGCGCGGCGGGCGCCGACGTCGCGGTCTTCGACCCGCTGCGCGACGAGGCGCTCCCGGACGGCGCCGCGGCCCTGGTCATCGGCGGCGGCTTCCCGGAGACGCACGCCGCCGAACTGGCCGCCAACGCGCCGATGCGCGCGGCCGTCGCCGCGTTCCCCAGCCCGATCGCGGCGGAATGCGCGGGCCTGCTCTACCTGTCCGAGGACCTCGACGGGCGGGCCATGTGCGGGCGGGTGCCGGGGCGGGCGCGGATGACGCCACGGCTGACGCTCGGGTACCGGGACGCGGTGGCGGTGGCGGAATCGCCGCTGACCCGTCCCGGTGAACGGTTCCACGGC
>NZ_SMJX01000371.1 GCF_004348535.1 Actinomadura sp. KC216
TCCGGCCCAGGAACACCAAAGCGCGGCGCCCCGCGACGTCCACGACCCGGACACGACCCGCATGCCCCTCGGCAGCCGGAGGCGCGAACCCCGGCAGCTCGGTGACCAGCACGTCCGTAGACGGCCGGCCGAGCGCGTCGGCGGCCGGGACCCACCCAGAGCCCATCACGAGGGCGACGTCGAAGGAGTCCACGGACGCGCGGGCGCGCAACTCCTCCGCGGCGGCCCGCGCCAGCGCAAAAGCGTCGTTGCTCACGTCGCCGACGATACCGGCGCGGATCACGCGGCTAGTCGCCCAGGGACTTGCACGGGCGGGTCCGCAGGTCCTTCACGTAGTCGTCGGGCGCGCCCGCCTTCTCCGCCGCGTCGGCGAGGATGCCGAGGTAGCGCGCGGACGGGAGCCCGCCCTCGTAGTCGTCCAGGACGTACATCCAGCACAGCACGTCGCCGTCCAGCGTCTGCACCCGGACCCTGATCTTGCGGTAGACGCCGAGCGCCGCGCCCTCCCAGGCGTCGAGCTCCTTCTCGTCCCAGGCGGGCACGTCGTAGTACACGACGAACACCTGCTCGGAGTCGTCCTCGACGACGGTCGCGAGCGCGCCGTCCCAGCCCTTGTCCTGCCCGCCGAAGGTCAGCCGCCACCCGGCCAGCCAGCCGGTGCCGCGCATCGGCGAGTGCGGAGCCCGGCTCGCCATCTGGTCGGGATCCATGTTGGAGGCGTACGCCGCGTACAGTGCCACGTTGGCCAAGGTTACGCCACATGCGCCGACCGGCCGGGAGGAAGCCCGCATCGGCATCGGCGCGCGCCGCGGAGCCGGATCGGCGCGCCCGGCGAAACCGGTTCGCTCCAGGACTTTTCACTGCCGTGGGTAGGAAACAATGGAAGATGTGACCCGAATCGTGATCATCGGAGGAGGGCCGGGGGGCTACGAGGCCGCGCTGGTCGCGGCGCAGCTCGGTGCCGACGTGACCGTCGTCGAACGGGACGGTCCGGGCGGTGCCTGCGTGCTCACCGACTGCGTGCCCTCCAAGACGCTCATCGCCACCTCGACCCGCATCGCGGTCATGTCGGAGTCGGAGGGGCTCGGCGTGCGCTTCAACGGCGGCCCTGACGGGGTCGTCGGCGCGCTGGAGGCCGACATGGCCACCGTCAACAGGCGCGTGAAGGACCTCGCCCGCGCCCAGTCGTTCGACGTCGCCGAACGGCTCGCCTACGAGGACGTCAAGATCGTCCGGGGTGAGGCGCGGCTGGTGGAGCCGCACGTCGTCGAGGTCGGTGGCACGCGGATCCAGGCCGACAACGTGCTGATCGCGACGGGCGCGACGCCGCGCGTGCTGCCCGGCGCGGAGCCGGACGGCGAGCGCATCCTGAACTGGCGCCAGCTCTACGACCTGCCCGACCTGCCAGAGGACCTGATCGTCGTCGGCTCCGGCGTGACGGGCGCCGAGTTCGCCGGGGCGTACCTGTCGCTCGGGTCGAAGGTGACGCTGGTGTCGTCGCGCGACCGGATCCTGCCGACCGAGGACGCCGACGCCGCCGCCGTCCTGCAGGAGGTGTTCCTGCGGCGCGGGATGAAGGTCATGTCGCGGTCCCGGGCCGCGGGCGTGGAGCGGTCGGGGAACGGCGTGATCGTCACGCTGGAGGACGGGACGAAGGTCGAGGGCAGCCACTGCCTCATGACCGTCGGCATGATCCCGAACACCGGCGGCATGGGGCTGGAGGACGTCGGCGTCCGCTGCGACTCGCGCGGGTTCGTCGAGGTCGACAAGGTGTCGCGGACGTCCGTCCCGCACATCTACGCCTCCGGCGACTGCACCGGTGTGCTGATGCTGGCGTCGGTCGCGGGCATGCAGGGCCGTATCGCGATGTGGCACGCGCTGGGCGAGGCGGTGCAGCCGCTGAAGCTCGGCTGGGTCGCGTCCAACATCTTCACCGACCCGGAGGTCGCGGCGGTCGGCGTCACGCAGCACATGGTCGACTCGGGGGAGGTCAACGCCCGGTCGGTCATGCTGCCGCTGTTCACCAACGCGCGGGCCAAGATGCAGGGCTTCGAGGACGGGTTCGTGAAGCTGTTCTGCCGTCCGGCCACGGGGATCGTCCTGGGCGGTGTCATCGTGGCGCCGCGGGCGAGCGAGCTGATCCTGGGCGTGTCGATAGCGGTCCAGCAGCACCTGACCGTCAACCAGGTGGCGCAGACGTTCGCGGTGTACCCGTCGCTGTCGGGCAGCGTGACGGAGGCGTCCCGGCGGCTGATGGCCGAGCACGCCTACTAGGCGCGCCCGGCCAGCCGGTTTCAGAAGTGGCGCCGGTCAGAAGTAGCGCAGCGCCACGTACGCCCACGCCATGAAGGTGCTCACCAGCGTGATGCCGATCCCGTAGCGGGTGAACTGCCAGAAGCCGATCGGGTGACCGGTCCTGGCGGCGATGCCGATCGCGACGACGTTGGCGCTCGCGGCGACCGCCGTCCCGTTCCCGCCGAAGTCGGCGCCGAGCGCGAACGACCACCACAGCGCGTCCGCGGTCTGCGGGTCCGCGTCGGCCGCCATCCCCTCCACGATCGGCGCCATCGTCGCCGTGTACGGGATGTTGTCGAAGAACGCGCCCAGCACGGCGGACCCGAACACCAGGCTGGTGGCGGCGGCGAAGTAGTTGTCGCCGATCGCGTCCGCGGCCCACGTGCCGATGTCCTCGATGACGCCGGTGTGCCCGAGGCCCGCGACCATCACGAACAGGCCCATGAAGAACACCAGGACGCCCCACTCGACCTCTTTGAGGACGTCCGCCACCTCGACCTTCGTGACCAGCAGCATGACGCCCGCGCCGACGAGCGCCACGATCGACGGCTCCACGTGCAGCACCGAGTGCAGCGAGAACCCGACGATGATCAGCCCGAGCACGGCGAGGCACCGCACCAGCAGCCGGTGGTCGGTGATGGCCCGGCGCTCGTCCAGCGCCATGACCTCGTCCACGTACCGCTCGTCGTAGGTGAACGACTTGCGGAAGATCCACCGCGACATCACCACGAACGTGACGAAGATGATCACCACGATCGGGGTCATGTGCGCGAGGAAGTCGTTGAACGTCAGCCCCGCGCGGCTG
The DNA here is from genome assembly GCF_004348535.1 of Actinomadura sp. KC216. Classification (GTDB taxonomy): domain Bacteria; phylum Actinomycetota; class Actinomycetes; order Streptosporangiales; family Streptosporangiaceae; genus Spirillospora. The sequence continues at coordinate 3,101 of NZ_SMJX01000371.1, forward strand.
CCGATGATGATGTTCGGCGGGTCGCCGATCAGGGTCGCCGCGCCGCCGATGTTGGACGCCAGCACCTCGGCGATCAGGTACGGCTGGGCCGGGATGCGCAGCCGGTTGCAGACCACGACCGTCACCGGCGCCACCAGCATGATCGTGGTGACGTTGTCCAGGAACGGCGACGCCACGGCGGTGATCGCCATCAGCATCACCAGCAGCCGGTACGGCCTGCCCTTCGAGCGCTTCGCCGCCCAGATCGCCAGGTACTCGAACAGCCCGGTGCCCTTGATCACGCCGACGACGATCATCATGCCGAGCAGCAGGAAGATGACGTTCCAGTCGATGCCCTCGTGCTCGGAGAAGAACACGTCGGCGCCCGAGGTCAGCCCGAGCACGGTCATCGCACCGGCCGCGATCAGGACGACCTTGACCTTGTCGGCCTTCTCCGTCGCGATGAAGAAGAACGCGACGACGAAGAACCCGAGCGCTGCGGCAGCGCTCACCGCACGCCCCTAAGCGCACGGGAGCGCCGGGTCAGGTGTCGTCGGGCCTGGCCAGCGCCAGCGCGGACAGCAGCCGGTCGAGCGTGATCGCGCCGGCGAGCAGACCGGCCTCGTCCACCACGGCGACGACGGGGCAGCGCAGCCGCGCCATCACCGTGGCGAGCTCCAGCAGCGTCGCGGACGCCTTCACGATCACCGGGCGGGGAATGTGCGTTCCGAGGCAGTCGCCGACCGTCCTGTCGCGGAGTTCGTGCCAGAAGACGTCGGCGTGCGCCTCGTCCACGGCCCGGCTCAACGCGGGATCCTCCTGGTAGGCGGCCGGCACCGCGAGCCGCAGCACCTGCGTCCCCGGCAGCACGACCCGGGGCCGCTGCTCGGCGTCGATCACGATCAGCCCGGGCAGGCGGCCGAGCGCCATGACCTGGATCGCGTGGGCGATGGGGTCGCCCAGCGTGACGGTCGGCACCTGTACGGCGATGTCCCGCGCTTGCATCCTTGTGGTGTCCTTCCGGCTCCCGGAGAGCCTCGTTCCTCGCGCTGATAGATCCCTCCTCCTGACGCCGGGGAACGGCCCGTCGCAGGACGGCCGCCGTCGCGCCACGGGCAGGGGACGGCGTGCGCCGCTGAACCGCTGAGACATGCGTCCGCCCCTTTCTGCGTACGCTGTCCAGTCTTTGCGGCGGCGGCCCGCGCCGATATCGGGTCCAGACCCCATATCGGCGGGGAGGGATCATGTATCTGCAGGTGGCGGGGATCTCCCGCGAAGTCCCGAGCCTAGGATGAGGGCGAGACCGGAGGTGATCGGGGTGCACACGCGCGAGTCCGCCACCCGGATTCTGCTGGCCGACGACCACGCGCTGGTGCGCCGCGGGCTCCGCCTGATCCTGGACGCCGAACCCGACCTGACCGTGGTCGCCGAGGCCGCCGACGGCGCGGAGGCGATCGACGCGTGCGCGGGCGGCGATGTCGATCTCGCGATCCTCGACATCGCGATGCCGCGCATGACGGGTCTGCAGGCCGCGCGGGAGATATCGCGGCGGTTCCCGTCCGTCCGGACGCTGATCCTGTCCATGTACGACAACGAGCAGTACCTGTTCGAGGCGCTGAAGGCGGGCGCGTCCGGGTACGTGCTGAAGTCCGTCGCCGACCGGGACCTGCTCAACGCCGTCCGCTCCGCGATGCGGGACGAGTCGTTCCTCTACCCGGCCGCCGTCACCGCGCTGATCCGCGAGTACCTGGCCCGCGACCGGGACGGCGACGCCCCCGACAGCGTCCTCACCCCGCGCGAGGAGGAGATCATCAAGCTGGTCGCGGAGGGGTACTCGTCCAGGCGGATCGCGGAGACGCTCACGATCAGCGTCAAGACGGTCGACCGGCACCGCGCGAACATCCTCGGCAAGCTCGGCATGCGCGACCGGCTGGAGCTGACCAAGTACGCCATCCGCGTCGGGCTCGTCGAACCCTGACCTGCGGCCCCCGGCCTACGGCGCCGCCGCCCGCCGCGCGCCCGAAGGCGGGACGACCAGCCTGACCTCGGTGCCGGTCCCGTCTTCGTCGGCCGGGCCGATGGTGAGCTGGGCGCCGATGAGCATCGCCCGCTCCCGCATCCCGTGGATTCCGGCGCCGACCTCGGTGGGCGGGCCCGAGCCGTCGTCCACGACCCGCAGGACGACGCGGCCGCCGTCGTCCTGGGTCAGCGACAGCTCGGCGTTCCGGGCGCCGGAATGGCGCCACACGTTCGTCAGGCCCTCCTGCGCGATCCGGTAGATCACCAGCTCGGCGTCCGCGCCGAGACGCTCCAGGCCGGTCTGCACGCGGCGGGTCACGCGCGGCCCGCCCGCCTCGGAGAAGTCCGCGGCGAGGGCGGTGAGCGCGCTGGTCAGGCCGAGGTCGTCCAGGACGCCGGGACGCAGCCGCCGCGCCACCTGCCGCACCTCGTCCAGGCTCGACCGGACGGTCTCCTGCACGCCCCGCAGCTCCTCCGCCACCTCCTCCGGTGCCCTGTTCACCACCGACTTCAGCTCCAGCAGCACGACGGTGAGGCTCTGGCCGATCTCGTCGTGCAGCTCCTGCGCGATGCGGCGCCGCTCGGCCTCCTGCGCGTCCAGGACCGCGGCGGTGCTGGTGCTGCGGTCGGCCTCCAGCCGGTCCAGCATCGCGTTGAACTGGTCGACCAGATGGAACAGGTCGCCGCTCCGGCCGGTCGCCAGCCGGTCGCCCGAGCGCAGCGAGTCCAGCCGCGTCACCAGCGCGGTGAGCCCCTCCAGCGGCGCCAGGCTGGCGCGCAGCAGAACCGCGTTCGCCGCCATCATCACGGCGAGCCCGACCACCAGCACGGGCAGCTCCCGCAGCAGGACGAACGACGACACGGTGACGGGCGCCATCGCCAGCGCCACCGTCCCCGCCGCGAAGATCAGCCCGTTGATTCCGAGGATGCGCCAGTACAGCGCCGACGCGGGTGTCCTGCTCATGGGTCCACGTCACCGCATGACGTCGTGCCTTGTCCATGCGTGACACCCTGGGCACGCCTGCATGGCCCCGGCGCGCGCCCCCGTCGTGCGGGGCCGGGCCGCCGGGGGCGCCGGTCAGAAGCCGCCGAAGTCGCCTCCGCCGAACCCGCCGCCGAAGTCGCCGCCGCCGAAGTCCCAGCCGCCTCCGATGTCACCGTCCGCGCCGGCGCCGCCCGCGACGTCACCGCCGTAGCCGCCGCCCCAGCCGCCGCTCATCATCGAGCCGAGCATGGTGCCGATCATCATCCCGCTGAGCAGATCGATCCCGCCGTAGCCGTAGTAGTAGCCGCCGGCGTAGGGCCCGTACGCGGGGCCCGCGTCCCAGTAGGGGCGGCGGGTGCCGCCGGACGGCACCATGCGGACGTCCGGGTCCGTCCCCTTGAGGACGGCCTGCGCGTCGGCCGCGCACGCCGGGACGGAACGCTCGACACCGCCGGGCGGCGCCCACAGGACGTCCTCGACGGACGGCCCGTGCTGCGGGTTGAAGAAGCACGGCGGGCGCCGCTCCGGCACGGGCTCGCCGGCGAGGCGGGCGCGCGTCGCGGTCATGTAGTAGCGGCCGTCCTCCAGGGCGGTCGTGACGGCCTGCATGTCCTGCGGTCTGGCGGCGCGGGCCGTCTCCCGCTTGGCCTGGTCGTAGGAGTTCATGGCGCGCTCGTAGTCGGCGCGGGTGTCGGGGTCGAGGCCCTTGTCCATGACGTCGAGGTCGAGGCGCGCGATGTCCTCGCCGAGGAGCGTCACGTCCTCCTCGACACCGGCCTTGAGGTCGGCCATCTGCCGGGCCTCGCGGTCGAGGCGCCGCTTGCGGACGACGAGGAACCCGCCCGCCACCGTCGCGGCGAGCATGAGCAGGACGCCGAGCGTCACGTACTGGCCGATCGCGCCGGACCGGGCCTTGTCGTCGACCTTCTGCTCGGCGAGATCACCGAACTGGATCAGCCGGTCCTTCAGCGGGGTGCCGTTGGTGCGGGTGACGAGCTGGTTGATCTCCCGCTGGTCGAGCTTCTTGGACATCCCGCCCATGCGGCTGCCGTCCGCGGTGACGGCGACGTACGTCTCGCCCTTGCCGACCCGTTCGGCCACGGCCGGGAGCAGCTGCCGGACCTCGGCCCGGGTGACCCCGTTGCCGACGACGACGGCGCGGATGTCGGCGTCCCGGTCGCCGCCGAGGGCCGACGTGATCGCGTTCCGGTCGGCGGGGGACAGCACGTTCCCGGCCTCGCTCGTCACGTAGAGCCGCGAGTCGATCAGGCCCTTGGCGATCTGCCCGACGTTGTCGGCGGACGTCTGGGTGGTGGTCTGTGCGGTGGTGGTCTGCGCTGCGGCGGGCTGTGCCGGTGCGGCCTGCGCGGGGGCGGTGAAGGCGAACGCCGGCAGGGCGACGGCGGCGACGATCGCCGAGACGGCGCCCCGGCGTGCCGCCCGGATGACCCGGTTGTCGGTGCTCATGCGTGCTCCTTGTGGGGGGCCGACCCCCCACACCCCCCGGTTCGCTTCGCTCATGCCTCCAGTCTGCCCACGCCAAGCCCGTTTGCGTCCACCGTCGGACGGATTTAGCGCAGCCCGCCGTGGGGTCAG
>NZ_SMJX01000372.1 GCF_004348535.1 Actinomadura sp. KC216
GGTGTGGGCAGGCGGGTCGCCAGGTGGGCGCCGCTCGCCGCCGCCGCGTGCCTGCTCCTGGTGATCGGCACCCTGTTCGGCGGGCTGGTGTTCCCTTACGGGTCGGACGAGACCGTGTCGCCTCCGCCGTCCCCGTCCGCGTCGACGTCCCCCGGCGTGGAGCGGATCGCGGCGGCGAACCCCAAGACCAACATCAACGGCTACGTGCTGCTCACGAAGAAGAAATGGGGCACGAAGGTCGAGCTGCATCTGGCGGGCGTCCCGAAGGGGTCGCACTGCCGACTGCTGGTGGTCGCGCGGGACGGGCGGCGCGACGCGCTCGGCAGCTGGTACGTCCCGTACGACAAGGGCTACGGTGAGTACACGGGATCGACGATGTTCCCGCGCGGCCAGCTGTTCTCGTTCGAGGTCGTCGGCCTGGACGGCAAGCCGCTCCTCACCATCCCCGCCTGACCGCCTCCCCGACCGCCTGACCGCCTGTCCACCCGTCCTGCGGAAGAAGTCGCCCGCCCCCGGGGTTGTGCATGTCGATGACCGGTGCATTGATCGCGGCCGCGGTGCTCGCCGCCGCCACGCTGTTCGGCCTGCTCTGGCGGCGCCGCGACGGCGTGCTGCGCGCGGGACGGCGGCAGAACGGGACCGACGCGGTGGACACAGCCCTCAACCCGGACGACCTGGGCGGCGCCGAACTCGGCGAGAAGGCCACGCTCCTGCAGTTCTCCAGCGCGTTCTGCGCGCCCTGCCGCGCCACCCGCCGCGTCCTCGGCGAGGTGGCCGAGATGGTCGACGGCGTCGCGCACATCGAGCTGGACGCCGAGGCGCATCTGGACCTCGTCCGCAGGCTGAACGTCATCCGCACCCCGACCGTCCTGGTCCTGGACGCCGCCGGCCGCATCGTCCGCCGCGCCTCCGGAGCCCCCCGCAAGCCCGACGTCATCGCCGCACTTGGCGAGGCGATACCGACATGACCTGGGCGAAGACGAATGTAACTGTCTCGCAAGACGAGATGGATGTGACAGCGCGTGGATTGTCGGCTTACCATCATGTCCGTGCGTGACTGGACAGAGCAGATGCTCACGAAGCGCCGCGCGGTCGACTTCTGCCGCGTGGCCGCCTCGCTCTGTCGTATGGCCTGAGGCATCGAGCCCGTCCGCCCCCGAGCACTTCCACTTCTAGCTCGTACGCACGCTTCCCTCCGCCAGGAGCACCCTGATGCAGGTTGACCCGCGTGGGCCGCGCTTCAACGCGTCGGTCACGACTGCGGTTCTGATCGCGGTTCTGGTGACGGGAAGCTGGGCATTGCTCGCCGCTCAGGCCGTCGTGTTCGCCATCGCGACCTTCCTCGGCCTCCGGTACGCCCCGTACGGCCTGCTGTACGCAGTGCTCATCCGCCCCCGGCTCGCTCCGCCCAGGGAACTGGAGGACGCCGCCCCGCCCCGCTTCGCGCAGGGTGTCGGCCTCGTGTTCGCCCTGGTCGGGACGGTCGGTTACGCGGCGGGGATCACCTGGCTCGGTATCGGTGCCACCGCCCTCGCGCTGGCGGCGGCGTTCCTGAACGCGGCGTTCGGGTTCTGCCTCGGGTGCGAGATGTATCTGCTCATCCGACGTATCACCGCGAAATTCCGCTCCGAGAGGGAGGTTCCCGCATGAGCCGCTCAGACGTCCTGGTGGACACCGACTGGGTTGAGTCCCACCTGGACGACCCCGGTCTCGTTCTCGTCGAGGTCGACGAGGACGTGTCCGCCTACGACAAGGGCCACATCCGTGGCGCCGTGAAGATCGACTGGAAGACCGAGCTGCAGGACCCGGTCCGCCGCGACTTCGTCGACAAGACCGGGTTCGAGCAGCTGCTGTCCGCGAAGGGCATCGCGAACGACGACCTGGTCATCCTGTACGGCGGCAACAACAACTGGTTCGCCGCGTACGCGTACTGGTACTTCAAGCTGTACGGGCACGACAAGGTCAAGCTGCTCGACGGCGGCCGCAAGAAGTGGGAGCTGGACTCCCGCGAGCTCGTCACCGACGTCCCGTCCCGCCCGAAGACCGACTACAAGGCCAAGGAGCAGGACCTGGCGATCCGCGCGTTCCGCGACGAGGTCGTCGACGCCATCGGCAGCAAGAACCTGATCGACGTCCGGTCCCCGGACGAGTTCAGCGGCAAGCTGCTCGCCCCCGCCCACCTGCCGCAGGAGCAGTCGCAGCGGGCCGGCCACGTGCCGACCGCCCGCAGCATCCCGTGGTCGAAGGCGGCCAACGACGACGGCACGTTCCGGTCCGACGAGGAGCTCCGCGAGCTCTACACCGAGGCCGGCGTCGACCTGAACAAGCCGACGATCGCGTACTGCCGGATCGGTGAGCGCTCCTCGCACACCTGGTTCGCGCTCCGCGAGCTGCTGGGCCTGCAGGACGTGAAGAACTACGACGGTTCCTGGACCGAGTACGGCTCGCTCGTCGGCGTTCCCATCGAGCTCGGCGCCCCCAAGTAAACGGAGGAGCAATGACCACCACCCAGGGCTGCGCAGCCCCAGAGCAGACGGCGCACCTGCCCGCGACCGTCGACCTGACGAACGAGGCCGTCATCCAGGGCAAGGTCACCCGCGACGGCGCCCCGGTGTCCAGCGCCTACGCCCGCCTGCTCGACTCGACGGGCGAGTTCACCGCCGAGGTCGTCACCGGTGAGGAGGGCGTGTTCCGGTTCTTCGCCGCCGACGGCGACTGGACGGTGCGCGTGCTGGCCGCCGGCGGCGTCAGCGTCGACAACGCCGTCACGGCCAAGACCGGCGAGGTCGCCGCCCTCGAGGTCGCCATCTGACCCGAGCCCTTCCAGGCCGAGGCGTCCACGCATGCGGGCGCCTTCGCGGTGAAACGGCCGCCGGACCCCGCCGTCCCGCCCATCCGGGACGGCGGGGTCCGGCGTTTCCACCGTCCTGCGGCGGCCCGTCCCGCGTCCCCGGAAGAAGCCCGCGGCGCGCGGGGGCGCCGCCGATCCTCTACGATCAGCGCGATGTTCGGACTGTCCGCGCGGTCGCCGCTGATACTCCCCTGGGCCACGCTGAAGCTCGCGGGACGGTTCGTCCTGCCGCTCGCCCTGTGGTTCACGGTCGGCGAGCTGCTCCGCGACGGCGCCATGTACGGCGGCTACCGGCTCGGCGAGATGAAGGGGACGGCGGCGACGGTCGCGCCGATCGCCACCATCGGCCTGCTGGTGGTCATCACGCTCGCCGTCGCGGTGCTGATGGTCCACAGCGTCCGCGAGGGCCTGGACGTGGTGCACGCCCGGGAGGCGGACGGCGACCTGACGCCGTGGGCGGTCGGGAACGAGGAGTCGGTCATCGGCGCCATGGGCCGCGCCGCGCTCCCGTTCGTCATCTTCTACCTCGCGTGGGGCTTGCAGGCCGAGGACGCCCGCGAGTTCGCCGACCAGGCCGCGAGCCGCGGCTTCCAGGAGGGTGGCATCCAGGGGCAGCTCGACGCCCTCGACATGCTGCTCTCGCTGGAGAAGCACATCGGCCTCGCGATCGGCCTCACCGCCGGGCTGTTCGTGCTGAAGGTCGCCGCGGAGTGGCGGCTGGAGGAGCGGCTGCCCCGCGCCATCGGCGCCCTCGTCGCCTTCCTTGAGGTCAACTTCGCGCTGTTCGGCATCTTCAGCATCGACCATCTGCGCGAGAAGGGCGTCGAGTGGTTCAGCGGGCGGCAGGCGTGGACGTGGGCGACCGACGTCGCCGGTCCCGCCCTCGACCTCTGGCCGCCGTTCAAGCACGCGGTGCTCGGCGCGCTGATCTGGCTGGTGATCGCCGGGGTGATCCTCGGCCTGGACGCGGGCGACGAGCAGGTCGTGCTCGGCCGGAGCCGGGCGGCGCGGCGGCTGGCCAGGGCGGGCGGCGTCGGCCGCGTGAACAGCCCCCGCGAGCTCCTCACCCGCGGGTTCCGGGAGATGTGGCTGCCCGCCTGGTACGGGCTCCGGCTCGTCCGCCGGTCCGGGATGATGCCGTTCGCGACGTTCTGCCTGCTGTTCGCGGGCCTGGGCGTGGCGGCGGAGGCGTCCCGCCGGTTCGTCTACGAGCTGATCGGCCCGCACGAGGTCACGTGGTGGGTCCAGGTGATGCCGTTCGTCGGGTTCGCGACGTCGCTCGTCTTCGAGATCCTGCGGATCTGCCTGCTGGCGGCCGCGTTCAACCTCGTCATGGCGCGGGTCAGTGCTCGAACCGCAGCGAAGGCAGTGGGTCCTCAGCCTTCCGCGACGTCTTCGGTGCCTGGATCATCAGTTCCAGCGAGCCCGCCTTGGCACGGGGCACCGTCCCCTTGACGATGATCCGCATCGCGACGCCCGCCCTGGCGCCTATCCCGCCCGTCGCCAACGCCGACCATTCACGGCCCTCGTCGTCGACGAGCCGGTAGACGATTCCATACGAACCGACCGACTTCGCGCTGGCGGCGTCCCCGGGACGGACCGCGAGGCCGATGCGCAGGTCGACCACGTCGTTGGTCTCGTCCTTCGCCAGGGGCGGAGCCTGCTGGCGCCCGATGACCTTCCACTCCGCGCCGATGAGCTCGCCGACCTGCCCCGGCTGGACGCTGGTGACCTTCTCCGGCGGCTTCAGGTGCTTCTGGATGCCGTTGGTCTCGTCCGCCCACTGCACGACGAGAAAGGCCGGGACGGCGCACAGAAGCGCGATCGCCTGCAGGATCCTTCTGTCGCGAGGACGCAGCCGTTCCGGCCGCTCCTCGGGCTCCGCCGCGGACTCGGGCTCCGCCGCGGACTCGGGCTCCGCCGCGGACTCGGGCTCCGCCTGGACGATCGGCTGCGGCCTGGTCACCGCCGCCGTCATGAACCGCCCGCCCTGATGAGGCGCCTGCTGCCCGCCCTGGTGAGGCGCCTGGTGCCCGCCTTGATGAGGGGCTTGGTGCCCGCCCTGGTGTGGCGCCTGCCATCCGCTCCCCGTCATGGGGTGCCCGCCCTCGCGTCGTAGCGGTCGGGGGCGTTCCGGATCAGCTCGTCCGCCCGCTCGCCGGTGAGGCCGAGGTCGATGTCGGCGGCCGCGGACAGTTGCGGCAGCAGCCCGCCCGTTCCGACGACCAGATGCGCCCCTTCCAGGCGCTTCTTCGGCAGCTCGAACACGAAGGCGGTCCGCGTCCAGATCATCGGCTGGAACGTCGGCCGCGCCCCGCCGGACGCGGAGCCCGTCCGCGGGTCCTCCCTGAACGTGAAGCCGCCGGGCGTCTCCAGCTCCGCCGTCCGCAGCTCCAGCGGCTCGCGGTGGCTCGTCGCCCTGATCCGGACGATGAGGTAGATCCCGTCCGTGCCGACCGCGGGCGGGTTCCCGAAGCTGAGACCGGGCGCCAGCGACCTCGCCGCCTCGACCTTCTCGACCCGCACGCTGAAGTCGCGGTTGCGGACCTCCTCGCCGACCGCGCCGCCGCCCCGGATCGGCTCCAGCTCCGCCGCCAGGACCTGCGGCTTCAGCGAGTACATCCACATCGCACCGGCGAGCAGCGCCGTCCCGCCGATCCCCGCCCCGCCCTTCAGGAGCACCTTCTGCACGTTCATCGCGGGCTCACGGTGGGCCAGGGCGACCGTCGCGCCGGGCGCCCTGCGGGCGTCCGCGACGCCTGCGGTTGGGGGCCGGTGCCGAAGGACGGCTGCGGCTCCGGGCTGCTCGCGCTCGACTCCGCGACGGGAAGGGTGAGGCGGCCGACGAGCGTGTCGCTCTCCCGGTCGACCCTCCAGGTGAAGGTGCTGTCGGTGAACCCGTGGTCGTATGTCCATTTGCGCAGCCCCACGGTCAGCTTCCGCGGCGCGTCCGCCGGACCCAGCTTCCACATCGCGGACACCTCGACCGGCAGCTCCGGCTGCGCCACGATGGTCTCCGCGCCCCCGGCGACGCCCTCGACCTGCTCGGGCTTCACCCATTTCCCGTCCTTCGTCAGGGCCGCGACGCCGTCCGCCAGCCCGCCCGTGTTGAGGGACTTGGTCTCCTTGCCCTTGTTGACGACCCTCATCCGCACGATGAGGAAGCGCTCCTTCTTGCCGCCGAAGCCGCCGTCCACCAGCCCGACCCGCGCGTCGCGGACGGTGACGGTGAACAGCCCGAGATCCAGCGCCTTACCCGCAGGCTGGGACGGCTGCTTCGGCGTCTCCGCGAGACCGCCCGTCGCCCACAGCACCGGAACGAGGACGGCCACCGCGCCCAGCACGCACAAGGGCACGACCCAGCGCCGCGCTGACGCGCGCTGCGGCTGGTCCCCGGCGGGCTCCGCGGGAGGCGGCGGAACCGGTGCGTACGAGTACATCCGCACGATGGTAATGCTTCACCACGTTCCCGGCATGGCAGACATCGCCCGTCAGCACCGGGAGGCCGACCCTCCACACGCGCTTCAGGGACCCCGCATTCCACGCCGGGCACGGCCCTTCGCCGCGGCTTGGTGCGCTGACCTCCGCCCGCCTTGCCGAGACGGCACAGCCCGGTAATGTGCTTGTTGCTCATGACGCGACTCAGCCTCTGGAGGAATGGTGCCGCGGCGTTCGTCGACTCTCGCTCTCGCGTCGGCCATCGCGTTGACCGCCGCGCTCGTCCCTCCGCTCCAGCAGGCCCCGGCATGGGCCGCGCCCTGCGAGGAACCGCTGGTCTACGGCAGTCCCGCGACCGAACTCCCCAAGCAGCTGTGGCCGCAGGAGCGGCTGAACTTCACCGACGCCTGGCAGCACACCAGGGGCAAAGGCGTGAAGGTCGCGGTGGTGGACAGCGGTGTGGACACCGGCCACCCCCAGCTCCGCGGGCACGTCAAGGCCTACGACGTCACGAAGGCCGGTCTTGAGGACTGCGTCGGCCACGGCACGCTGGTGGCCGGCATCATCGGCGCGCAGGACCTGCGCGGCCAGGGCATCCCGTTCATCGGCGTCGCGCCCGAGGCCGAGATCATCTCGGTGAAGATGGCCGTCAAGTCGCAGGGCAACCAGCCGGGCTGGGCCGCGGCCGGCATCCGCAAGGCCGTCGACCTGGGCGCCAAGGTGATCAACATCTCGTCCCAGTCGCCCGACCTGCCGGACCTGCGCAAGGCCGTCCACTACGCCCAGCAGCGCGACGTCGTGATCGTCTCGGTGGCCGGCAACCTCACCGACCAGACCAAGCAGACCCCGCAGAAGGCGTACCCGGCGAGCTACCCCGGCGTGATCTCCGTCGGCGCCCTGAACAAGGACGGCACTCTCGCCGGCTTCTCCAACACCGTGACCCCGGTCAGCGTGACCGCGCCCGGCCAGAACGTCATCAGCACCTGGCCCCGCAACTCCTACAAGATCGACAACGGCACCAGTCTCGCCGCCCCCTACATCGCCGGCACCGCCGCGCTGATCCGCTCCTTCAACCCGAACCTGAACTACATGCAGGTCAAGCAGCGGATCGAGCAGACCGCGGACGGCGCCCAGGTCGAGGGCACCGGCTCGGGCGTGGTGAACCCCCTCCGCGCGGTCACCACCGTCGGCACGGGCGGCACGGGCAAGCCCCCGGCCGCCGTGGGCGTCCAGCGCGTCTCCATCGACCAGCCGCCCCCCGATGACCGCCTCGGCCGCAACCTGGCGCTGTCCTTCACCGCCGCGTCCCTGGCGGCCGCCGCCATCATCG
>NZ_SMJX01000373.1 GCF_004348535.1 Actinomadura sp. KC216
GGCGACAGGCGGTCAATTCCCCCGCCTCACGTGGGCGAAACTAGATCCACTTCCGCCCTGGGGCTTTACCGCGCCTTCACCGTCCCGGCGGCGGGACCGGGCGCGGGGCCGCCGCTCCACCGACCTAAACTCGTGGGCATGACACCCCCCGGAGACGGCGCCGTCGAGCTGCGCGGGCTCGTGAAGCGCTATGGCCCGGCCGGCGGCGCGCCGCCCGCCGTGGACGGCCTGTCGCTCACCGCCGCCCGGGGCGCGGTCACCTCGCTGCTCGGCCCGAACGGCGCGGGGAAGACCACCACGATCGAGATATGCGAGGGGTTCCGGCGGGCCGACTCGGGAACGGTCCGCGTCCTCGGCCTCGATCCCGTCGCCGACGGGCGGGCGCTGAAACCGAGGGTCGGGGTGATGCCGCAGTCGGGCGGCGTGCCCGGCACGGCCCGCGCGGGCGAGTTCCTGCGGCTCGCCGCCTCGTTCCACGCCTCGCCGCTGGACGCGTCCGCGCTGCTGGAGCGGCTCGGGCTCGCCGGGCACGCCCGCACGCAGGTCCGCCGCCTGTCGGGCGGGCAGCAGCAGCGGCTGTCGCTGGCCGTCGCCGTCGTCGGGCGCCCCGAGCTGGTCTTCCTCGACGAGCCCACCACCGGCCTCGACCCGCAGGCCAGGCACGCCACCTGGACGCTGATCGAGGAGCTCCGCGCCGCCGGGGTGTCGGTCGTCCTGACCACGCACAACATGGAGGAGGCCGAGCGCCTCTCCGACCACGTCGTCATCGTCGACCACGGCAGGGTCGTCGCCGAGGGCGCCCCGGAGGCGCTGACCGGCGCGGAGCGGCAGCTGCGCTTCCGCGCCCGGCCCGGCCTCGGGCTGGAGGAGCTGCTGTCGGCGCTGCCCGCCGGGAGCGCCGCCAAGGAGTCGCCCGCCGGGCACTACCTGATCGAGGCGGACGTGAACCCCGAGCTGCTCGCCACCGTCACCGCCTGGTGCGCCTCGCACGGCGTCATGACCGAGGACCTCCGGATCGAGCGCCGCACCCTGGAGGACGTCTTCCTCGAACTGACCGGACGGGAGCTGCGCCCGTGACCATGGACCTGTCCCCCGCGCCCGGGGCCGCGCCGCTGCCGCGGATGATCCTCTCCCAGGCCGCGTTCGAGGTCCGCGCCGTGCTGCGCAACGGCGAGCAGCTGCTGCTGACGCTGATCATCCCGGTGGTGCTGCTGGTGCTGTTCAGCGCCACGTCCCTGCTCGACCTCGGCCCCGGCCGCCGCATCGACTTCCTCGCGCCGGGCGTCCTCGCGCTCGCGGTGATGTCGACGGCGTTCACCGGGCAGGCGATCGGGACGGGCTTCGAGCGCCGCTACGGCGTCCTGAAGCGGCTCGGCGCGACGCCGCTGCCGCGCGGCGGGCTCATCGCCGCCAAGACCCTCGCCGTCCTCGCCGTCGAGGCGGTGCAGGCCGCCGTGATCTGCGCGGTGGCGCTGGCGCTCGGCTGGCACCCCTCCGGCGACCCCGGCTCGGTGATCGTCCTGCTGCTGCTCGGGACGGCCGCGTTCAGCGGCTTCGGGCTCCTCATGGCCGGGACGCTGCGCGCCGAGGCCACCCTCGCCGCCGCCAACCTCGTCTACATCCTGCTGCTGGCCGCCGGCGGCGTCGTCTTCCCGCTGGAGGAGTTCCCGAGCGGGGTCCGCGACGCGCTGGGGCTGCTGCCGATCTCGGCGCTGGCCGAGGGCCTGCGGGACGTCCTCCAGGACGGCGCCGCGCTCCCCGCCGCCCCCCTCCTCGTCCTCGCGGTGTGGGCCGCGGCGGGGCTCGTCCTGGCCGGGAGGTTCTTCAAATGGGAGTAGTGCATGGCGCTCGCTGAGGCGCCCGGGTCGTTCGGCGGCGCGACGCGGGCGTCCGGGCGCGGACGCACGCTGTCGCTCGGGTCGGTGCCGCCGCCCGCGCTGATCCTGCTCGGCATCATCTCGCTGCAGGTCGGGGCCGGGATGGCCAAGCACCTGTTCGACCGGCTGCCGCCGAGCGCGGTGGTGACGATCCGGCTGCTGACGTCGGCGATCGTGCTGGGCATCCTGGCCCGCCGGGCGATGCGGACGATCCTGCGCGACCACTCCCGCTCCAGCCTCGCCATCGCCGCCTGCTTCGGGCTGGCGCTGGCGCTGATGAACTTCTCGATCTACCAGTCGTTCGCGCGGATCCCGCTGGGCGTGGCGGTGACGATCGAGTTCCTCGGGCCGCTGACGGTGGCGATCGTCGCGTCCCGGCGTCCGAGGGACGCGCTGTGGGTCGTGCTGGCCGGGGCGGGCGTGGTCCTGCTGGCCAGGGGCGGCAGCGACGACCTCGACCCGGTCGGCATCGCGTTCGCGCTGCTCGCCGGGGCGTGCTGGGCCGCCTACATCCTGCTGACCGCCGCCACCGGGCAGCGGTTCCCGGGCTCCAGCGGCCTGGCCCTCGCCAGCGTCATCGGGTCGGTCGCGATCCTGCCGCTGGGCGTCGCGTCCGCCGGGTCGGCCCTTCTGGACCCGTGGCTGCTGCTGATCGGCCTCGGCGTCGGGCTGCTGTCGTCGGTGATCCCGTACTCGCTGGAGCTGGAGGCGCTGCGGCGGATGCCCGCCCGCGTCTTCGGGATCCTGATGAGCCTGGAGCCCGCGGTGGCCGCGCTGGTCGGGATGGCGCTGCTCGGCGAGATCCTCACCGGGCGCCAGTGGGTCGCGATCTGCTGCGTCATCGTCGCCTGCGCGGGCGCCACCCGCAGCCAGAAGGATCCGCCCGAGGCGCCCGAAGCCTGAGTGGCGGGGGGCTGTGGCAGCGTGGAAGGATCGGATCAAGGATCGTCCAGCGGAGAGGAGCCGCCGTGATCGGCCGGACCGAGGACCAGGGGATCCCGCCCGAGTTCTTCGAGGCGGGGTCGGCGTCGTTCGTCGACTTCCTGCGCGTCCACTCCCCCGAGCTGCTGCCCGTCAACCGGGTGCCGGACGGGGACGTTCCCGAGCTGCCGCACGGCACGACCGTCCTCGCGCTGACGTTCCCCGGCGGGGTCATGATGGCGGGCGACCGGCGCGCCACCCAGGGCAACCGCATCGCCTACCGCCGCCTCGACAAGGTGCAGCGGGGCGACGAGTACTCCGCCGTCGCGTTCGCCGGGACGGTCGGGCTCGCGCTGGAGATGGTCCGGCTGTTCCAGGTGGAGCTGGAGCACTACGAGAAGATGGAGACCGTCCCGCTGTCGCTGCCGGGCAAGGCCCGCCGCCTCGGCGCCGTCATCCAGGCCAACCTCGCCCAGGCGCTGCAGGGCCTCGCGGTCGTCCCGCTGTTCACCGGCTACGACCCCGACAGCGGCGAGGGGCGGATCTACACCTACGACATCACCGGCGCCCCGCAGGAGGCCCGCGACTTCCACGCCGACGGCTCCGGCTCCCCGTACGCGCTGGGCGCGCTGAAGAAGCTGTACCGGAACGACCTGTCGGTGGAGGACGCGGCGACGGTCTGCGTCCAGGCCCTGTACGACGCGGCCGACGACGACACCGCCACCGGCGGCCCCGACCCGACGCGGCGCATCTACCCGACGATCGCGGTCGTCACCGAGGACGGCTACCGGCGCCTGCCGGAGGAGCAGGTCTCGGCGATCGCCGACGAGGTCCTGCGCGCCCGGATGGACGACCCGAACGGTCCCGTCGCGCCGCTGCGCTGACCCGCGCCGACCTGCGTCCCGGGCTCCGGGAACGTCGGACCCGGCTTCTAGACTCGAAGGCATGGCACGGGCGAACGACGAGGCTGCGGCCCTCATCCAGGAACTGGCCGACCTGCTGTCCATCACCGGCGGCGACGCGTTCAAGATCAGGGCGTACGAGAAGGCGGCGCGGGCGATCGCGGGCCATCCCGACGACATCTCCGGCCTCGACCTCGCCGGGCTCCGCGCGATCCCGACCGTGGGCGAGGCGATCGCGAAGAAGGTCCTCGACTACAACGAGACCGGCACCATCCGGCAGGTCGAGGAGCTGCGCACGCAGATCCCCGCCGGGGTCAGGGCGCTGACCGCCATCCCCACGCTCGGCCCGAAGAAGGCGCTCGCCGTGTACGAGGCGCTCGGGATCTCCTCGGTCGACGAGCTGGCCGCCGCGATCAAGGAGGGGCGGCTGAAGGGCCTGAAGGGCTTCGGCGCGAAGACGGAGGAGAACATCCTCCGCGGCATCGAGCTGATGCGGAGCGCCGGGGAGCGCGTGCTGGTCGACGCCGCCGCGAGCGTCGCCGACGAGGTCGTCGCGGCCCTGTCCGGGCTGCCGCAGGTGGAGCGCTGCGAGCACGCCGGGTCGCTGCGCCGGATGCGGGAGACGATCGGCGACGTGGACGTCCTCGCCGCGTCCCGCGACCCGCACCCGATCATGGAGGCGTTCACGGCGCTGCCGTTCGTCGCGGAGGTCATCGCGAGCGGCGACAAGAAGACCTCGGTCCGCACCGCCAAGGGGCTGCAGGTCGACCTGCGGGTCGTCCCGCCGGAGTCGTGGGGCGCCGCGCTGCAGTACTTCACCGGGTCGCAGGCGCACAACATCCGCACCCGCGAGATCGCCGTGAAGGCGGGCCTGAAGCTGTCCGAGTACGGGCTGTTCGACGCCGAGTCGGACGAGCTGATCGTGTCGGAGACGGAGGAGGAGGTCTACGGGCGGCTCGGCCTGCCGTGGGTCCACCCGACGCTCCGCGAGGACGCCGGCGAGATCGAGGCCGCCCTCGCCGGGGAGCTGCCCCG
Source organism: Actinomadura sp. KC216 (assembly GCF_004348535.1). GTDB lineage: Bacteria > Actinomycetota > Actinomycetes > Streptosporangiales > Streptosporangiaceae > Spirillospora. The sequence continues at coordinate 4,736 of NZ_SMJX01000373.1, forward strand.
GCTCGTCACCGTCGGCGACCTGCGCGGCGACCTGCACAGCCACACCGACCTGACCGACGGCGTCGCGTCCCTGGAGGACATGGTCGCCGCCGCGCACGCCCGCGGCCTGGAGTACTACGCGATCACCGACCACGCGCCCAACCTGGTGATGCAGCGGATGACGGACGAGAAGATGCTCGCCCAGCGCGCCCAGGTCGCCGAGCTGCAGAAGCGGTACCGCGATCTGACGCTCCTGCACGGCACCGAGCTCAACATCGACCCGGACGGCGGCGTCGACTGGGACGCCGGCTTCCTGTCCGGGTTCGACGTGTGCGTGGCGTCCGTCCACTCGCATTTCACGCAGGACCAGGCGGCGATGACGCGGCGGCTCGTCCGCGCGTGCGAGAACCCGCACGTCCACGTCATCGGGCATCCGACCGCCCGGAGCATCGGCCGCCGCCCGCCCGTCGACGCCGACTGGGACGAGGTGTTCCGGGCCGCCGCCCGCACCGGCACCGCGATGGAGATCGACTCCTTCCCCGACCGGCTCGACCTGCCCGCCGACCTGGTCCGCCGCGCCAAGCGCCTGGGCGTGAAGTTCTCCGTCGACACCGACGCGCACTCCCTCGGCCACCACCGCAACATCCGCTACGGCGTCGGCACCGCGCAGCGCGGCTGGCTGACGCCCGACGACGTCATCAACACCTGGCCGCTGGACCGGCTCCGCGAGTTCCTGCGGAAGGGTCAGGCGGGTTGAGTCTCGGCCGCCGGGGCGGGGGCAGCCGGTTCCTCCACCTGGCCCGCCGCCGGTACGGGCCCGCGGTCGCGCAGCGCGAAGTAGAGCCGGAACGCCGCGAGCCACATCAGCACCGAGCCGAGCATGTGCAGCAGCACCAGGCCCTCCGGGACGCCCAGGAAGTACTGGACGTACCCCACGACGCCCTGCGCGACGATGAGGCCGGCGAGCTCGTGCCCGCGGCGGCGCGCCGCGGCCGGAGCCCCGCCGCGGTGCAGCACGATCACGACGATCACCGTAAGGGCGGTGGTGGCCCAGGCGAGCAGGCTGTGGATGCGGGCGACGTCGGTGATGTCGAAGCCGTAGCGGCGGGCCTCGGCGTCGCCCGCGTGCGGGCCGGTGCCGGTGACGACCGTGCCCGCGACCATGACGGCGGCGCAGGCGGCGATCAGCGCGACGGTGAGGCGGCGCGTCCACGGCCCGGCGAGCGGCCGGGGCGGCGCGTCGCCCTCACCGGCCCGGATCCACAGGCCCACGCAGAAGACGAGCAGGGCGGGCGACACCAGGAAGTGCAGCGACACGGCCGCCGGGTGCAGCTCGGTCAGGACGACGATCCCGCCGATCAGCGCCTGCGCGAACACGCTCATCGGCTGCGCCAGCGCCCACCACACCAGGCCCTTGCGGCGCGGGCGGAGCCGCAGCGCCGCGACGAACACCAGGGCGCCCGCGGCCAGCACCACGAAGGTGATCAGCCGGTTGCCGAACTCGATCGACATGTTGAGCACGTGGTGCTCGGGGTTGTGCGTGGGGACGAGGCTGTCGCCGGAGCAGCGCGGCCAGTCGGGGCAGCCGAGCCCGGACTTGGTGACCCGGACGGCGCCGCCGCTGACGACGATGACCACGTTGCCGACGACGCCGAGCAGCGCGAGCAGCCGCAGCGACCCGGGCGTCGGGCGCCACACGGCGTTCCAGGCCCGGTTCAGGAGGTTGGAGGAGGGTCGCTCTGCCACGGCACCAATCGTATGGGCGGACGCCCATGCCCCCGATCCGGCCCCCGGTCACGGCCTGTAGGGTCCCGGCGGTCCGGGCGGCGGTCCGGGCGGCGGTCCGGGCGGCGGCTGCGTGAATCCGGACGGACCCTGCCCCGCCCACGGCGGGCCCGCCGCCCCGAAGCGCGGAGGGGTCCGCAGGAACGCCTGCCTGGCCAGCGACATCAGCCCGAGCAGCGCGTCGCGGCGGGCGACGAACCAGCGCTGGTCCGCGACGCCCCGGTCGGCGCGCTTGTGCAGCAGCGCCAGCTCCGTCGCCGCGAGCTGGTAGTCGGTCATCGCGCGGGCCGCGGTCCTGCCGCCGACGGTGCGGGCCCAGCGGCGCGCGACGCGGCGGGCGGGCATCGAGCGCAGCATCCGCACGTCCTGCGGCGTGACCAGGCCCGTCCCCGCGTACATCGGCAGGTACGCCTCGATCCGGCGGACCGTTCCCCTGCGCTCCACGAACACGATGACGATCAGCGCGACGAGGACGCAGAAGTCCAGCGCGTAGACGACGGCGAGGCCGCCGAGGCCCAGCGACGCGCCGCCGTTCCAGAGCCCGTGCAGGATCATCGCGCCGAGCAGCCCGGCGATCGGCGCGGCGAACTGGCCCCTGCGGTGCGTGGCGGCGTAGGCGACGCCGAGCCCGGTCATCGAGGTGAACAGCGGATGGCTGAGCGGCGCGATCAGCCCGCGCAGCACGAACACCGCCGTGAGCTGCTGCGCGCCGCCCTCGTCGTAGGCGCGCATGTAGTAGGTGATGTTCTCCATCATGGCGAAGCCGAGGCCGACCATGGCGGCGTAGATGATGCCGTCCGCGAAGCCGTCGATCTCGTTGCGGCGGAACCACAGCAGGCCGAACAGGACGGCGCCCTTCAGCGTCTCCTCGATGAGCGGCGCGCCGAACGTGGCGCTGACGAAGTGGCCCTCCGCCTCCCCGAAGATCGGGACGGTCACGTACAGCAGCCCGGCGGTGTTGAGGACGAGCGCGCCGAGCACGGCGATGCCCGCGCCCCACAGGAAGGAGAAGACGAGCGCGCGCGGCGGCTCGGGCTCCAGCCGGTCGAGGGTGAGCGCGAGCGCGATCAGCACGGGGATCGGGACGATGGCGAGGAGCACCCCCACCCAGAACCCC
>NZ_SMJX01000374.1 GCF_004348535.1 Actinomadura sp. KC216
GGCCGGTGCCGGGGGCTGGCCGCCGATCGGCGGCGGGCCGGGTGGCATTCCGGGGGGCGGCATCCCGGAGGGCGGCGGCCCGGTGTGGCCGCTGGGCAGTGCGGGCGCGGTGCCGGGCATCCGGCCGCCGGGCGGGACGTTCGACGACAGCGTGTTGTGGGTGAACTGGTCGATCTGGCGGCGGGCGCGGTCGGCCTCGGCGCGGGCGGCGTCGCGCTCCTCGGCGAGGGCGGTCAGCGCGGCCTGCTGCTCGGCGACCGACTGCGACAGCTGCCGCAGCTGGACGGCCTGCTCGTTGATCTTGGCGGTGAGCTCGTCGCGCTCGGCCGTCACGGCCTGGGCGCGGGCCTGCGCGGCGTCGCGCTCCTTGACGGCCTCGTCGGCGCGGGCGTTGGCGCGGACGGTCTCCGCCTCCGCCTCGGACTGGGCCCGCATCGCGGCGGTGCGCTCGGCCTCGGCCTTGCTGGCGGTCTGCATGGCGCGCTGCCGCTGCGCCTCGGTGTCGCGCATCGCGTTGCGCAGGTCTTCGGCGCCCTGCTTGGCGACGGCGGCCTCGACGCGCTGCGCCTCGACGGCGCCCTCCGCCTCGGCGAGCTTGGAGTGCAGGCCGACGAGTTCGGCGCGGGTGCTCTCCAGCGCGGCGAGCAGCTCGGTTTCGCGGGCGGCGACGCGGTCGCGCTCGCTCTCGGCGGCGAGCTTCGCGGTCATCGACTGCTGCGCGACCTGGTGCGCCTCCTCCCACGCCTGCTGCGCGGCGTCGCGCTTGGCGGTCGCGACCTTGGCCTCCTCGCGCAGGCGGGCGGCGTCCTGCTCCGCGGACTCGGCGCGCTTGCGGGCGGACGACGCCTCCTGCCACGCCTCCTCCGCCTTGCGCTGGGACGCGTCGCGCTCGCTCTGCGCGATGGCGAGCTCGCGGGCGGCCTCGGCCCGCACCTCGGCGACGCGGCGCTCCACCCCGGCGACGCTCAGCTCGGACGTCAGCGAGTCGGCGAGCACGTCGGCGGCCTTCTCCAGCCGCTCGACCATCTCCCAGGCCGCGGCGACCTGCCCGGTGAGGCCCGGCGCGTCGCGGCCGCGGTCGCGGCGGTCGCGCGCCTCGCGGGCGCAGGCGCCGTCGTTGTCCTGGCAGTAGCGGACCGCGCGGACGGCCCCTACGGGCTGCGGGACGGGACGCCCGCAGTTGGCGCACGGCCACACGGTGACGGGATCGCCCACCCGGGCGACCGCCGTCTCCGTAGACTCGCCGGGACCGGGACCGGCGGCCTTCGTGTCGGCGCCTCCCGGGCTCGGACCGCCTGCGCCGGGACCGTTCGCCGCACCGGCGCCGGGGGCTCCGGCACCGCCGTCCCCCGCGCCTTCGGAGACCGCGCCCTGGGGAGCCGCGGCCGTCCCCTCGGGGCCGCTATTGTCGCGCTCTTCGCTATTAGGCATGGAATGAACCATACGCACTGATCCGAGTTGCTGCAGTGACTTGTGTTGGACGCGTGGACAAGCGCAGGTCGCGGGCTCAGCGTACGGCGAAGCGGTCGGTGGCCTCGATCAGGAGGTCGCGGATGCCGGGCTCGGAGCCGCCGTGGCCCGCGTCCTCCACGATGTGGAAGTCGGCCTCCGGCCAGGCGCGGTGCAGGTCCCATGCCTGGTCAGGTGGGGTCTTCATGTCGTAGCGGCCGTTCACGATCACGGCGGGAATGTGCCGGATGCGGTCGACTCCGGCGAGGAGGCCCTCGTCCGGGAGGAAGCCGCCGCTCGCGATGTAGTGGTGCGTGATGCGAGCGAACGCGAGGACGTCGGCGTCGTCCAGCTCGGGCGGCGGGACGGGCAGCAGCGTGTTCGCGGTGAGCTCCCACCCGATCCACGCCGTCGCCGCCGGGAGATGGACGGACGGGTCCGGGTCGCCGATGCGGCGGCCGTAGGCGGCGATCAGATCGTCCTGCTCGGCGGGCGGGATCGCGTCCCGGAACGCCGCCCACTCGGCCGGGAACAGGTGCGCCGCGCCCACCGGCGTGAACCCCCACTCCTCGTCGGCCGGGCGGACCAGCCACACCCCGCGCAGCACCAGCTCCGTCACGCGCTCCGAATGCGCCTGCGCGTAGGCGAGGGCGAGCGTGCTGCCCCAGCTTCCGCCGAGCACGAGCCAGCGGTCGACGGACAGGTGCTCGCGGAGCCGTTCGATGTCGGCCACCAGGTGCGGTGTCGTGTTGCGCTCCAGCGACACGGCGGGGTCGCCGGCGTGCGGGAGGCTCCGGCCGCAGCCCCGCTGGTCGAACAGCACGACCCGGTAGGCGGACGGGTCGAACAGCCGCCGGTGGACGGGCAGGACCCCGCCGCCGGGCCCGCCGTGCAGGAACACCGCGGGCTTGCCGTCCGGGTTCCCGCAGGTCTCCCAGTAGATCCGGTTCCCGTCGCCGACGTCGAGCAGCCCGGAGTCGTACGGCTCGACGGGCGGATAGAACTCTCGCAACCCCATGCGACCAGTCATACCCGACGATTGATCATGGTTCGCCCAGGTCGCCGTCGCCTAGGATGCGCGACGTGACGGAGCTGAGGTGCACGCTGTGCGGGTCCACGACCATGCAGGAGGGGTTCGTAGAGGACTCCGGCCAGGCCGCCCGCGGTTTCGCCCGCTGGGTGGCGGGGCCGCTGGAGCGGGGGCTGCTCGGCGGAGCGAAGCTCTTCGGGAAGCACCGGCTGCAGATCCACGCGTTCCGCTGCGCGAACTGCACCCATCTGGAGCTGTTCGCCTACAACGACTGAGAACCGTCAGAGCGCGGCCATCGCCTTGCGGATGCGCTTGTCGGAGACGGGGAAGCGCGTCCCGAGCTGCTGGGCGAAGAGGCTGACGCGGAACTCCTCCAGCATCCAGCGGATCTGGCGGGCGGGCTCGTCCTCGCGGCAGGACGGGTGCAGGCGCCGCAGCGCCTGCTCGTACTCCTGCTCCAGGACGTCGACCTGGTTCGCCAGCAGCCGGTCGCGTCCGGGGTTCTCGGGGAGCTTGTCGAGCCTGATCTGCAGGGCGCGCAGGTAGCGGGGCAGGTCGGGCAGCCGCGCCCAGCCGGTCGCGGTGACGAACCCGGGGTGGACGAGCGCCGCGAGCCGCCCGCGGATGTCGGTCAGCGCCGGGACGAGCGTCAGGCTCGCCGTGCCGCGCACCCGCCGGTCGACCTCGTGCGCCTCGGCCAGGACGCGTTCGACGATGGCGACGATCTCGGCGGTGGCGTCGTGCAGGTCGGCGCGGACGCGGTCGTACAGGGCGCGGAAGCCGTCCTCGTCCCAGGCGGGGCCACCGGCCTCGGCGATGAGCCGGTCGGCGGCGGCGGTGACGCAGTCGTCGAACAGCGCGGCGATGGAGTCGTGCGGGTTGTGGCTGAGCGCGAGCTTCCCCTGGTTGGTGAGGCGCCCCTGGATGAGCTTCACCGGCGACGGCGCGTTCAGCAGGATCAGCCGCCGGGTGCCGAGCCACATCGCGCGCCTCTGCTCGGCCTCCGTCTCGTACATGCGGACGGACACGCTGTCGCCTTCGTCGGTGAGCGCCGGGTACGCCTTGACGTCGTATCCGGCCTGGTTGCGCTCGTAGGTGCGGGGCAGCTCGCCGATCGTCCAGTCGCGGAGGCCGGAGCGCTCGATGGTCGAGGCGGCCTTGGACAGCGTGCCGCGGACCTTGCCCGCGAGGCGGCGTTTCAGCTCGTCCAGGTCGGTGCCCTCGCCGAGCGCGCGGCCCTTGTCGTCGACGACGCGGAAGGTCATGCGCAGGTGGGCGGGCAGGCGCGACGGGTCCCACGCCTCGCGCGCGACGGGGACGCCCGTCAGCTCGGTGAGTTCGCGTTCGAGGGCGTCCAGGAGCGGCTCGGTGCGGGGCGCGACGCGGTCGAGGACCTTGCGGGCGTAGTCGGGCGCCGGGACGAAGTTGACCCGCAGCTGCTTGGGCAGCGACCGGATCAGCTCGGTGACCAGTTCCGTGCGCAGGCCCGGCACCTGCCACTCGAAGCCGTCCGGGCGGACCTGGTTGAGGATCTGCACCGGAATGTGGACGGTCACGCCGTCGGCGTCGGTACCCGGCTCGAACTGGTAGGTGAGGCGCAGCCGCAGCGCGCCCTGCTTCCACGCGTCCGGGTAGTCGGACTCGCTGACGCCGCCCGCCGTCTCGTTGATGAGCATCGACTTCTCGAACCCGAGGAGGTCGGGTTCGTCGCGCCGGGCCTTCTTCCACCAGGAGTCGAAGTGCCGTCCGGAGACGACGTCCTCGGGAATGCGCTCGTCGTAGAAGTCGAAGAGGGTCTCGTCGTCCACGAGGATGTCGCGGCGGCGGGCGCGGTGCTCCAGCTCCTCCACCTCGTCCAGCAGGGCGCGGTTGTCGTGGAAGAACCGGTGGTGGGTCTCCCAGTCGCCTTCGACGAGCGCGTGCCGGATGAACAGCTCGCGGGACAGCGCCGGGTCGATGCGGCCGTAGTTGACGCGCCGGTCGGCGACGATCGGCACCCCGTAGAGGGTGACCTTCTCGTGCGCCATGACGGCGGCCTGCTTCTTCGACCAGTGCGGCTCGCTGTAGTTGCGCTTGACGAGGTGCTCGGCGAGCGGCTCGATCCAGTCGGGTTCGATCTTGGCGTTGACGCGTCCCCAGAGCCGGGACGTCTCGACCAGCTCCGCCGACATGACCCAGCGCGGCGGTTTCTTGAACAGCGCCGACCCCGGGAACACGGCGAATTTCGCGCCGCGCGCTCCCAGATACTCCTGGCCGCGACGCTGCCTGTCCTTCTTCTCCGCGTCCGCGAGGCCGATGTGCGAGAGCAGGCCCGAGAGCAGCGACATGTGGACGCGGTCGGGCGCGGCATCGGCGGTGTTGAGCGTCACGCCGAGCGATTTGGCGACCTGCTTGAGCTGCCCGTGCAGATCCTGCCATTCGCGGACGCGCAGGAAATGCAGGAACTCGCTCTTGCACATCCGCCGGAACGCGCTCCCCGACAGCTCCTTCTGCTGCTCGCGCAGGTAATTCCACAGGTTCAGGTAAGCGAGGAAGTCGGATGTCGGGTCGGCGAACCGGCGGTGCTTGTCGTCGGCCGCCTGCTGCTGCTCGGCGGGACGCTCGCGCGGGTCCTGGATGGACAGCGCCGCCGTGATGATCAGCACCTCGCGGACGCAGCCGTTCTTGTCGGCCTCCAGGATCATCCGGCCGAGCCGCGGGTCGACGGGAAGCTGGGCGAGGCGGCGGCCGAGCGGGGTGAGGCGCTTGCGCGGGTCCTGCTGGGACGGGTCGATGGCGCCGAGCTCGTGCAGCAGATCGACCCCGGCCTTGATGTTGCGCCGGTCCGGCGGCTCCACGAACGGGAACGCCGCGATGTCGCCGAGCCCCAGCGACGTCATCTGCAGGATCACGGACGCGAGGTTCGTCCGCAGGATCTCCGGCTCGGTGAACTCGGGACGCGACTCGAAATCGTCCTCCGAGTACAGCCGGATGCAGACGCCTTCAGATACTCGGCCGCAGCGTCCCTTGCGCTGGTTCGCCGACGCCTGCGACACCGGCTCGATCGGGAGCCGCTGCACCTTCAGCCGGTGGCTGTACCGGGAGATGCGCGCGGTGCCCGGGTCGACCACGTACTTGATCCCCGGGACGGTCAGCGACGTCTCCGCGACGTTCGTGGCCAGCACGATCCGCCGCCCGCGATGCGGCTGGAACACGCGGTGCTGCTCGGCGGACGACAGCCGCGCGTACAGCGGCAGGACCTCGGCCGCGTCCCGCCGCCGCGTGAAGTGCTTGGTCAGCGCGTCCGCGGTGTCGCGGATCTCGCGTTCCCCGCTGAGGAACACCAGCACGTCTCCGGGCGCCTCGCGGCCCAGCTCGTCCACCGCGTCCAGGATCGCCTGGATCTGGTCGCGGTCGGGGTCGGCGGACGGGTCGTCCGGGTCGACGACGGGCCGGTACCGCACCTCCACCGGATACGTCCGCCCGGACACCTCCACGATCGGCGCGTCCCCGAAGTGCTCGGAGAACCGCTCGGAGTCGATCGTCGCCGACGTGATGATCACCTTGAGGTCGGGCCGGCGCGGCAGGATCTCCTTGACGTAGCCGAGCAGGAAGTCGATGTTCAGGCTGCGCTCGTGCGCCTCGTCGATGATCAGCGTGTCGTACTGGCGGAGCAGCCGGTCGGTCTGGATCTCGGCGAGCAGGATGCCGTCGGTCATCAGCTTGACGAGCGTGTCGTCGCTGGACCGGTCGGTGAAGCGCACCTTGTACCCGACCGCGTCGCCGAGCTCGATGCCGAGCTCCTCGGCGATGCGGTCGGCGACCGTCCGGGCCGCGAGCCGCCGCGGCTGGGTGTGCCCGATCGAGCCGAGCACGCCCCGGCCCAGCTCAAGGCATATCTTCGGGATCTGGGTGGTCTTGCCGGACCCCGTCTCCCCCGCGACGATCACGACCTGGTGGTCGCGGACCGCGGCGAGGATGTCGTCCTTCTTCTGCGCGACCGGAAGCTGCGCCGGATAGGTGATCGCGGGCACGGCGAGCCGCCGCCGCTCGACCCGCCGCTCCGCGGCGTCGATATCGGCGGTGATCTCCTCGGCGACCTTGGCGCGCCGCCCGGCGTCCCGCATCTTCTGCACGCCGTCGATCCGGCGGCGCAGCCGGTGCTGGTCGCGCAGCATCAGCCGCGGCAGCCGCGCACGCGCGTCGGCGAGCGGCGATCTCACACTCGTCCTCATAACCATCGACAAAGATAGGGGTCGGGTCCCGTCCGCCCGGCGGGTCCCCGCGCGTCCCGCAAACCTACGAACCGTAGCCGGAGCGCCCCACAGAAAGCGATCCGTTTTTCAGGCAACCTTTTAGAACGTCTCCGTCCAACACGACATTCCGGCCTGGCGTTCACGCCACGCATTCGGTCGTTCACGCCAAGCCAGTGCAAGCGCCGGCGTCCATCGTTCATCATTGGGAGGCGTGGGCTACCCGACATCCGCCGGCCGCTACCGGATCGACCGCCTCCTCGGCTCGGGCGGGTTCGCCTCCGTCTGGCTGGGGCACGACCCGGAGCTCGACTCCCCCGTCGCGATCAAGATCCTGGGGGAGCACTGGACGCTGCGGACCGATGTGCGGGACCGGTTCGTCCAGGAGGCCCGGCTGCTGCGCCGCGCCGACTCGCACCGGATCGTCCAGGTCTTCGACATCGGCGAGCTGCCGGACGGCCGCCCCTACTTCGTGATGACCTACGCCGACCGCGGCACGCTCGCCGAGCGGCTCACGACCGGCCCGCTCCGGCTGAACGAGGCGCTGCGCACCGCCTGGGAGATCATCCGGGGCGTCCAGGAGCTGCACGACCTGGGCGTCGTGCACCGCGACCTCAAGCCGTCGAACGTGCTGCTGCGGTCGTCGTCCGGCGGCGGCGAGCGGCTCATGATCTCCGACCTCGGCATCGCGCGGACCGATGACCACCTGTCGAGCCTGACGCTCCCCGCCGGCTCCCCCGGTTACATGGCCCCCGAGCAGGCCCAGATCGACGGCGCCCCGGACCGCCGCTTCGACGTGTACGGGCTCGGCG
>NZ_SMJX01000375.1 GCF_004348535.1 Actinomadura sp. KC216
GGCTTGCACTTCTTTTTGCAGCACTTCTTCTTACAGCACTTGGGCTTCCCGCAGCCACCGCCGCCGCCCATGTGAACAGGCTGGAGCTGGCTCGGCTTGGGGTCGTTGCTGACCGGCTTGCGTGACCTGCTACTCGTCGCGGCGGAGGAACTCCGAGAAACCAGCGGCTGAATCAGTGCAAGCAGGAGCAAGGTAGCCACGATCAGGGCGATTCTGGCTTTATGCCTTCGCCGCAAGATCCAGTAGAACACGCGATAATCCCCTCTAAGCGATGAGCGCGCCAAAATGGCACGCTCGGCGCAACCCACTCTTCTGTGAGCTCTCGACAGGAGCCGCTGGCAGGCCAAGCGGCAAGGACCGAAACGCTATGAACGGTCCCCCACATCTTGATCAAGAATGACGATGGAGTGGACTCTTTAGGATTTTTTGAATATCCAGTTGGAGTGTCCTGGGGAAAATCGCTTTGGCGCTGATGAAGACCGGGCACGATGGACGTTTCGCTTGGCGTCGCCCGGCTAGCGCGGTTTGGGACGATTTATTCGGGCGGGTTCATCGTGGACGTCGTGATTCGTGGTGTGCTTGGTTGTTGGTGCTCGACGTCTAGGGTCCTATATGTTTTTGGGCTACCCCAGTAAATGTCCGCTACGGAGTTCTCATGGCGCTGTGGTCGTGTTCGCCTTGCGCCATGCGACCCAGCCGCCGAACCCCGGTCGGCGGGCTGAGACGACATACCAGCCCGCCGGAGCGCCCGGCCACGTCTTCGCGATCGGGACGCCCCAAGTCCATGGAACGACGACCACGGTCAGTTCCTCCGGCAGCGGGAAACGGCCGAACCGGTCGATCGGCACCAGGCCGTGGCGGGATTGGAATGCCTGAAGGACCCAGACTCGCCACCCCATGTCAGGGAAATTCATGCCGACTTTGTCCGTGGGGCGAAGTTCGTGCTTCAGGCTGGCTGTTGCGGCGAATCGCTCGTCCCATGGGGCGACGACCTGATGGGTCGTGACGATCACGGCGGCGATGTTCAGGGCGGCGACCATTCCGGCAACCATCAGCCTTCCGCCCCTGCCACCGTCGGCGATCGGTACGGCGGCAGCCGCGAGGATCAGCAGGACCGCAATGGTCACGATCCACAGATGGAACTCTTCCCAGTTCCAGGAGAGGAAGCTGCTCTCGGCGAAGTCGGTGGAGAGGAAGAAGTCCTTGGAGAGCTGGTCGCCGGCATACAGCCATACGATGGCACCCGCCGCCAGCGTGATGGCGGCGGCAATGGGCGCTGCGCAGAGCGCGGTCAGCTTTGGGGCCTGCATGACGAGGACGATGGCGGCCAGGAAGAGGACCGGGGCCAGACAGGTCAAGTACCGGCCGTAGGCGAAATTGGACACGGTGCCCTCGTCCGGTGTGCCCGCCGAGGTGGCGAATGCGATGCCGACAGTGGAGATGGCGGCCTGGGCGGCGACGACGCGGGTGCCCAGGGGGACGCTGCTGCGTTTCATGGCGACGGCCAAGGCGACGAGCCCCACCGCGGCGATCCCCCAGGTCGAGACGATCAGGTACCACAGCTTTCCGGCGGTCAGCGAGAGCGTCCAGCGGAGTCCGGAGAGGTTGGTGAGCCGGTCGACCAGAAGGTCTTCCAGCCCGTAGGTGCCCCGGGGATACAGCCGCGAACTCAGCAGGTCGTTGAGCTGCGTGCCCGCGACGGTGGTCATGACGAGCAGCCAGGCCGCGATCGTGATGCCGTGCCGGTTCCCCCACCGCTTCCACCACGCCACGCCCAGAGTCACCGCGAACACGATGACGATGACGAAGCCGCGTACGTGGACCCAGGACATGTAGGCCGCCAGCACGGCGGCCATCACACCGGACATCTGCCGTTCGGACGCGAGCCAGGAATGCACCAGCAGCAGCCAGCCGAGGACCATGACCGGCAGGACCGCGTCGGTCAATGCGAACTGGCTGTAGTGGACGCTCGACGGTATGAGCGCGGTCAGCGTGGCGGCGATGTAAGCGGGAAGCCGATTCATCCCGAGCCGCCTCAGCGCAAGGTACGCCAGCGGAAGCAGCAACGCGGCGATCAAGGCATTGGTGACCAGGGCGGCCCGGTACACGACCGACGGATCGTCGCTTATCCAGTTCGCCGGTGTGAGGAGGAGCCCATAGCCGCTGTAGTACAGCGGCCGTCCGGTTAGGTCGGCGACCGCACCGCCGGCGAAGAAGCGGCCGGCCAGCAGATATCCGGCCTCGTCGGGGACGTAGAGCGGAACGTTCCGCCAGTTCTCCAGCGCCACCCGGATCAGCACTTGGACCAGCCAGCCGACCGCCAGCGGCACCGTCCACCAGGGGGCCCGGCCGGTCCCCTTTTGCGGCGCGGTCTCCGGATCGCCTTGGGTGACCGGCTTCCTTCGATCGTGTAGTGGCGCGTCGATATCGAACATTGCTAGCCCCCTGGAGAATACCGCCGCCCATCCCGCTCGGGCCGGGTGTCCGCTATTCGCCAATTATTCGTACATTTACGTGGAAGGTTGCCGACGAAGCTTTTGCTGGGGTCGAGTCCCGATACTGCGTGGCCGCTGCATGAGAACGCCTCAAGTGAGGATATGCTCGGGGACGAAGAAATCGAACGTTCCGCAAGCGCTATTGGCGAAATCCAGAGGCAACTCTTCGCCTATCAAGACCAACCGCCCAGCTTCTGCGGCGGCCGCTGCGGCAGGCGGGCGTGGGCTGCGTCCTTGGCGGCCGCTGGGGCGGCGGACGGCCGGTCGTCTCGCCGTGCGGGTGGTGGACGAGGGCGGCGGCTGCGGTGCCTTTCGGTCGCTGGGGTGCTGTTCAGGGCTGCGGTGTGTTCGGTGCCTGAGGTTGTGGTCGATAGAGGTCTGCAGTCCCGTCCACGGTCCTCGATTGCCGGCGTCTGAGCCATCCTTGATCGGGCGAAATAGCGAATGCTTATGACGTCATAAGGTGCCTGGATAGCATCCTCGCGAAAGGCCAATAGGCATCTGCTCGCTGGCAACCGCAGTGTGGCCGGGGCGACATCTTCGGCCGCTAATGCGCAGGTGAGCGGACGTTGTTCGCATCCCGGTCGCTTCGGTGTCAGTTTTCACCCCTGCCGACGTTCACCGATCTGCGATCATCCTCCTGTATTGATTGCAAGGAGGGTGTATGTCGGAAATGTATCCGCGACGCCGGTTCCTGGCCACCGGCGGAGTCGCATCGGCGCTGGCCACAGGCCATATTCTGGTCGGCCCGGCGCTGCTCGGACGGGACGGCGCGGTCGCCGCCGTCCGCTCGCACGGTGGCGCCCCGCTCCCGAAGGGACTGTTCACACTCGGCGTCGCGTCCGGTGATCCGCTGCCCGACGGGTTCGTCCTGTGGACGCGCCTCGCCCCGCGCCCGGTCGACGGCGGCGGCATGCCCGACCGGCAGGTGCCGGTGGCCTGGCAGGTCGCCGAGGACGAGCGCTTCCAGCGCGTCCGCGCGCAGGGGGTGGAGGTCGCGCGGCCCGAGCAAGGCCACGCGGTGCACGCCGAGGTCGGCGGGCTGCAGCCGGACCGGCTGTACTTCTACCGGTTCCGGGTCGGGCAGGAGGTCTCGCAAGTCGGCCGCAGCCGGACGGCGCCGGCCGCCGGCACGGTCAACCGGCAGCTGCGGTTCGCGTTCGCCAGCTGCCAGTCCTGGCAGGACGGCTACTTCACCGCCCTCCACCACCTGGCGCAGGAGGATCTCGCGTTCGTCGCCTTCCTCGGCGACTACATCTACGAGTCCTTCCCGCGGACGACGACCGTCCGCACGCATGAGGGCAAGGACGAGCCGTACACGCTGGTCCAGTACCGCAACCGGCACGCGCAGTACAAGACCGACACCGACCTTCAGGCCGCGCACGCCGCGTTCCCCTGGATCGTGACATGGGACGACCACGAGGTCGACAACAACTGGGCCGACGAGATCCCCCAGGACCCCGACAAGCAGCCGCGCGAGAAGTTCCTCGCCCGCCGCGCCGCCGCGTTCCAGGCCTACTACGAGCACATGCCGCTGCGCCGGTCCACCCTTCCGCGGGGGATCGACATGCGGCTGTACCGCAGGCTCGCCTTCGGCCGGCTCGCCACCGTGCACGTGCTCGACACCCGCCAGTACCGCAGCGACCAGCCGGCCACCCTCGCCGAGGCGAACGACCCGGCCCGCACCATGACGGGCGCGGAGCAGGAGAAGTGGCTGGTGGACGGCATGTCCCGCTCCGGCGCCCGCTGGAACCTGCTGGCCAACCAGCTGATGTGGGCGTCCAACGACCGCAAGGCGGGCCCCGACCAGGTGTTCGACTTCGACAACTGGGACGGCTACCGGGTGCAGCGCCGCCGCCTGCTGGAGTTCTTCGGCTCCGGCAAGGCGTCCAACCCGGTGGTGCTCACCGGGGACCGGCACGCCACCTGGGTGTGCGACCTGAAGCCCGACTTCGACGACGAGGCGTCCCCGGTCACGGGCGCGGAGATCACCGGGACCTCGATCAGCTCGGGCGGCGACTCCGACCCCGTCGCGTTCCACAAGACGTACGACCCGATCATGGCCGAGAGCCCGCACTGGAAGTACATCGGTAACCGGCGCGGATATGTCGTCTGCGATGTCAGCCCGTCCCGCCTGCTGGCCTCGCTCCGCATCGTCAGCACGGTGTGGACGCCGCGCGACACGACGATCGCCACGGCCGCGCGGTTCGAGGTCGAGGCGGGACGCCCCGGGATCCGCGTCGTCGACCAGATCTCCCCCGAGACCGAGGTGCGGACCCTCACGCGGTCGCCACACCGCTACGACGTTGACGACGACCAGTTCTGACGCGACGCGCCCCCGCCACCAACGAGCGGGCGGAAGTCCGTCTCGCTGGCGGGGCTTCTCGTCGACTCCCGAAGCCTCCCGATCCTGACCTCCGCGAGCCGTCAGGCGAACGGCATGGCGGCGGGAGTGGCGTGTCAGGCGTGGCCGCCGACGGTCACCGGGCCGATCGTGAAGGTGGTCCGGGTGGCCTCAAGGACGTGCGCCACGCGCTCGACCTGCTCCTCCAGCTCCGTGTGCTGCGCTCTGGTCAAGGGGACGAGCGGCTCCGCGGTGACGTCGAGGCGGCGGCCCGAGCGGCGCTGGTGCCACAGGCCGGCGACGACGCCGTCCACGAGCAGGAGCTGGAAGTTGCCGCGCAGCGCCCGCTCGGCGGCAGCTCCCGGATACAGCAGTTCCGGGGGCTGGTTGCCGACGCGGTAGGCGTAGACGTCGAAGTACGGCAGCAGCCGCACGCCGCGTGGCACGTCCACTGGCGTTTCGGTGTCGCCCGCCGCGACCCAAGCTTCCGTGCCCTCCACCTCCACGCGTTCCAGGTCGAGCGACGCGAACAGCTCGGCCGCCCAGGCGGCGGGCGCGTTCAGCCAGTGCGCGAACCGGGCAGGCGTCGACGGTCCGTAGGCGTGCAGGTATGAGCGGACGAGCCAGGCGAGCGCCGCGTCCGCCGGGGCGGGCCTGAAACCGGGGTCCAGGCGGCGCGGGCTGGAGTAGGTGACCTTGCGTCCCCGCGCCGGGCCGAAGCACATCGCGCCGCGCTGCCCCGCCAGCGCCATCGCCTGCCGCCAGCGCGGCCACAGCGTCTGGAAGGCCGGCATGACCAGGTCGCCGGCCCACGGCCCGGTCCGCTCGACGACGGCCTCGGTGAGCTCGTCGACGGTCAGGTCCGCCTCGTCCACGGCGGCGGCGATGGCCGCGACGACCTCCTCGGTCTGCTCCGGGGTCATGCGCACGCCGTCCTGGAACGGGCTCGGCGGCGGGGGCAGTGCCGACAGCGCCCCGACCCACATCGGCAGGTCGCGCGTGGGAAAGACGTGCACCGTCCCGCGCGGCCCGTGGGCCTTGACGAGGCTTCGCTCCTCCCACAGGGCGCGCCGCACGTCGGCGCGGGTGGCTCCGTCCATGCGCAGCCCGATCCCGAGCTCGGCCGCCGTCATCACCTGCGCGTGGACGCCGGCCATCCCCGCCGCCACCTCCGCGGCCCCTCCTCCGGACGGGGCCGCCAGCGCATGCCGCTCCAGCCGCCGCGCGCACACGTCCGCCCAGGACATCGTCACCGTCATCAAAGGCTCCCCGGGTGTCCGTTCCGTAGCGGGATGTCGCGTCCGGGTTAGGCTACTCGGAGTGGCCGGACGCACCAGGCCGGCCGAACACACCGTCACGAAGCCGAACACACCGCCAAGAACCGGCGGACGCACCGTCCCGCATCACCACCGCCTACGCCGCCGCGCCCGCGCCCCGCAGCGCCCCGGCGGCCGTCTCGGCCATGACGCTCCCGTCCGCCGCGAACCTCGCTCCCGGAAGGACGCACATGGACATCGGAATCGGCCTGCCCGCGACCATCCCCGGCACGCCGGGCACGCAGATCGTCCAGTGGGCGAAGGCCGCCGAAGACCGCGGCTTCGCCACGCTCGGCGTGATCGACCGGCTGGTGTACGGCAACTGCGAGCCGCTCGTGACGCTGGGCGCGGCGGCCGCGGTCACCGCGCGGATCCGGCTGATGACCTCGATCCTGCTGGTGCCGCTCCGCGCCAACGCCGCGCTGCTCGCCAAGCAGGCCGCGACCGTGAACCACCTGTCGGGTGGACGGCTCGTGCTCGGCATGGCCGTCGGCGGATACGAGGACGACTACGCCGCCTCGGGCGTCCCCTTCACCGGACGGGGCCGCCGCTTCGACGCGATGCTGGACGAGATGACGCGGATCTGGGCCGGCGAACCTCGCGGCGCCGCCGGGGCGATCGGTCCCCAGCCGGGTGTGCCGCCGGAGCGGCTCGTGTTCGGCGGCCACGGCGAGCGGCCCTTCGCCAGGGTGGCCGCCCGGGGCGCCGGCTGGATCGCGGGGAGCCGGGGCGTCGAGACGTTCCGGGAGGGCGCGCGGGCGGTCCGGGACGCGTGGGCGCGGCACGGCCGCGACGGCGAGCCTCGCCTGATGGCGCAGCCGTATTTCTGCCTCGGCCCCCGGGCGCGGGCGGACGCCGAGACCTTCCTCATGGACCACTACGCCGTCGAAGGCTGGGACGCTGAGAAGGTCGCGTCCCTGGCGCTCACAAGCACTGGGGCCGTCCGCGACGCCGTCGCCGCCTACGAAGAGGCGGGCTGCGGCGAACTCATCCTCTTCCCGTGCAGCCCCGACCCGGAGCAGGTCAAACTGCTCGCGGACGCCGTCCTGTAGGCGGAACGAGCGAGCGCGGACGCCGGCCGCCAGGCCGTGATCGGCGCCGAACCGGCGGACGTCCAGCCGACAAGGCGCCCTAGCCGGGCGACCCATTCGACCGCTGCGGAGGCGTCGGCGTCGTCCATGCCGGAAGGTCATCCGTTGGTTCACGCGGAACGGACGCGGACGCCGTGCCGCAGGCCAGCGCGAACGGGGCACGAACGAGGCGCGGACGAGGCGCGGACGAGGCGCGGGTGCTGACTGGTAGGCCGGGGCGAACGCGGCGGACGTCGCGCCATGGGGCGAGGCCAACGCGGGGTGTGGGGG
>NZ_SMJX01000376.1 GCF_004348535.1 Actinomadura sp. KC216
CTCACCCGCATGATCAAGCACCGCCTCAAAGTGGTCCAGCACCACCCCGACGTGATCGATGGCTGCCTGACCACCACAGGCCTCACCCTCACCACCACACCCGCCAACACCAATTAATCCTGGTTAGAGATGTACGTGCGGCTGCCGGGATCCGCCGACTACGGCGCCGCTGCGTCCCGTGTCGGCCGCTGGGCGGCCGACCTGCGTGACCGCGGCCTAGTGCCACACCTGCGGTTGGGCACCTACCATCCTGAGACCGGACGGTTCGGCCACGGTAAGGCGGCAACCTCAGCGGAGAACGTCTTCGCCGCCGACTCGGCCGCCGCACTCGCCCAGATCGCCGTGGCAGCCCGTATCGGGATATCGGCACAGGCACTTGCCGCAGCCAGTCTCGTCGACCTCGCCTCCTCCTACGCCAAGACCTCTACGCATGGTCTGAACTGGCTCATCGACCAGCTCCCGCATCAAGCAAAACCGAGAAACGCGCTCCGCGATCAGGCGGTAGAGCTGGCCAACCCCTGCCGCGAACACGCGACGATGCGATCCCTGCCCGGCGGCGACGACGTGGTGGCGACCTGGAACGGACGCAGAAGGGCGCTCACCACCTACCGCACCCACCTAGCCGACCAGCGCGAACCTTCCTCAACGATGCGGCCCCTACTCCACCTGCACCACGTTCGGTGCCTGGGGGTCGACCCCGATGGCGAGCGAGTCAGCAACAGCCTGGCCCGTGCCGCCGCGCTCAGCCAGCTCGCCCGCAGCCGCCGGGAGCAGCAATGACCGCGCCGACCGTCATCGCGCCGACCGTCCGCCAGGCCGCCGAGACACTCTCCCAGTCCCTGACACCATCGATACTGCGCGTACAACACCCCGGCTCGCTCCAATCGCTAGCCACCGGAGCGGCAGGGATCGCGCTCCTACACATTGAACGTGCGCACGTCGGCCTGGGCAGTTGGCAGACCGCACACACCTGGGTCAAAGCGGCCACCCACAACCAGATCAGCGCCGACGACCACGCATGCCTGTACTTCGGCGCGCCTGCGGTCGCCTTCGTCCTCAGCGCAGCCGACGCCGACGGCACCAGCCGTTACCGCGCCGCCAATGCGCGGATCGACACCCATCTCACCGCGTTGGCGCATCGCCGAGTCGATCTCGCCCTGGAGCGCATCCGCGATGGTCAACATCCAGCGTTCGCCGAGTACGACCTGCTGCACGGGCTGACCGGAATCGGCGCGTATCTCCTCCGCCACGCCCCAGGCAACGATGCGCTAGGCCGGATCCTGCAATACCTGGTGCGTTTGACCGAACCGCTACGCACAGGCGGGCGATCGCTGCCTGGCTGGTGGGCCCGGCACGGTCCCAATGTCAAGGACACCCACGCTGCCCGTGGGGGGCATGCGAACTTCGGCATGGCCCACGGCGTTGCGGGGCCACTTGCGCTGCTCGCCCAAGCCATGCGGGCCGGGATCACCGTTGATCGGCAGGCCGATGCGATCGGACGGATCTGCGCCTTTCTAGACGCCTGGCACCACAATGATGCCCTCGGATCGTGGTGGCCCCAATGGATCACGATGGACGACCTACGCACTGGCCGATCGAACCAGCCCGGCCCCGGGAGACCGAGCTGGTGTTACGGCACGCCAGGACTCGCGCGTGCCCAGCAACTGGCCGCCATCGCCACCGGCGACGACCACCGCCGTCACCTGGCCGAGGCCAGCTTGGTCGCGTGCCTATCCGATCCCACCCAGCTAAACAAGCTCGTCGATGGAAGCCTGTGCCACGGCTGGGCCGGTGTGTACCAGACCACCCTTCGAGCCTCGCGGGACGCACTCAACTCGCAGATCAGCGCCCGGCTACCGCACCTCACCAAGCTGCTCACCCGGCACGCGGCAAGACAGTTTGAGCCCGCCGGACTACTGGAGGGCAGGGCCGGTCTCGCACTCGCCCTGTATACCGCCGCTGGCGCCAAGCCGCCGATCTCCGGATGGGACACATGCCTGATGATCAACTGAGCCACCGAACCAATCGCGCCCAGCCCAAGAGGCCAGCGGACGGGACAGCGAAGACCGCGCTGCACGACATCGATAACAGCGTCGCCGCGGTCCTGGCCGGCGTGCCGCTGAACCACGCCGCCGCCCGCGGCGGTCTACCACCCGCCGACCTCGCCCACGCTGTCCAGACTTACCGAACGGCGGGACGAGCCGCGCTTCACGCACGGATAACGGGCCGCTCCTGGCTCCAAACCAATATCCAGTTCACGGCTTGGGACACCGCCGAACGGATCGCGGCCACCCACCTCGCCCCACACCTGAATGCCCTCAACGAGGAGAACCTCGTGACGGCATGGTGGTTCATCCGCAAGGCGCCCTGCTGGCGGATGCGCATCCTGCCTACCCCAGCCGCAGTCATCGACGTGAAGACATCCTTCGGCACCGTCCTCGACAGACTTCTCGCGGAAGGGGCGATCGAGCGGTGGTCGGAAGCCATCTACGAGCCAGAATCAGCCGCGTTCGGCGGCGCCAGCGCCATAGAGTTCGCCCACAACCTCTTCCACGCCGACAGCCGCAGCATCCTCGACCAGGTATTGCGAAGCACGACCCCGGGCCAATCGGCACTCGGACGACGCGAACTATCGATCCTGCTCTGCAGCGCGCTGCTGCACGGCGCACGCCAGGATTGGTACGAACAAGGCGACATTTGGCACCGCATCACGCACCTACGCCCCCTTGCTGCCGACATCCCGCTTCATCGACTGCGAGAGATGGCATGCCACCTTCGCGTGTTGATGACCGCCCAGACTCCCACCACCAACGTCCTTTTCGCCCCTGACCAGCCCCTGGCCGCGATCGTCCCCTGGATCACCGCATTCGACCACGCTGGGCGCGCCCTCGCAGAATCAGCAGACCAGGGATGCCTGGAACGGGGACTACGCGACGTCCTGGCCCACCATATGATCTTCCATTGGAATCGGCTCGGCCTGTCCGCCAGGACCCAGAGCATCCTCGCGCGGGCGGCACGCGACACCGTCCTGGACCAGCCATACCCGACCCCCGACGCGTCGGCTGCGGACGGTGGGTGATGTGGCCCCGGCCCGACAACCGTGAGGTGGTTCAGTGGATGCGTACCGCCCACCGCCACGCCCGAGCCGCCATGGGCGTCACTATCCACCAAGACGACGACCAAGAGGCATGGGGGTGGCGTGGCAGAACGCTCGGCCGCCGTGTCGTGGCACCGGACGGCCTGGCCTGGCTCCGCGTGGCCTGCGCCCCGATCGGCAAGGCCGTCACCACATTCTGGGACGGCGCCATCGAAGCCGAACAGGCCCTGCCCACCTCAATCCCGCGACCCCGGTTGCGCTCATGGCACGACTGGAATGACCGGGAATGGCAATACCGAGCGGAACTGTACGACCACTTGAGCGATCCTCCCGCATCAGCCACCCCGATCTTGAGCGCGACCCTGAATCTGCCCCCGTCATGGTGGGCCGGCTTACGGGTAGCGCTCAACGACATCGCAGCGGTGCCGACCCGCCGCCTCACCGTTCATCAAGGCTTTCTTGATCACGCCATGCCTAGGTTATTGGGAACACCGATAAGCACCTCGTCTCCGGGGGCATGGGTCTCCGCCCACGGAGACCTTCATTTTGCAAATGTCTGCACACCGACGCTGCGTCTATTCGACTTCGAAGGCTGGGGCTTGGCCCCGCCCGGGTACGACGCAGCAATGCTTCACAGTCACAGTTTGCTGATTCCATCGGCCACCGCCCAGGTCCGCCACGAGCTCGCCCCTATACTGAACACCGCTTCTGGTCGTTTCGCCGAATTGGTAGTTATTGCCGAGCTACTTCACGCTGCCACTCGTGGTCACTGCCAGTCGTTAGCCGAACCACTGGTTCAGCGAGCTGGCCGGCTTCTTGGGCGCACAGTTCTTCTACCTGCCACTATCCGAAAAGACGCCTGAGAGAAGGACTCATAGGCCGGAGAGAGGCCACTTTTAACGGGAAAGGCAGAGAAAGGTGAAGAAGGGCGCGCTTTTCGTTCCCGGAAGGGATGTGTCGGGGCGCGAGTGTACGCTCTGCCCATGGCGCAGGAGAACGACAATCATGGGTACGTCAAGGAGAAGATGTGGGTTACACGCCGGAAGGACTCTCGCTACTCGAACTCACGAAAGAGGCCAGGAGAGTTCAGTCCACTCACGCGCAGCGATGTAGATGCGGAGCTTGACCAGGTCACTCTCAGTCACATCGAGGAGGAGGCGTTCGACTCAGAGCCGATCCGCCCATACGAGGAACCCGAGCCACCTCGCCGCTCGAAGGAGCAGGAGGAGCGGGACGAGTTCGTTCAGAAGATCGTACGCGAGCTATAGATCGTTGCGATCGAGTATGGCGCGCCCTACGCCAGGCGGCTCTGGATCGAGAAGCTACGCCCCGCCTTCCGGGCGCGAGCAGAACACTGGGGCGAACGCAGAGCGCTCCGCCGTCAGCGCCGAGCTGAGGAGAAGAACACCGTGATCGAGGCGAGGATCGTTGAACCCACCCAGGACATCGCCGCCTTCGCTGAGTTCAAGACGAACATGACCAGCTCCGAGGACAAGCTCGCTACCTCATGGCGTTGGCAGCGCAACGCTTCGCTGAGGAGCAGATGCGACTGGTGGCGGCTGCCGACATCCGCGCAGACGAGGGGTTCCAAGAGTTGGAGCACGCGCTGTCAGAGTTGCCGCCCGAGCAGGTTGCCAAGATGCTTCAAAGGTTCGAAGCGAATCCATCACTCCTCGCCGGCGATGTGCTGACCGGTCTCGGCATGATCCTCGGGATTCAACGAGCCGATGGTCCGTCGCCCCTTGCGGAACGCCGCCGGCTCTGATCGCTGTTCAGCGAGCAATGGCCGCCAGCCCTCGCTTCAGCCACCTCACGAAGACTCTGCCTTTCATGGGCCGTCCGTCGGCGTCGTAGCCCCGGTGCAGAACCTCTGCCTTGATCCAGAAGCCATTCTCGATGATGGGGCTGACTTCTCGCTGCCCGTGACCTTCTGCGATGACGGCACTGCCGCTGTGGGTGAGGTCGAGGCCGTTCACGTGCTGCTAGGAGGCCGCCCCCTCACCGAAGCCTTCCTGACGGGGCATCACTCGACCAAGCTGGGGCGCACACAGCGATCGAAAGCTGGAGGGCGCAATGGGAGCGACCATCATCGGAATCGGCGGAACGCTACTCGGGGTTCTTGTCGGAGGGCTCGCCCAGCACGCTCAGGCGGCACGAACTCGTAGATGGCAGCGGGCGGACTCCCTCACTGACGCCAAGCGGCGGCTGTATGCCGAGTATCTGCGCGCCATCAGCGCCAGCTATGCCCAGGCGCTGGCCGGTCAGCGCACCCGCACCGAGGACGCCGCGCTCCTGGCCGCCACCGCCGAGATCGAGATCCTTGCCGGGCGTAACGTCGCTGAGCCCGCCCGCGCCCTCACCGACACAGTCCTGCACGTCCACGCCCGCATCTCCGACGGCGCTAGCGTACCGGTGTCAGACGTCGAGCAGACCAACGACCGCCGTCTGGCTCTCATCGAGCTCCTCAAAGCTGATCTCGGTATCTCGGCAGGGATGCCCTGGCTCTGACGGTTTGCCGTGGGATCTGGCCCACTTTCGTGATTGATGCGGCTCCGTCGGCCCGTTCAGGTGCGCTGGGCGGTGAGCAGTACCCGTTTACGGAGTAGCGGCAGGCCGGCTCGTCCGAACATCTGCCGTTTGATCACCTTGATGTGGTTGACGCGGCCTTCGACCGGGCCGGAGTTCCAGCGGCCGGTCAGCCCGACGGTGACGGCGTCGAGGTCCTGCTCCAGACCCTTGGCGAAGAAGGAGATCCCGGGCAGCCCGGCAGCGTGGGCGTCGCTGATCCATCGCGGGAGATCGTGGCCGCTCAGTTGGGTGAGCATGGTGGCGAAGGCGCGAATGTGCTGGTCGGCGAGTTCCAGTTCGGGGCAGCGTTCCAGCAGGGCTTTGAGCTGGGGCCGTTCGTCCTCGGTGAGGGAGTCGGGATGGCGGGTGAGCCAGCCGGTGACCTCGCGCACGGTCGCCACCCCACCAGCCGCCTGCTCAACCCGCTCGACCTCAACCTCGGCCAGATGAGGCAGCAGCACCCCAAGATCATGATCTGCCCACGTGACACATGCTCGTCCGCGACCAGCGGGCTACGGGGCAGTACCGCCCAGCACCTGAACGGCCGACGGAGCCGCATCAATCACGAAAAGTGGGCCAGATCCGATCCGCGCTGGCCGCTGTCAGCCACGCTTCCATATGGTGCGAGCTCAGGTCTGCTCTGACGAATTCCCCGCCAAAGGGCACCCTTACCGGTATTGGCGTGCTAGATGCTCGGGGCGCCGGCCATGGGCTACCTGGGCTCCTCGGTTGAGGGGCGGCCGGGATCTGCGCCAGGGAATCGTTGGACGAGCTGTTCGGCGATGTGGGTGGCTTGTGGGGCGCCGAGCTTGAGGTAAAGGTCGTGCGCCTGGCGTAGGTGGTGGGTTCGGGTTTCGGGGTCGTCGCGTAGGTCGGCGAGGCGGGCCATGAGGGTGTGGATGTTGGCGGTTTCGTGCTGGGCGTCGACCTGCTGGGTGAGGGCGCGGGCCGCGTGGAGGTCGGTGTCGGCGTCGTCGAGCCGGCCGAGGTGCAGGTGGCTGTCGGCTCGGCCGGTGAGGGCGCGGGCGTGCAGGTAGGGCTCGTGGTGCGCGGCGAAGTAGCTGATGGCTTCGTCGTGGTGCTCGATGGCGCGGTCGTGGTGGCCGGTCCTGGCGGCGACCTCGGCCAGGTGGCGGGTCATGAGCGCGGCGCCGCGCGGGTGGCCGATGTGGCGGTGGATGTTGCGGGCCCGGGTGAACGTTTCGGCGGCCTGGTCGAGCTGGCCGGTGACCATTTGCGCGACGCCGAGCATGTCCAGCGCGGAGGCTTCTCCGATCGGGTGGTCGGCTGCGCGTTCCAGGTCGAGGGCGTGCTGGGCGTGGGTGATGGCGGCCGTGTGGGAGCCGCGGTTGTTGTGGTAGGCGGCCAGCCCTTCCAGCATCCGGGCCTGCGCCAGGATGTCCTGGGCGTCTTGGGCGGCGGTCAGCCCGCTGCGGTGGAACTGCTCGAAGTGCGTGTAGTGCTTGCGGTGGGTGAACAGCCCCCACATGGCCTCGGCGATCTCCCACGCGCTGGTGTGGTCGCCGTACAGGTGCGCTTCGTGGAGCAGGGCGAGCAGGTTGTCGCGCTCGACCTCTTGCCAGTCCAGGGCCGTGATGGTGTCGGGGAAGGTGGTCGCGGGCGGCTGGGTGAAGTATCGGCCCAGGTACCAGCGGTGGGGGTTGATGGTCCGTTGGGCGGCGACCGCGATCTGCAGCATCCGGGTGGTGATGCGGTCGAAGGCGGCTCGCCGGTCGGGTTCGGGGTCGGTGGTCTCGGTGGTGTCGCGGGCGTGCTGGCGGGTGAGGTCGTGGTAGCGGTACCGGCCGGGGGAGTGCTGGTGGAGGAGTTGGGC
>NZ_SMJX01000377.1 GCF_004348535.1 Actinomadura sp. KC216
CCTACCCGGTCCGCACCTACACGACTCCGCGCCCTGTCACCCCCTTGGCAGCATGTGGACGCCCCGCGGCAGCATGTGGACAGATGGCAGGCCTTTTGGACCCGCCGTCTTGACTCGATCTCCTGACCAGCGGAGCGTTTGGCCCGACGGGGCGGACACGACCCGCCGGACCCGACCGGCCCGTACCCCCGAGCCATACAGCGCGCGCCGTACACAGAGCACCGCCTAGAGCGGGGTATAGCGAACGCCATGCACTCAGCAGGGCTCGGATAGGCGTGTCCACCC
Source organism: Actinomadura sp. KC216 (assembly GCF_004348535.1). GTDB lineage: Bacteria > Actinomycetota > Actinomycetes > Streptosporangiales > Streptosporangiaceae > Spirillospora. The sequence continues at coordinate 286 of NZ_SMJX01000377.1, forward strand.
CCAGGAGCGCAGGGTCAGCAGGGACTCGCGCACCGTAAAGGGAGGTGGCTTCGATGACGATCCACCAGCAAGACGTCCAGGAGAGCCAGTCCACCGGAGCGACACAGATCGAGGTGCCCGCGCAGCGTCCGGGACCGGTCTCCCGGATCGCCGCGCTGCGCGGGGCGGCCGCGGCGGCTCCGCAGGCCGTCCCGAGACCGGTGCCCGTCCCGGTGCCGGCGCGGACCGGTCACCGCTTCCTGATCTACAAGCAGGACCCGTCGGTCACCGAGCTCGGCGCGCGGCTGGCCTTCGTCCCGACCGTGGTACTGAACGGGCCGACGGACGCGCGGGTCCGGACGGAAATGCAGGGCGTCACCCCGGTCGCCCGCAACGTCAACGGCGACTTCGTGTTCGCCCCGGGCAGCCCGCAGTTCGACTGCGCGCACACGTTCGCGGTCGTCCGGCAGGCCATCGCCATGTACGAGCGGCACAACGGCGGCAATCCGATCCCGTTCGCGTGGAACGTGGGCGGCAACACCGACCGCCTCTCGGTGTTCCCGCGGGCCGGGGTCGGCGCGAACGCGTTCTACAGCCGGACGGCGAAGGCGCTGAAGTTCCTGTTCTTCACCCCGGAAGGGCAGCCCCCGACGACGGTCGTCCACACGTGCCGGTCGTTCGACATCGTCGCGCACGAGACGGGCCACGCGCTCCTCGACGGGCTCAAGCCGGGCTGGCTGTCGGCGGCCGGGCCGCCGCAGACGGGCGGGCTGCACGAGTCGTTCGGCGACCTCACGGCGATCTTCCTGGCGCTGGCGCAGCCGGACCAGGCGGAGGCGCTGATCGCGCTCACCAAGGCGAACCTGCACGACAAGTCGTTCCTGGCGGACGTCGCCGAGGAGTTCGGCCGGGCGCTCGGCATGCCGTCCGGGCTGCGCAACGCCGACAACGACCTCAAGCTGAGCCAGGTCGGCAACGAGGTGCACGCGATCTCCCAGGTGTTCACCGGCGCGATCTACGACGTGCTCGCCGACATCGTCGCCTTCGAGATCGCCCGCCAGCGGCGCACCAAGGACCCGACGATCGTGCTGATCGAGTCGGCCGCCGCGCTGTGCCGGCTGGTGTTCGACGCGATCGTGGCGGCCCCGGCGACCGGCGCGCGGTACGTGGACGTGGCGAACAAGATGCTGCAGATCTCGGCGAGCCGCGGCGACCCCGCGATCTACCGCACGTTCATCCGCAACCGGTTCGCCGTCCGGGAGATCACGACGGCGGCGACGCCGCTCACCGACCTGATGAGCGGGCAGATGAAGATGACCGAGGCCGACTACACCGGGGACGGGCAGGACGTCACCGAGGTCGACGCGCTCGACGAGCAGTCGGCGAGCCTGCGGGCCGAGCAGGACAGGTCCCGCTGCTGCGGGACGATGCAGATGCCCGAGTACCAGGTCGTCGACGCCGAGAAGCTGGCCAAGCGCGGGTCGCTGGAGGACGATGACATCCTCCGTGATGATCTCGACGAGCTGCGCCGGGCCTTCAGCAAGTAATCGGGCAGGAGAACCGGCGGGAAGGTGCGGGCAGGGCATGCGCGTGAAGATCGACAGAACCGGCGGGTTCGCCGGGCTCGAAACGCACGTGACGCAGTACGACCTCGCCGACCTTCCCGCCGGGCGGGCCGGGCGCGTCCGGGAGGCGCTGGACGCGCTCGACGCCGCGCGCGAGCGCGGTGACGAGGGCGGCGCCATCGGCGCCGACCTTTTCGTCTACCGGATCACCGTCGAGGACGAGCCCGGCGGGAAGACCCGCGTGTACGAGGTGACAGAGGACCCGATGGGTGATTCGTCCCTCCTCGACGTCCTTCTCAACGCCGCGTCCGAGTAAGGCTCCCGTTCGAGTAAGGCTCCGTTCGAGTAAGTCCTCGGCCCGTTCTGGGCCCCTGGTCAGTGGGTCTTTCGGTGGTCGTAGGCGGATTCGGCGGCGGCCTGGACGGCGGCGAGGTCCGCGCCGGTCGCGGCCATGGAGGCCGCGGCGACCGCGCCCTCGACCAGCGGCGCGTCCGCGAGCAGCAGGCCCTCGCCGCCGGCGTCCTCGATGAGCATCCGGGCGGTGAGGACGGAGCTGCCGATGTCGGCGAGCAGCAGGACGCCGTCGCCGCCGTCCGCCGCGGCGACGGCGGTCTCGACGAGGTCGATGCTCGTGCCGAGCCGTCCTTCCAGGTCGCCGCCGGCGGGTTCCACGACGGCCTTGCCGACGCCCATCGAGCGGGCCACCTCGGCGACGCCCTCCGCGAGCGTCCGGCTGTGGGAGATGATCACGATCCCGACCATCACCCCTCCCCCGTGACATCGGCGAGGGCGCGCAGGATGAGGGCGGTGGACGCCGCGCCGGGGTCCATGTGCCCGACGCTTCGCGAGCCGAGGTAGCTGGCACGGCCTTTGCGCGCCTGCATCGGGACGGTCGCTTCGGCGCCCGCCGCGGCGGCGTCGGCGGCGGCGCGCACGCAGGCCGCGAGGCCGGAGCCGTCCGCGAGGGCGGTCTCGTAGGCCGCGACGGCCGGGGCGAGCGCGTCGACCATGGTCTTATCGCCCTCCGCCGCCTTTCCGAGGTTCTGGACGCTGTCCAGCGCGGCCCGGAGCGCGGTGCCGAGCGCGGCGGCGTCGACCTCTGTGCCGTCGGAAGGGCCGTCGGAAGCGGAGTCGCCCAGGGCCTTGCCTGCGCGGCGCAGCGCCGTCCCGTAGAGGGGGCCGGACGCGCCGCCGGTCTTGGACAGGATGGCCAGGCCCGCGGCGACCAGCACCTTGCCCGGCGGAGCGTCGGCCGGGAGCGCCCCGCCGGACACGGCCTCGGTGGCGGCGCGGAAGCCGCGGTCGAGGTTGTGGCCGTGGTCGCCGTCGCCGATGGCCGAGTCCAGCCGGGTGAGCCGGTCGACGTCGGCGGTGACCAGCTCGGCGGCGTGCCGGATCCAGGACGTCATGTCCGCGGCGTTCATCGGCCCCACCTCAGTCCGGGCGTCTCAACGGGGGCGTCCCAGAGGCGGGTCAGCTCGGGCGTCAGGCGGCACACGCTGATCATGCATCCGGCCATCTCCAGGCTTGTCACGAACGGCCCGACCAAGCGGCGGGCGACGGTCGCGCCGTGCCCCTCCAGCCATTGCGCCGCGGCCGCGTAGGCGACGTACTGCTCGATGAGCGGGGTCCCGCCCATGCCGTTGACCAGCACCAGCACCTCCGAACCCGACAGCGGCATGTCGGCGTCGATCGCGCTCAGCGCCGCGTCCACGATCTCCGCCGCGGTGCCGGCCTTGACCCGCTCGCGGCCCGGCTCGCCGTGGATGCCGATGCCGAGCTCCATCTCGTCCTCGCCCAGCTCGAACGTGGGCGTCCCGGAGGCAGGCACGGTGCAGGACGACAGCGCCACGCCGAACGACCGGCTGCGCTCGTTGACCTCGCGCGCCACCGCGGCTACGGCGGCGAGGTCCGCGCCCTCCTCGGCGAGCGCACCGGCGATCTTCTCGGCGAACAGGGTGGCGCCGGTGCCGCGCCGCCCGGCGGTGAACGTGCTGTCCTCGACGGCGACGTCGTCGTCCACGATGACGGAGGTGACCTCGATGTCCTCGTCCTCGGCCAGCTCGGCGGCCAGCTGGAAATTCATAACGTCGCCTGTATAGTTTTTCACCAGGTGGACGACGCCGGCGCCGCCGTTCACCGCCATCGTCGCCGCGATGATCTGGTCCGGCACCGGGGACGTGAAGACCGCGCCGCAGCAGGCCGCGTCGAGCATCCCGTGGCCGACGAAACCGGCGTGCAGCGGCTCGTGCCCGGACCCGCCGCCCGACACCAGGGCGACCTTCCCGGCGCGCGGTGCGTCCGCCCGCACGACCGTCCCGCCGTCCGGGTCGACCTTCAGCGAGGGATGCGCGGCGGCCAGGCCGCGCAGCGCGTCGGTGACCACGTCCGCCGGGGCGTTGATGAGTTTGCGCATGTCTCAGCTCTACCCTGGCGTGAGCGGACGTCCCAGGCCCAATCCCCGATCATCCCCATATATATCTCTGCTGATCTGCGGGTGTACCAGTTACGGTTCAGAGTCTTTACAGTTGAATCGTGACCGATGTTCTGGACGACGGCGAGCTGCAGCGGATCCTTGTCGTGATGGCGCATCCCGACGATGTCGACTTCGGCGCCGCCGGAACGGTGGCGGGCTGGACGGACCGGGGCATCGAGGTCGTGTACCTCATGGTCACCGACGGCGACGCGGGCGGGTTCGACGACGGGATCACGCGCGCGGAGATGGGCGCGCTGCGGCGGGAGGAGCAGCGCGCGGCGGCCAAATGCGTCGGGGTGAGCGACGTCCGGTGGCTCGGCTACCCGGACGGGCGCGTCGAGGCCACGCTGGAGCTGCGCCGCGACATCGCGCGCGTCATCCGGCAGGTGCGGCCGGACCGGGTGCTGATGCCGAGCCCGGAACGCAACTACGAGCGGATCTATCCGAGCCACCCCGACCACCGGGCGGTCGGCTCGGCCGCGCTCGACGCCGTCTACCCGGACGCGCGCAACCCGTACGCGTTCCCCGAGCTGCTCGCCGCCGAGGGGCTCGACGCCTGGACGGCGCGCGAGGTGTGGTTCACCGGCGGGCCCGCGTCGAACCACTACGTCGACATCACCGAGCGGTTCGACCGGAAGGTGAACGCGCTGCGGGCGCATGCCAGCCAGACCGGGCACATGGGCGACGAGCTGCCGGAGATGCTGCGCGGCTGGCTGGCGGGCAACGCCGCCGCGGCCGGGCTCCCCGAGGGCCGGCTGGCCGAATCGTTCCAGGTCATCGACACCGCCTGAGCCCACACTGCCTGAACCCACACCGCCTGAACCGGCGATCGAGGGTCATCACTCGTCAAATATGTTCATTCACACGCCGTAATGAAGAGCAGATCGGGCATGTACCCCATGTGACGGAACTCGGGGGGTTGACATGCCGCAGGGGATCGAGGGGACTCGGGAGGGCGACGGGGCGCAGCAGGTCGAGGCCACCGCCACCTCCAGGGCCGCGCCGGATGTGATCTTCAAGCATCTGTGCGTGGCGGAGGCGTGGGCCGAATGGGGCGGGTTCTGGACGCGCGCGAGGCGGGAGTCCGCGGGCGAGGAGCATCCGAACGGGATCGGGGCCGTCCGGTACGTCCCGGCGCGGCGCGAGGAGGTCGTGGCCTGGGATCCGCCACGGCACTACGGGTACACCGCGCTCGCGAGCTACCCGGCGCTCGTCGCCTGCCTGGTGCTCGCCGCGCCGCCGACGCGCCGCTTCCGGGCCGACGTCACGCTGGAGCCGCACGCCGCGGGCACGCTGATCCGCTGGCGCGGCGCGTTCCACGGGTTCCCGGGCACCGGCCCGCTCACCCGGGCCCTGCTGCGCCGCCGGTTCGGCGCGTACGCCCGCCGGGTGGCGCGGCATTCCGAGCACTGCGAACCCGGCTGCCCGGCCCGCCTGCCAGGCGCCCTGTAACCGGCGCCGCCGCCCACTGATCGGCGTCGTCCAGTGACCGGCGCAGTTCGGTGACCAGGCTCAGCCAGTGACCCGGCGCCGTCCAGTGACGCGGCGCGCCGGCGGGTACCACGCCGCGTTTCGCGGAGAAGCCCCGCTTGTGTCGGGGGAAGTCGCACGAATTCGGGGGGATCGATGCGACGCCATATCATCGCGCTCGCCGTCGCGGCGGCGGGTGCCACCGGGGCGGGATTCACCGTCCACCTGCTCGTCTCGGACGGGCCGCAGCGCAAGGGCGCCGTCATGGGCGCCACGGAGTCGATCGGGAGCTCTACGGCCGGACGGGGCGCGGCGATGGCCGGGGCCCGTCCGTTCGACCGGGCGGGGCTGCGCCGGACCGTCCGCGCCTACCTCTCGGGACGTCCGGGCAAGGCGGGCGTGATGGCCACCGACCTGCGCACGGGCCTGTCCTTCGGGGAGAACGAGAAGGGCGACTTCGTCAGCGCCAGCATCATGAAGGTCGACATCCTGGCGGCTCTCCTCTTGCAGCGGCAGCGCGCCGATCGGGGCCCGGCGACCGGCGGCGGGCGCGGCCTGAACCCGGCGAGCGGCGAGCGCGACCTCGGGCTGTCGGACGGCCAGCGCGATCTGGCGAGCCAGATGATCCGGGAGAGCGACAACACGGCCGCGGACGCCCTGTACTCCGCCGCCGGTCTCAGCGCGGGCGTCCGGAAGGCGAACAGGCGTTTCGGGATGACGGACACGAAGCCGTTCTCGACGTCGTGGGGGTCGTCCTGGACGAGCCCGGCCGACCAGGTCAGGCTGCTCACGAACCTGGCGTCGGAGAAGAGCCCGATCGAGGCGTCCGGCCGCCGGTACATCCTCGGCCTGATGGGGTCCGTCGTGGACGAGCAGGCGTGGGGCGTCAGCGCGGCGGCGCGTCCGGGCGAGAGCGTGGCGCTGAAGAACGGGTGGACGCCGGTCCACGACCAGGGGAACGGCTGGACGGTGAACAGCATCGGCCGCATCACCGGACGCGATCACGACTTCCTCGTCGCGGTGTGCAGCGGCGACAGCCCGACCATGGAGGCCGGGGTGGCCACGGTCGAGCACGTGTCGGACATGGTGGTGGACGCCCTGCGCGACTCACGTCCGTAGCCGGGCGGGCTCCGGAGATCCGGGCCAGGCGGCGGGCCGGCCGCCCAGCGAAGGGAACCGAACCGTCAGCCGCGAATCGGCCGGGTGAGCTTCTTGCCCTCGGTGGCGGACACGACGACGCAGGTGACATCGCGCTCGCCCGACATCCACAGTTCGAGCGTGGGGTAGTACATGGAGGTGGCGAGCGAGTTGGCCGCCGGGTCGCGGCGGATCTTGCCGCTGATGCGCTTCTGGCATCCTTCCTCGGCCAGCCGGCTCAGCTGGTTCTCCGACGGCAGGATGTCGCCGGGCAGTTTGAAGACGGCCAGCACCTCCCCGTGGTGCGGACCCCGGCACGGGACGATCTTGACGCTCTCGACCTCGACCGACTCGCCGGTGGTGTTGGAGGCGACCTTGTCGTCGTTGATGCAGTCGCCGACCTTCATCGTCGTCACGCCCACCTCTTGCGGCTTGGTCTGGCCGGGGGTGGGGCGGGTGGTGCCGGGGTCGTCGGCCGCGGACGCGCCGGAGCCGGAGCCGCGCAGCGCGAAGCCGGCGATGCCGCCGACGATCCACAGGCACGACAGGACGATCCCGGCGATCGCGAGGCCGCGGCCCTTGCC
>NZ_SMJX01000378.1 GCF_004348535.1 Actinomadura sp. KC216
GACTACTACAACACGGTCATCGCCGAGGAGGGCCCCGACTCGGCGTCCCTCAAGTTCCCGCCGTACGCGCCCGAACGGCGGATCCCGCTCGCCGGGCGGGAGGTCCGCATCGGCCGGCGCAGCTCGTCGCAGCCGTCCCCGCCCGAGATCGACCTGCGCGAGCCGCCCGAGGATCCCGGGATCTCGCACGTCCACGCGGTCCTGCTGGCCAAGCCGGACGGCACCTGGACGCTCGTCGACCCCGGTTCCACCAACGGGACCTGCATGAACGGGTCCATGGACCCGATTCCCAACAACGTGGAGGTCCCGGTGTCCGAGGGCGACCGGATCCACGTGGGCGCGTGGACCACCATCACGCTCATCCGAGGCGAGGCGACATGACGGCCGTGCAGCACGTTCCCGACGCGGGACAGCCCGCCCCCTCCCCGCCCGCGCGTCCGGGAGGCCCGCCCGCGCGGCGCGGCCCCACGGGGCGGCTGCGGCGCACACCCGAACCGCACCCGGCCGGCGTCGCGCGGCTGGTGCCCCGCACCGTCTCGGCCCGCATCCGGACGCTGACGGCGGCGGCGGCCGTCCTGCTGGTCGCGCTGCTGGCCGTGTCCTGGTGGGCGATCGCGAACGCCCGCGAGGGCGTCCGGGTGATCGGCCAGGACGCGGGCCCGCAGGTCGTCGCGACCGGCGACCTGTACTTCCAGCTCACCGACATGGACGCGCAGCTCGCGAACGCGCTGCTGATCGGCGGCGCGGCGGGCGGCGGCCGCGACCAGGCCCTCGCCCGCTACAACGACAACCGGCAGAAGGCGGGCAACGCGCTGCTCAAGGCCGCGAAGCTCGCCGACGAGCGGACCGAGGACAACACCGCCCGCGACGTCCTCGACGCGCTCGGCCGCTACGAGCGGCTCGCCGGGCAGGCGCTGCTGCTCGACCAGCAGTCCGGGCACGCGTCCGGGCCGCCGTCGCAGGAGGTCATCAAGCTGTACCAGCAGGCGACCGACCTGATGAAGCTGGACCTGCTGCCCAAGGCGTACAACCTGACGCTCGACAACGGCACCCTCGTCCGGCACACCTACGAGGAGAAGCGCTCGGCCGTCCTCACGGGCCGGACCTGGATCCTCGTCACCGGCCTGGCGCTGCTCGCCGTCCTTGTCGCGTTCCAGCTGTTCCTGGCCAGGCGGTTCCGGCGGCTCCTGAACATTCCGCTGGCGGCGGCCACGCTCGGCACTTTCGTATTGGTCGTCGCGGGAACGGCGATGCTGTCCGGGCAGGCGGACCAACTCCGCAAGGCCAAGGCAGAGGGATTCGACTCGATGCTGGCCCTTTCCCGGACGCGCGCCATCAGCAACAGCGCGGCGGCCGACGAGACCCGTTTCCTCCTCGACCCCGGACGCGCGGACGCCTACGAGCAGGTCTATCTCAGCAAATCCCAGACCGTCCTTTACCTGAAGGCCGGGAATCTGGCGGAGTACAACGCGGCCGTCCAGAAGGATCTGTCGTTCGAGCCGGGGCGCGCGCCGTTCCTCGGGTTCCTCGGCACGGAGGCCAACCGGCCCACCGAGTCGGACGAGCGCCGCGCCCAGATGGTGGACGCGCTGAACACGGTCCTCAAGAACTACCAGAAGGTCCAGGCGAACGACCGGCAGATGCGGACCCTCGTCCACGGCGGCAAGCGCGACCAGGCCATCGCCGCGCGCGGCGCGTCCGCCGCCGACTTCGCCGAGTACGACCGGTCGCTGCAGTCGCTGGCCCAGATCCACCAGAAGGCGTTCGACGAGGCCGTGAAGGAAGGCGAGGACGGGACCAGCGGCTGGTACGCCGTCCTGCCGATCGCGGGGGTCGTCATCGCGCTGCTCGTCCTCATCGGCGTCCGTCCCCGCCTGGCCGAGTACAGGTGGTCGAAGTGAGCCGCCGTAGCCGCCGTAGCCGCCCTAGTCGCCGTGACCGCCTCAGTCGCCGTGACCGCCTTAGTCGCCGTGACCGCCTTAGTCGCCGTGACCGCCTTCGCGCGGCGGCGGCCCTCCTCGCGGCCGGAACGCTCCTGGCGACCGGATCGGCGTGCGGCATAGCGGACGCCGGTGAGAACTCCGTCGCCGTCAAGGACACGCTCGTTATCGGCGTCAACGGCGACCAGCCGGGCGTCGGCGAGCGCACCGCCGACGGCACGTTCCAAGGCTTCGACATCGACATCGCCACAGAGATCGCCGAGCGGCTCGGCGTCACCGCCGCGAACGTGACGTTCAAGCAGGTCGGCTACGCGACGCGCGAGAAGATGGTCCAGGACGGCGACGTCGACCTCGTCGTGGCCAGCTACTCCGTCACCCCCGAACGCAAGGTGAAGGTGTCGTTCGCGGGCCCGTACTACGTCGCCCACCAGGACGTCCTCGTCCGCGCGTCCGACGCCGCCGCGATCCGGGACATCCACGACCTGAAGGGGCGGCGGCTCTGCAAGGTGCCCGGCTCGGTGTCGTTCCCGCGCGTCCACGACGAGCAGGGCGTCGCGGCGCTGCCCGTCGAGGCGGACGGATACGCACAGTGCCTCACGGACCTGACGGCCGGCAGGCTGGACGCGGTGTCGACCGACGACGTGATCCTCGCGGGCCTCGCCGCGAACGCGCCCGGCGGCCGGCCCCTCAAGATCGTGAACGCGCCGTTCACGGACGAGCCGTACGGCGTCGGCATCAGGAAAAGCGACGTGGCCGGTTGCGAAGCGGTCAACAAGGCCATCACCGGGATGTACCAGGACGGCACGGCCGCCGCGCTGCTGAAGAAATGGTTCGCCCCCGTCGGCCTCAATGTCACCACCACCGTGCCGCAATTCGAGGGCTGCGTCTGAATTCAGTGACCGAGAGCGAAACAACGGTCACGGAATGGCGCGATAAGGGCGGTGAGACCGACCGGTCACTGAGATCAGTCGGTTACGTAAGTGGCAGTCGGCGCACGTGATCGTAAGTTATGGTCGCGATCAAAACCCGGTCCGGTCATCACCATCACGTCCGAGGAGTGTCATGACGACGGTCGTCCTGGTGGTGCTGTGCTTTGTTGTGGGGGCGCTCGAGCTATACGCGGGCAAGCAGAGCCGGGACCAGGCGAACGCCTTCTCCCGCCGGATCGAGGAGCTGAACGAGCAGGTCACGAAGCAGAGCAACGTCCTGGTCACGGTGGGCGAGCAGCTCACCGCGGAGCTGTCGCGGGTCAAGCAGGACGTGCTGCCCGCCCTCGACAGCCGGCTCCGGCAGAACACCGGGCAGGTGGAGGAGCTGGCGGGTCTCGTCCACCAGGCCGACGACTTCCTCCGGACGCAGGCGGAGCGCCTGCGCGACCTCGAACAGCAGCGGATCACCCTCGCCGCCCTGCGCCGCAAGCTGACCGAGGTGGAAACCTCCGTGCGCGCCGTGACCCGCACGGGCGGCGGCCCGGCCGACGACAGGGTCGAGCTCGCCCTCGACCGCCTGGCCGACCTGGAACGCGGCGGCGCGGAGATGCTGGACCTCCAGCGCACCCTCACCCGCACACTCGAGGACGTCGAGGACGTCGTCGCCGAGCTCCTGCAGTTCACCGAGGGCGAGCTGGACGACACCGTCACGGCCGCGCTCACCGGCCGCCCCCGCTCCCACGGCGAGGCCGTCACCGCCACCGGACGCCTCTGGACGCGCGACGCGCAGCTCGACGACATCCTCGGCGAGATGTACGAGCGGTGCGTGCGGTCGAGCCGGCTGAACGTCCGGTTCCGCACCGCCGAGGGCCCCAACGGCGACGCGCCCGGCTCCCCCGAACGCCGCCGCTACTTCCTCGGCGGCCAGGCCGCCGACGACCTCGCCGGCGCGTTCAGCGCCCTGCTCATCTCCGCCGGCGCAGACCGCCCCGCCAACGGCTCCACCCCTCCCGGCGCCGAGGCCAGACGCGGCCTCGCCCGCGTCGAACCGGGCGTCCCGGCGGGTGTCGACCCCGTACGCCCGCCCGAGGACGAGGCCGCCCTCAAGTCCCTCCTCCGCACACTCTCGGAAAGCTCGGGCGCGGTAGCGCAGATAGGCCCGCTCCTGGCCGTCCGAACCCGCGACGAACTCCTGTGCGCCGTCCTAACGGCCGCCCAGTCCCTGGAACTGGAAAGCGACGAGGTCTTCTGGGACCCGATAGCCGCCGCCCACCGCCTACGCCGCCTCCCGTCCCACCAACTATGGGACCTGACGGCCTGGGCCACCCCCTAGCCCAAACCGCCTAGAGGACAAGCGGCCTTGGTGGTCCCACGCCCGCGACGACCCCCAACGCGACGAACGCGTCGAGCACACCAAGCGCCGAGGGTCCGCCCCGGACACCCCGACCGCCATCACCGCACACACCCACACCGTCCTGGACGGCAACGACCCCGCTCAGCCCGGCCGCCCCATAGGCTCGGCCACCCTGTTGGACCGGGCGACCCCGGCCGTCGAAGGGGTCAGCCTATGAGAGGGTCGCGCCGTAGGCGCGTACGGTTCGTTCCGTGGGTCCGCCGATGCGGGCGTACAGGGGGCATGCCACGGCGCGCGTGACCGGGTCGACCTCCACGCAGAGCCCGATCCCGGCTGCCCGATCGAGGAACACCGCATTCTCCACCGCCCGCGCGCCCCGCACCGCGTACGGGACGGAGTCGGCGTCGCCGGTGTCGAAGAGCTCCTCGAACGTCAGCCGCCGCGCGAACCGGATCAGCGCGTCCGCGTCCACCACCCGGCTGCCGATCGCCGCCGCCGGCCCGGCGACGACGATCCCGAAGCTCGGGTTCTCACGTCCCCGCACGTAGATCTCCCGGTCGGGCTCCAGCCCCTTGCGCCGGTCGGGGATCTGGACGCCGAACCCGGCGGTGCCGTTCACGTACGCCGGAGGCCCGAACCCGTCCGCCGACCCGTCCCGGACACGCAGCGCGCCCGCCGGCAACTCCCAGCCCGGCAGGTACACGCCGAGACCGCGCAGCAGCAACCGCCAGATGGGACGCCTCGTGACCTCCACCGCGAACTCGCTCCGCCGCCGCCCCGGCCTCCGCTCCGACCCATCGGCGTCCGGCGCCCGCTCATGCCGTCCGTTCCGCTCGTTCCGCTCGTTCCGCTCGTCCAGACTCGCCCCAGGCTCCCCAACGCCCTCCATGACGACCATCATCAGCCGCCGCTCCCCCACCGGCAAGCGCATCCTCTCTTACCGCCCGGCTTCTGCGCCCGCACGATCGCGTCGGCTACCGTTGAACCACCCGGATCATGACGAGGACGCCGCCGTGAATCTGCAGGACATGATGGTGCAACACGACAGCTCGTCGCGCACCGTCGACAAATACCTGATGTCCCACGAGGGACGTGTCATCGCCGTCCGCCGCCACCCCGCCGTCCTGCTCCTCCCCGTCGCGGTCGTCGTCGCCGGGCTCGTCGCGTGCGGCGCGATCAGCGCCGTCGTCGGCCTCACCTGGATCTGGTGGCTGTGGCTGGTCGCCATCGGCTACCTGGTCTGGAAGGTCATCGCCTGGTCGGTGGAGTTCTTCCTGGTCACCGAGCACCGGGTGATGGTGATCAACGGCGTGCTGAACCGGAACGTCGCGATGATGCCGCTGGCCAAGGTCACCGACATCGCGCTGAACCGCTCCATGACCGGACGGATCCTCGGGTACGGCGAGTTCGTGATGGAGTCCGCGGGCCAGAAGCAGGCGCTCCGCAACGTCGGCTTCATGCCGTACCCGGAGCAGCTCTACCTGGAGGTCTCGTCCGTCATCTTCGGCACCATCGACGAATCCCCCGACTAGACGAATCCCTGACCAGGGGCCGCTCAGAAGAGCACTCCTCCAGGCCAAGCCTGCCGGGACTCAGGACCGAAGCCGGAGCAGCCGACGCCACCTCTGCCAGCTGATCCCAGCCCAGCTCCCCAAAGACTCACGGCATGCCTCAAGGTCCCGTCACGCCGTTCACCTGGCGTCTCGCGCCTCGAGCCAGGTCGTGGGCGAGCGCAGCGCCGCTCAACGAATTGCCCGCTCAGGCTGTCCTCAGCGCCACCGGACCGGGCGAGCCGGACGCCCACACCCGACTAAGACCCACTTCTGGACACGCCCTAGAACCGACCTCGCACGCCATAGCGCACAAGTCCGTCGGCGCATCCGGCACCACGAAAGCAGGGGATTCTCGTTCTCAGTGGGGATGGCTTCGCGACACCTTGCGGCGTACTTTTGAATGCCGCAAGGAAGGAGACCGGCCATGTCTGAGTCGGTGCGCCAGAACCTTCCCGCCTCCGACGACCATGTCACCGTCCACCCCTCCCCGGACCAGCTCCTCGTGATTCGCAAAGCCGCCGAGCTGATCGGCTGGACGGTCACCGACTTCGTCCTGTCCGCGGCCCTGGACAGAGCCGAACGCGACCTCTACGAACACGCCGCGGCCTTAGAGGCGGCCACCCCCGCCGAAACAGACCCGACGGGGCCCTACACGGCCCTCCTCCTAGCCCTGTCCTGAGCAAAGCTTTCCTACCGGGCATCCAGTGAATAAACCTCTGGCGGAAGATCGGCAGGGCAACCGGCTCACTGCCTTCTTCCCGCCGTCCACCGCGCCGCTGGACGCGCCGATGCCCGCGGCGCTCGCCGCCGTCTGGCACGCCCGGCACCTGCTCCTGGTCTTCGACCGCCACCGCGGCCAGTGGGAACTGCCGGGCGGCCTGATCGACCCCGGTGAAACACCCTGGCAGGCCGCCGTCCGTGAACTGCATGAGGAAAGCGGCCTCCACCTCCCCACTCTCGCCCTCGCCGGTTACGGGCACTTCCACCTGACCGACCCACCCCGCGACGAATACGCGGCCCTCTACACCGCCCGCGTGACCGCCCGCCACAGCGCCTTCGTCCCGAACGAAGAGATCAGCGCAATCCGCTGGTGGGACTCGGCCACTCCAACTCCCCACGACGCCCAGGTCCTCGACACGACCCTGGCCCTGCACATCAGGTGAGCCCTTCGGACAAGCGCGCGGCAAAGGCCGCAGCCTCCGCATCGGACTCGTATTTCTGCCGCGGCCAAAAGAACCCGCGAAGCCCGTCCTTTCGATTGCGCGGAACGACATGGACATGCAGATGCGGGACGCTCTGACTGACCCGGTTGTTCATCGCCACGAACGACCCGGCCGCGCCGAGCACCGACTCCATCGCCTCGGCAAGTCGCTGCGCATGCCCGAAGAACGGCCCCAGAAACTCGCCGGGCAGATCAGTGAGCGTCTCATAATGAGCCCGGGGCACCAGAAGCGTGTGCCCCTTGAACAACGGCCGCACGTCAAGAAACGCCAGCGCGTCCGGCGTATCCATCACAATGTGCGCAGCCCGTTCCCCCTTGGCGATCTCGCAGAACAAACAAGCCTGCTCAGCCATCCCGACCACTCCCCTCCGTCCAACAAACAACCCCCACAAATACCACCCCAGGCCCCGAACAACACGCTCCTGGCACCCATCC
>NZ_SMJX01000379.1 GCF_004348535.1 Actinomadura sp. KC216
GCGTTGCTATAGCTGATCAGCCGGCTGCGGGTGTCGACGATCGCTTGGACGGCGGTGGTGCCCAGGGCCCCCTCCAGGGACCGCGAATACAGGCCGAGGACCTCCAGGGACGCCGCGGCGCGGGCCTGAGCCCGCACGGCGGCGCTGAGTGCGCTGCGCAGCATGCCCATGACCGCGGCGGCCTTCAGGCCGTGCCCGACGACGTCGCCGACCGCCAGGGCGAACTGGTCGGGCGGGATGTCCACCACGTCGTACCAGTCACCGCACGCATTCATTCCCCTGGCCGCCGGCAGGTACCGGACTGCCACCTCGCCATGATGCCCCAGGTCGGGGGTCTGCAGCATGGCCTCCTGCAAGGTCACGGCGACCTGGCGTTCGCGCAGGTGGGCCTGGCGCAGTTCCTCGTTCAGCCGCTGCAGTTCCCTCGCCCGCACATACAGTTCAGCGTCCACCGCCTGCATGCCCTCCAGAGGTGCACCGATCCGGACACCGTGGCGGGCGCTTTGATAGGCCTTGACGTAGGCGGTCACGTCCTCACCTTGGGTGATGATCCACGTCACCCGCCCACCCGGTCCGGGCACCGGGGTGTTCGCCAGCAACCACCAGCGCTCCTCGAACTCGCCCGGCGCGTCCGCCACCGGAATGTCGTACCTCTGCAGCGCCATGGTGTCGGGCTCGCCAGTGGACAGGACACGCCGCAGGGAGGCGTTCAGGTTCCGCGCGCCGTCAGACTCGGAGGAGGCCGGGTTGTCCGGGAATGCCTCAAACAGATTCCGTCCCACCAGGTCTTCACGCGTCCTCCCGGTCGCCTCCAGGAGCGCCCGGTTCACATCCACAATCACCAGATCCGGGTCCAGCACCAGATATGGGCTGGGCGTCGCGGCGAACAACGCCGCATAATCCTCCACTGGCGGCATACTCTCCCCTATCGGCACACCCCCACCCCCAGACGAGGCCTGCCCGCTCCAGCCCCGGGCACTCCACCAGACGGGTCACCAGCGCCCCGATGCACGTTCAGCCGCGACGTGCTGTGCCCCGGCTTCGGTGGTGTCGGGTTGCTGGAATCCTCGTGCCGTTGATCACGAGGAGAGGCATCCGATGCCCCGTAGCCATCCCCCGATTTCCGGCGCAAGGTGCTGGATCTGGTGAAGGCCAGGCAGCCGGTCCGGCAGGTCGCAGCGGACCTGGACATGGCTCAGCCAAACGATCTACGTGTGGTTGCGGCAAGACCGTATCGACTCAGGTCTGGAGCTCGGTCTGACGTCGACCGATCACACGGAACTGGTCGCGGCGAGGCGCCGGATCGCCGAGTTGGAGACGGAGTTGGCCATCACCGGGCAGCGTTCGTGGGTTCAGGGACTGGGAGTGAACGGAAGGCGGTCGAGGTCGAGACGGACGAGTCCTTCGTCATGAGCGAGGGTGGCCGCCTGCGTGCGCGTCGTGCACGAGAGTTTCGTCATCAGGTGTTCGAGGTGCGTGGTGATCGTACGGGAGCTGACCCGCAACTGGATCGCGATGTCCGCGGTCGTCTTGCCGAGCGCCACCTCTGACAGCACGTCGAGCTCACGGGCTGTCAGGCCGTAGGGCGCCGGGCCCTGGCGGATCGCGACGACGCCGATCGGCTCGGTGCCGGAGACGGTGTGCTGATACGCGCGCAGGAGGCGGACCGCATGCCAGCGACCGGCTGGATCGATCCAGTGCCGCCTCGCCTCGGTCCGGCCGGTCGCCAGGAACCGCCGTACCAGCTCCGGGAGCCGCGGCGGGCGGGACGCTGGATCCGGTTCCTCGACGGCCACCGCGGCGGATCGCCCGTCCGCGGTGAATGCCAGGGCCGAGAAGCCGGGCGGGATCATCATGGCCGGTAGCGTGGCTCCGCGGGTGGCGTCCACGATCCTGGCGATAATGGGCGAGACGGCATCCATCAGCGCGCATTCGGTGGGCCCGAACGCGGCCGCATCGGTCGAACTGAAATGGAGCATGCCGACGTAGCGACCGTCGTTCAGTAGCAGCGGCGCGGTCATTCCGGCGACCCATCCGTCCGGGTCGAGATATTTGGCGTAGTATTCGCTCTTCTCGAACCCGGCCAGTTCCGGGAGTCCGATGCGACCGGTCACCCGGTGCCCCGATGTGTAGCGGAAGGCGACGGTGTCGAGGAACTCCGTGGCACCCGCCGCCGCGACCTGCGGGGTGTAGCCGGCGAAGGTGAGCACACGGTGGACGCCGGCGGCCGGATCGTACTCCACGACCTCGAACGCCTCGTAGGGCAGGACCGGTCGCAGCGCCTCCAACGCGGCCGGCGCGGCGTCGGTGCCCGCCGGTCTGCCGACCTGGTAGCCGGCCTCGGCGATCGCTCGAAGGTGACGTGTGTCGAAGCGGACATGATCGATTCGCGGCATGCTCATGATGAGCCTCCCACGGACTTCGACGCGGGTTGGCCAGGCATGCTAGCAGGCGGCCCGGCGAAGCGTATACGTAGATCTTCCGATGTCCAATCTTTGATGAGCGACTAAAGTACGCGCAAGGGTTTAGACCCCCATTATCGGCATGCCATCAAATCGCCAGCACATTGTAATTTCGCTGGCCATTGTGCTTACATTTCGTCGATTGCCTGACCGGAATATGGATTTCAGACTTGGTCCACTGCATTCGGAGCGGCTGAGGAGATGACCGATGAGCACACGGGTCGTTGGACGCAGGGCGTTCATCCGGGGCGCCGGGATGCTGGGTGGCGCGGTGGCCCTGTCCGGCATCGCGGGCTGCGCCAAGAGCGACGAGACCACCCCGGCGGCCTCCGGTGGGACGATCGACAAGGACGCGATCAACTTCGTCGGCCTGTACGGCACCTCCGGCGCGCAGGCCGAGCTGGGCAAGGAGGCGGTGGACGGGCTGCGGCTGGTGCCCGCCCTGTACGGCGGCAAGCTCGCAGGGCGCCGCCTGGAGGTCGTCACCTACGACACCCAGGAGAAGATCGACGACGCCGTGCGCCGCACCCGGGAAAGCTCCTCGGCCGGCGCGCGGTTCTTCTTCGGCGGGCTGCTGTCCAACGTCGCGCTGGCGGTCAGCGACGAGACCAACCGGGCCGGAGGGCTGTTCGCGACCGCGGCCGGCGCCGACGAGATCACCGGCAAGGAATGCCGGTCCGGCACCTTCCGCTGGGCGGTGGCCACCTACGGGGCGGTCCAGGAGACCGTCCGGCGGCTGGCCGAGCAGCAGCCGTCGCTGCGGCGCTGGTACACCATCACTCCGGACTATGTGTTCGGGCAGTCCCTGCTGGCGGCGGCGAAAGAGGTCTTCCGCGCCCGCGGCATCGAGCACGTCGGCAACTCCTTCCACGGCCTGGACGCCACGGAGTTCTCCGGGTACGTCAACAACGCCGTGGCGGCGAAGCCCGACGTGCTGTGCATCCTGAACTTCGGCGCCCAGTCGACCACGACGATCAAGCAGGCGGTCAGCTTCGGGGTCAAGAAGAAGATGACCATCCTGCTGGTATGGAGCGGCGGGCTGAGCCAGTTCCGGGCGCTGGGCGCAGACACCATGGAGGGCATCTACGCGGGCGCCCAGTACTGGCACACCCTGGACACCCCGGAGAACAAGCGGTTCGTCGAGGCGTTCCGCCGCGAGCACGACGGAGCGAACCCCGGGTACGGTCACGCCGTCGGCTACGCCACCGCGAAGATGATCGCAGACGGCGTCCAGAAGGCCGGTTCGGCCGACCCCGCCGCGGTGGCCAAGGCGCTGGAGGGGACCAGGTTCGCCGGTCTCACCGGCCAGGAGACGATCAGGGCCCAGGATCACCAGGTCGTGCGCGACTACCTGCTGCTGCGCGGGCGCAAGAAGTCCGCGATGGCCGACGACGACGACCTGGTGGAGCTCGTCTCCCGGGGCGCCAGTGTGGTGCCCGCCGAACGCACGGGCTGCACTCTGCGGCCGCTGGGAAGCTGAGGCGCCGGTGGATTCCACACTGCTGCTCAGCCAGCTCCTCAACGGCCTGGGCAACGGCCTGATCTACTTTCTGACCGCGGTCGGCTTCACGCTGGTCTTCGGCCTGATGAACTTCGTGAACTTCGCGCACGGCGCCTTCTTCGTGCTCGGCGCCTACGCGGCGTTCGAGCTCACCGGGCGTGGATGGAGCCTGTGGGTCGCCCTGCTGGTCGCGCCGTTCATCGTCGCCGCGATCGCCGCGATCGCCGAACGTGTGCTGCTGCGCCGGATGTACCGGCTGGCGCACACGTACCAGATCGTGGCGACCCTCGCCCTGGCCATCACCGTTCAGGAAATCGTGACGCTGGTGTGGGGCGCGAACTCGTTCACGCTGAACGCCCCCGAAAGCCTGTCGGGCACGGTCGACGTGGGCCCGGTCACCTACCCGTGGTACCGGATCTTCGTGGTCGTGCTGGCCGCGGCGCTGACCGTGCTGCTGTGGGTGCTGCTCGAACGGACCACGTTCGGCGCCAAGCTGCGCGCGGGGTCGGAGCGCCCCGACATGATCGTCTGCCTCGGCGTCAACGTGTTCCGGTTGTTCTCGGTGACCTTCGCCCTGGCCGCCGGGCTAGCGGCGCTCGCGGGGGTGCTGGCCACGCCGATGCGCGGCATGGCGCCCGTCACCGGCACCGAGGTGCTCGGGCTGGCGGTCGTCGTGGTGGTGGTCGGCGGCATCGGCAGCTTCGGCGGGACGCTGGTGGCCGCCCTGGCCGTCGCCGAGGTGCAGAGCATCGCGGTGATCTACGCGCCCGCGGCCGGCAACGTGATCGTCTACGTCCTGATGGCGCTGGTGCTGCTGGCCCGCAGCGACGTGGTGATGAGGAGGCTGTCCCATGCCTGACGAGGTCACCTCGACCACCGCATCGGACGCCGCTCCGGACGCCTCCTCGATCGGGCGCTCGCCCCGCCGCGCCGGTGCGGCCCAGCGTGGCTGGAGGGCCATCATGCCGCTGGCCGCCCCCGTCTGCGCCGTCGCCGGGCTGGCGATCTTCGCGCCGAGCTACTCGCTCGCGAGCACGATCGTCATCTACGCCATCGCGGCCCTGGGGTGCAACCTGCTGCTGGGTTACACCGGGCTGCTGTCATTCGGCCAGGGCATCTTCTTCGGCGTCGGCGCGTTCGCGGCCGGGCTGGCATTCGTCCATTGGGACGTGCAGGCGCCGGCCGGGCTGTTGATCGCGACCCTGGCCGGGGCGGGCGTCGCCACCGCCGTGGGCAGCTTGTGCATCCTGCGCCGGGACGTGCACTTCGTGATGCTCACCTTCGCCTTCGCGTCGATGTTCGCCTACGCGGTGTACCTGTTCAAGGACGTCACCGGTGGTGAGAACGGCCTGCGCGGCTTCCCGGCGATGACCCTGGGGGCGTTCGGATCGACGTGGCTGGAACTGGACACCGGCGCGGTGATGTTCGCGGTCGCGTCGGTGACCTTCGTCGCCGCCTACTGGGCGCTGACCCGCCTCACCCGTTCCGCCTTCGGCGCCACGCTGATGGCCATCCGGGAGAACGAGGACCGCGCGATCGCGATCGGTTATCCCACCATGCTGTTCAAGCTGCTCGCCTTCACGGTGTCCGGCCTGGTCAGCGGGATCGCGGGAGGACTTTACGCGGTCTATCTCGGCTCGGTGCCCGACAGCGCGCTGCAACTGGAGACCTCCACGATGATCCTGGTGATGACGATCCTGGGCGGCACCGGATCGCTGTTCGGTTCCTTTCTGGGCTCACTGGCGTACCTGCTGCTGTCGCACTATTTGGCGCCGACCTGGGACCGCTGGCAGATCCTGCTCGCGGCGGCTCTGCTTGCCGTGGTCCTGGCCCTGCGGGGCGGCCTGTGGGGCGGGCTGCGCGGCGCGCTCGCCGCGTCCGCCGCCCTGGTCCGGGGGCGGGTGCGATGACCGGGACCCGCGACGCCACGGCACTGGAGATGGTCGGGGTCACCCGCCGCTTCGGCGGCTTCACCGCACTGGACGAGGTGGACCTGTCCATCGCCCCGGGCACGCTGCACGCGATCATCGGCCCCAACGGGGCCGGCAAGACGACCCTGTTCAACATCCTCACCGGCCGGCTGCGCCCGACGGCCGGCCGGGTCCTGGTGAACGGACGGCCGGCGCATCAGTCACCGGAGCACCGCCGCGTGGCCATGGGCGTCGCCCGATCGTTCCAGGTCACCAGCCTCTTCCAGGACCTGACCGTCCGGGAGAACGTCAGGCTGGCCGCGTCGGGGCGGCGGCTGCGGCGGGCGCTGTCGATGTGGCGGCCGGTCGAACACGATCACGCCGGGCTCGCGCGCGCCGGCGAGGTCCTCGACCAGGTGGGCCTGGACCGGGTCGCCGAGCGCCGGGCCGCCGAGCTCAGCCACGGGCAGCAGCGGCTGCTGGAGGTGGCCATGGCCCTGGCGCCCCGGCCGCGGATCCTGCTGCTGGACGAGCCGACCTCCGGCATGGGCGTCGACGACATCCCCGCCATGGAATCCCTGCTGGCCCGGCTGGCCGGGACGCACACCGTCGTGATGATCGAACACAACATGGCCCTGACCATGCGTGTCGCCGACCGCATCACCGTCCTGGTGTCGGGGCGGGTGCTGACCTCCGGCCCACCCGAGCAGATCCAGTCCGACGTCGAGGTCCGGCGGGCCTATCTGGGCGGCGAGTTGGAGGGAACATCCGATGCTGACGCTCAATGAGGTCGCCGCCTTCTACGGCAAGAGCCAGGTCCTGGACGGCGTCTCGCTCGAGGTGGGCACCGGGGAGACCGTCGCGCTGCTCGGCCGCAACGGAGCCGGGAAGTCCACGCTGCTGAAGTCGGTGATGGGCCTGGTGCGGCGGTCCGGACGGATCACCTTCGACGGCCACGACCTGGACCGCCGGTCCGCCTTCGAGTCCGCCCGCATGGGCATCGCCTACGTCCCCGAGGACCGGGGAATCTTCGGCCGGCTCACCGTGGAGCAGAACCTCGCGATCTCCAGGCGCCCCGGCGCCCAGTGGAGCCTGGAGGACGTCTACGACCGCTTTCCCCGCCTCGCCGAGCGAAGGCGCAACAAAGGCGACCGGCTCTCCGGCGGCGAACAGCAGATGCTGGCCATCGCCCGGGCACTGCTCGGCGCACCCCGCCTGGTGATGCTCGACGAGCCGACCGAAGGACTGGCACCGGTCATCGTGGCCCAGCTCGCCGACGTCCTGGCCGACCTGCGGCAACGCGGACCATCAGTGCTCCTTGTCGAGCAGCGCCTCGACCTTTGCCTGCAACTGGCCGACCGCGTCTACGTACTCGACAGCGGCCGCATGGTCTTCGACGGCACCGTCCAGGAATTCCAGGACGCACCCTCGATCCGTGACCGTCACCTGGCCCTGAAGACAGCGGGCCCCACCGATTCGCCGCACCCCGACTGACGCC